>JBNMNW010000158.1:0-13059 GCA_051278165.1 Planctomycetota bacterium | reverse complement strand
GACATCGCCGCAGCCACAGCCACAGCCACATTCGCTGTGGGCCAGGCTTTGAGCCGTGGCCGGCACAAAGCCAACGGTGGCTCCGGCCAGTGCCACTGCGGCGCACCCGATCGACCTAGTGCGATCGATGTTGCGGCGCACGGCCCGCAATCCTTACGGGTTGAGGCGCTGCGCCACGCCCAGCACGACGCGCTTCGTTTCACGGATCGTCTTCGGCACGAGTCCAGCGACGCAGACTGCTACCGAAGCGACAGCCGGCGACTGCCCTGCTGGAAGGTCACACCAAAGCCGTAGAACCGTGGTAGCGAGCCAGCCGCCGGTTCCTTGAGTTTGCGCGCCTTGGCGTCGAGCGGTTCGAGATGAACGCGCCGAGATCCGGGCATCACCGTGCAGGAGTAGAGACCGCCCTGATGGCTCCAGATGCGTGGAAAGTGCTTGAGCACTTGCTCGCTCTCCCAGCTCGGGATGCCGGTCTCGGTCTCGAGATTCGGGACCAGGTCATCGCGATCAATGAGCGGTAGATCGGCACTGGTCTCGAGACCGAGGGTGGCGATGCGCTGCGTCAACCAATCGACATCGTCGACTGGTTCCGGCGCCGAGATGGCCAGCGATTCGGCAAGCGGTTCTCCTTGCCATGCGGCGAGTATGCGCCAGCCGTGGAGCGCATCGCGCACGGCATCGCGAGCGCCCTTGAAGAGACGGTTTTCCAACACCAGTTCGGCGATCGCGCGGTGCAGGTCGGTGCCGCGAAGCTCCACCTCGCCAGTCGCCAACGTGACTCCGGCGAGCTTCACCAAGCGCTCGGCCGAGATCTTTACCCGGCCGCCAGACTTCTTCTCCAACTTGATTCCCGCGAGCGTGGCGTCGCCGAGTCCAGCCGCTGCCAGGGTATTGACGGTCGTCGGCAAGATCATGCGGCCGATGCCGACGATGCCTTTGACGGAGGCAACCCAGTCGGTCTCGAGGATCACGGCCGCGTTGTATTTAGGCAACTCGACGCCGTGGTCGACGGGCTGGAACGCATAGACCTGAACTTCGATGGCGCCGTTTGCCCAAGGCATCGAACGACCCTTCTCGCGGCTGGCCCGCGGCCTGAGCACGAAGCCCGCGGCTGGCAAGCGAGTGACGATGTACTCGGCCAGGCCCACCAACGATTCACCCCGCGCGCCAGTGAGGTCGCGCAATTGGCGAGCGATCGTGCGGGCCTCGTCAAGACGCCGCCCGCTCAGATGGTGCCGCTGGGCCGAACCCTTTCTGAGTAGCCGCAGACTGGTAGTCACTTCGTCGGTGACACCCTGCAGCAACTCGAGCCGCGCTTCATCCACCGCCTCACGCGCGGAGCCGTGCAAGTCGGAGACATCCCTGAGCAGTGAGCCACGGGCCTGCAAGATGGCCACCAAATCGCAGACGGATGCGGCGAGGTCCGCCGGCGCGCCGACCAGCAAGGCCGCCTCCTCGGCGGACACCGGCAGCTTGGCCAAGGCTCGACCGCGCGACGTCAGCCCCTCGACATCGACCGCGTCCAGGGAACGCAGGCGATCCAGCGCGCGCTCGACGGCGAAGGCCGGTGGTGGCGTGATCCAGATCGCGGCGTCGAAGGCGGCCCCTACCAAGCCAAGCTCAGCGGCCTGCAGCAGCAGGTCGTCCAACTCGACGCGTTCGATCTCAGGCCGCTGGTAGGCGTCGGCTCGAAAGCGCTCGGACCACATCCGAATGCACACCCCTGGTGCGATCCGGCCAGCGCGGCCAGCGCGCTGCTGCATCGAGGCATTGGAGATCGGCGTGGTGGCCAACACCGCTCGGCCAGCCCGATGCAGCTTGGTCTTCGCCAAACCACTGTCGATGACGATGCGAACGCCAGGCAACGTGATCGAGGTCTCAGCAACGTTCGTCGCCAAGTAGACGCGGCGGCGATCCGATTTCTGAAAGACCCGCCGCATCGCCTCGGGCGGCTGGGAGCCGTGCACAATCAACACGTCCTCGGCAATCCGGCCCAGCGCCACTTCCACCGCGCGGATCTCTCTCATTCCTGGCAAGAACGCCAACACCTCGCCTTCATGCTGCACCAGCGCCTCAGTGATGACGCCGGCAACCCGCCGACCGATCGACTCGGTGCTAGGCTCGATCGATCCGGGCGCATGCTGCACCTCGACGGGGAAGGTGCGACCAGTAGCGTGCAGCGTGGTCGCGGCCAAGGTGGCCGCCGCGCTCTCCGCATCGATGGTCGCCGAAGTCAGGATCAGCGGCACGTCGCGCAGCGCCGGCAGACTGGTGGCCGCAGCGACCACGAGATCGACTTGCCAAGAGCGCTCATGAAACTCGTCAACAACCAGCGCGCCCAACTTCAAAGACCCCGCAAGCATTCGCAGTGCCACGCCGGGCGTGCAAAACAGCACCCGCGTTGCCGGTCCCGACCGGTCGGAGAACCGGACGCGGCTGCCGAAGTAGGCGCCGACTTTTTCGCCACGCTCGGCGGCCAAGAACTCGGCCAGTGCGTGACACGCAATCCGTCGCGGCTCTACGACGAGGATCAGCCCATCGAATCGTTCGGCCAGCCAAACGGGGATGCGCGTCGACTTGCCGGCACCCGTTTCCGCAGTAACCACGAGCCGTCTGGACTCGTCGAGGCGGCGCTCGAAGTCGGGCCGAATCTCGTCGATTGGAAGGCGCATCCGCGCACTCTACGGCCGACCGGGATCTTCTCAGTGTCTGATATTTTGATCGAGCGCGGACCAACTCCAATGGTCTCACGTTAGTGCACACGAAACAGCCATTCGAAGGCCCTAATCAGCTAGTTTGACCCTCTGGCAGCATTCACAAGCATCGTGATGATCCGGTCTCGCTCTGGATGCACCGACTCCCGTGCGAGCGCCAATACCGACGGGTGGCAGAGAGGCTGTATCGTCGTATCTGCGTTATGCGCCAGCAGCAGTGCGACGATCTCCGCGTGGCCATGTCGAGTTGCAGCAATCAACGCGGTGTCGTCATCGTGTTCGAGATTGATCTTCGCGCCAGCATCGAGAAGCACCTCGGCGAGATCGAGGCGTGCAAAGCGGCACGCCTTGATCAGGGGCGGCTGAGCGTACTCGTAGTCCTGGTCGCCATCGACGTTTGCCCCCGCCGCGAGCAGCAGCCGAACGATTCTCACCGCATCTTCGCCATCACGTTCGACGGCAGAAAGCATGTCGGTGTAGCCGCAGTCATCGGTCGGCGCATTGGGGTTGGCACCACGCTCAATGCATAGCCTGACAAAACTAACTGGACCGCAATCGATGCAAAGCCGCAACGGCGTCTCGCCATCCCGGTCGAGTGATGACAAGAACTCGGGATCCGAGCCAATCCAAGTTCGAAGTGCCTCGACATCGGGCGGGTTCAGGAACTCATCGTACCAGCTTTTGTAGTGTTGCGGCATTGCGGTCTTCGCTCGGCTCGTTCAGCCGGCACGCCAGCAGTATGCCGTTCGTGCGCACTAACGGTCGAGGTAGCTGACGACCGAGGTCCTTGTGGCTTACTCGCGCGGGAACACTCGCCCCAATGCCATCGTAACCTCTGTGCCGTCGGCCTGGTGACCGCCTGTGGCGCAAAGCCCGCGTCGGGGACCATGATGGCGACCCCCTCATGGAAGGGTCATGCGTGCTGCCACCCCTTTGCTGCCGCTCGCTGCGCCACCACTAGAACGTCGCTGGTGTGATCCCGCGAGGCCCAGGGAAGCCGCGCACAGCAAGGCTGCGCTTCTCTTGCTCCGCGACCAGCGACCCGCCACTGCGACTCGCATGTCTTCGCCATGGCGCCGCCTCGCGCTCAACCGATTGAGCGCGTTCCATACTGGTGGACCGAGCGCTCACACTGCGTTGACACGGGGTTCGAGGCAGGTAGTGTCAGCCAACAATGCAGGCGCCGCAATGGCATCCGGAACATCGGTTTGCGCAGCGTTCGCGTCATGTATTGCCTAGATTCAATAGACCGAAGAACGAAGCGCTTGCTGTCAGCTAATGCCTAAATTTGACTACGACTTGTTTGTTATTGGGGCGGGGTCCGGAGGCGTGCGCGCCAGCCGCATGGCCGCGCAAACCGGCGCCAAAGTCGCCGTGGCCGAAGAACGCTATCTCGGTGGCACCTGTGTAAACGTCGGTTGCGTGCCCAAGAAGCTATTGGTCTACGCCTCTCACTATGCCGAAGCCTTCAAAGAGGCCGAAGGGTTTGGCTGGCAAGTAGGTGAGCGCTCTTTCAGCTGGAAGAACTTGATCGCCAAAAAGGATGCCGAGATTGCTCGGCTCAACGGCATCTACCGGACGCTACTGGATAACGCTGGTGTTGAGCTAGTCGAAGGCCGCGGTCACTTGGTCGATGCGCATACCGTACAGGTGGGAGACCAAACCTATTCCGCCAAGCATATCCTGGTTGCGGTTGGCGGCTGGCCCGACATCCCTACCTTCCCAGGCTGCGAACATGCCATCAACTCCAACGCAGTCTTCCATCTTGAAGAGCAGCCCAAGCGCGTGCTCATCGTCGGCGGCGGATACATCGCCGTGGAGTTCGCGGGCATCTTTAATGGCATGGGGTCGCAAGTCACCCAGCTCTACCGCGGCGAGCTATTCCTGCGCGGCTTTGATGCCGACGTGCGCACCCATCTCCGCGACGAGATGATCAAGAAGGGCGTCGATCTTCGCTTCAACATGAACGTCGAGAAGATCGAGAAGACGGATAACGGCCTAGCCTGCCTGCTCACCGACGGCAGCACACATACGGCTGATGTTGTGTTTTACGCAACAGGACGCTCCGCGCTCACCCAGAACCTTGGCCTTAAAGAAGCGGGCGTAGACACCAACGAACGTGGCGTAGTCATCGTTGACGAATACTCGAAGACTTCAGCGGACAGCGTGTATGCGATTGGCGACGTCACCGACCGAATCAACCTAACGCCCGTGGCACTGCACGAGGGCATGGCCCTGGTGGAGACCCTGTTCAAGAACAACCCGACCAAGCCCAAGTATGACAACGTGGCTTCCGCGGTATTCAGCCAGCCCGCTTGCGGCTCCGTTGGACTCGCCGAGCACGAGGCCAGGGAGAAGGGGTTCGATGTCGAGGTCTACCGATCGGCCTTCAAGCCCATGAAGCACAGCCTCTCGGGTCTGGAAGAGCGCACCATGATGAAGATCATTGTGTGCAAGAAGACCGACAAGGTCTTGGGCATCCATATGGTTGGCCCCGACGCCGGAGAAATCATCCAGGGGTTTGCGGTTGCCATGAAGGTGGGAGTGACCAAGGCGCAACTCGATGCAACCATTGGCATTCACCCGACGTCAGCAGAGGAGTTGGTGACCATGCGGACGCCTGTGCAGGGCTGAGCATGAAGGCCGGCACCGAGCCGCAAGATCACGGACCATTGCACAGCTTCTGAATCATGGATCCATCTCACATGACGAACCTAGCTCTCTACTACATTCCTACCTGCCCCTTCTGCATCAAGGTTCTGGACCACATCTAAACGCACCAACTCGTTGTTGAGCTACGCAACAAAACGAGTCAGCCAGAACATGAAGCAGAGCTGATCAAAGCCACGGGGGAAAGGCATGGTTCCCTGCCTGCGCATCACCAGTGATAGCGACGACACTTGGATGCACGAGTCGTCTGACATCATTGCCTACCTGCAAAGCAATCACTGACTTTGAAGCCTGACGAGGCAACGATTGCGCCGCCGCATGCAGCAGGAGCTGATCACAGAATGGGCGAAATCGTATCGCTGGAAGTCGCCTCGACAGACCTGGCGCGGCAGTGTGCCCACTTATTGCCGACTCAAACACTATAGCTGTGCCAGGTTGTGCCCCTCTGTGCCAGGTTGTGCCCCTCTGTGCCTACCCGTGCCACCTTCTGCGGCTTGGTCAAGCACAGAGCCTGCGCCAATCCATCTCCAACGGCAATACGACTCGGACATGAGGCGCAACACGGCATAGATGGGGCCCCGAATGCGCCATCACGTCCGACCGAGCGTGGCAGCGAGGAGCTGTCGCCCGTCCCGAATTTGACTCATCTCGCCTGCCGCGATCGCAGCCGCGACGAAGGCACTAGGCTGTCCGCTGCACCTCGCCGCTGAAGCGGCGCCTTCCCCCTACTGGAGAACCAATGAATTTGCTGACCCGACCAAGCCTCGCGCTCATCCCGCTGGTGGCCCTACTCACCACCGAGCTATCTGCTCAACGCACCTTCGACCAAGAGAAGATGGTGGCCAACTACGCCGAGATGAAGACCCACGAGTGGTTCAAGGACAGTAGTTGGGTGACCGACTTCGACGCCGCCAAGGCCGAAGCCAAGAAGACCGGCAAGCCGATCTTCGCGTACTTCACGCGCACCTACGCCGCTTGAGGCCCGTGCATCGCACTGGAGAACCGTGTGTTCTCCAACAAAGACTTCAAGGCCTGGGGCAAAGAAAACGCCATCCTGTTCGCGTCCGTCATGACCAAGATCGAGGATCGCAAAGACGATGACTTGCTGCGGACTTACGAGTTCCGTGGCTTCCCGTCGATGGCCATCCTTGGCGCCGACGGCACCGCGATCACGAAGAAGGTTCCGCGCGACCTGTACTCGATGAGCAACATCGTGGCAGCAGCGTCTGACTACGCGAAGCTATCTGCTGAGGTCGAAGCCGGCAGCAAGGTCGACCAGAAGAAGTGGCTGATGGCACAGCTCGGCATGGGTAAGATCAACGCCAAGGACGCCAAGGCCATGATCGCCAGCACTGGCATCAGTGGCAAAACCAAGGCTCGGGCCGAGGGAATGCTCTTCGTCCTTGAGATGGCCGAATTGGCCAGCTCGGCACGCGGTCGCGACGTCACGGCAGAAGCCAAGATGGCGGCCTGCCAGGCTGTCTACGATGCCTTCAAGACCGGCATGCGCCTACCGGCCGGAGCTGCACCAGAGTCGTTCGTGGATGACATGCTCATCGACGCCGCCAAGAGCAACAAGGACGGCGTGGCCTTCGCCCATGCATACGAGCGCGTCAAAGCTCGCCACCTCGCGCAGATCGAGACGATGAAGGGATACCTGCCCCGATATCGCGCCGATCTCGAGAAGAACAAGGATGACGAGAAGGAGCTTGAGCGCACCAAGAGCACTCTCAAGCGCATCGACGAAATCATCACCGAAGCCAAGCAGAAGGTCACAGACCTCGAAGCGTTGGCCAAGCAATTGAAGGCCTAGTAGGCCGGCGGCCCGCTACCCCGCGGGCCGCACCGTTTCGGCTGGCAGCTGCCGCCACTCGGCGGCACCCCGAGACCACGCTCAGCGATGGATGCACGGCGAGTGACGCCGTCATGATTCATCTGTGGCGACTGACCGGCGTTGCGTCGCACCTGCAGGGCATGCCCTGCAGCGAGCCCACGTTTGGCAGCGCCCGTTCCTTCTGAGAGTGCCTGGTGGCCACGCTGTGAAGCGCTGTGCCAGGCGTTCGCAACGTTGCGGCATCCGTCCGCCAACGCTGTGCAAAGTCGGCTAACTCCGACAACCGTTCATTGGTCATCAGCGTGTTTTGAAGTGACCAATTCGGTGTCAAACGGGTTCGACCGGCTCTTCCAAGACCACGCACCTAACGATTCTAACAATTAGACTGTCCAGATCGTTTGCGCGCTGTCGCTACAGGCTGCATGAACATCCCCCGTTGCCTCAGCCCAAGCATCGGTATCGCCGCTAGCATCGCACTGTTTGCAGCAAGTTCGACCGCGCAGGTCACCGATCCCGCGGGCGACTACACCAAGAGCGCGATGACGACGATTCGCGTGCCGCTCAGTGCCTTCACCGGCGCCGACCTGACGCACATCGTCTCGCTCTACCTCTACTTCGATGACCCGAGTCATGCGATCGGCTCGGTGTTCATCGACAGCCTGCAGTTCGTCAACTAGCGGCTGCTAGCACGCCGTTGGAGGTCGCTGTCGAGCGGCGCTCTGGCAAGCGTTGATGCTCGGCACGACGAGCGTGGCGCTGCCGAGCACTCCGGCCGGCATCGTGAACTCGGCCGGCACACGGATCCTAGCGTCCGCGCGCGCGGCCAGGGTCGGAGCGCCGACTACAGCTCGCCGACGGTCAGCGAGATGCCGTTCGAAGTCGCAAGGTTGCCAATCGAAGCGTCGAGCTCCCCGGCCTGCACGTGCAACAGAAGGCCCGCAAACGACGGTGAGGCAGGAATCGCAAACATGACCGTGTAGCTCGTGGTGGCCGAGACGGCTACCTCGAGCAGATCGTTGTTGTTGAGCAGAGTGCAACCCGGCCCCGCGCCCAGAAGACCGGTAAGTGGCAACGCCGAGGTGGTGGTGCCCCAGATCGCGATCTTGATCGGCGATGCGGCACTCATGCCGTTGCACGTGCCACTCCAGGTCGCCCCTTGCCACGGGAGGTTGTCGGCGGCGAACGAGAGTGCCGTGCCACCCTGGCCGTTGCAGCCAAGACCGTAGCTACTCGAGCTGGCCCAAGACTGGGGACCGTGTGAGCGGGTGCGGTTCTGGGTGCCGTTGGACTCGTTGCAAGGGCCGTAGACGCCCTTGTTCAGCGCGGCGATCCAATGCATGCCGCCGTTGCGGCATGACGAACCGTTGCTCGAGATTTCCGTCCAGTCCGTGCCGTCAAATTCCCATGTCTTGTTACTGGCGGAGCCGCCGTTGCCACCATGGACAATCATCATCCCGGTGAGCGGGTTGTAGTACGACATCGACGCGAAGAGCCCCTCTGCGGGGTTGGAGCTGTTGAAGGGATTCGTTCCCCCCGTGGTGAGCTGCGTCCACGCCCCGGTCCCAAGGTCGAAGCGCCAGGTCTCGCCAAGTTGAGCGGTCGGGTTGAAGCTCTGCCCGCCGTGCAGGATCAGGTCACCCACATTGGCGCGATACTCCATCATCGCGTTCTGAATCGTTGGGCCACTACTGGACAGCAGTGCCCAACCGCCTCCGGTCCACAGCCAAGTCTCGTTGCTCTTGTAGCCAGTTCCCGTCGCGTCCCACGCAGCACCGCCGTGGAAGATCACGCCGAGGCCCGGAACGTAGACGCCGTTGTTGACGAGCCAACGAGGATCGGGTGAGCCTGATGCTGGGGTGACGTTGACCCAGCCGTTGATCGCATCCCACTCCCACGTGTCGTTGTCATGAGCACCACTGACTCCATTGGTGTTGGTGCCGCCGAAGACCACGAACTTACCGCGTGCGGTGTCGAAGGCCCCAACGGCACCGACGCGCGTTCCGGCACTGATGCCGGAGGCGGTCACCAAGGTCCAGTTGGTCCCGTCATAGGTCCAGAGTTCGTCGTTACCGGCGAAGGCCGAGCCGGTCTGACCACCGTACATGTAGTAGAGAGTACCGTCGGTGCCCGTGGCAGTTCGCTCACGTGCCCCGGGCATCACCGCGGGACTTTCGAGGGTCCAGTTGAAGGCTTGGGCGTTGGCTGCTGCCGCCAAGCCGGAAAGAACGGCTACTTTGAGAAGTGAGTTCATGTAGTCAGACGCGGATGCGGTGATTCGGAAGGGAAGAGAAGTCCCCGAGATTCTATGGCGACATGTTCGGAGCGAAAGCCGGGGGAATCCGAGAAGTCGAGCGGTGCGTCCGGGTTGGCGAGGACCCGGGCCACTGCCAAAGCAGGCACTCCAATCGCCATCAGCATCCAAATGCGCTGACCAACTGAACCGACGCCGTAGTCGCGAAGGAACTTCAGGCCAAGCCACGTTGTGCCAAGACCGCACAACCAAGTGCCTGCGCGGATCCCAAATGCCCCATCACCAAACAAGCCGGTTCCAACCCACATCAACCACGCAACCATCGGTGGATGATCGTATTACGAAAGGTCGGGGTGCTGGACGCAGGTCCAGTAGTAGGCCTCCTGAGAGAACACCGGCAGCAACCAGCACAGATACAGTGAGATCGCAGCAGTCAGCCAGAACAGGCGAGTCACAGAGAGGCTATTTGGCATCGTATAGCTACCAAATAGCCTCCCCACGACGGCTCGTTTCGTTACGAAAGCTTCATGTCGCAGACTCCGCGAGGACCGGCGGCGGGATCGTGTACGACTCCGTCCATTAACAGAATGTCATGATGCGCTGGTCGCACCTGACTGTGAGCAACAGTCGAACGTGCATTCTCAGCTGAGCATCCCGCGCCGCGCAGGCAACGCGTTCCTCGCTTGGCGGAACACGCCTTCAAGATGGTCGTGCCCGCTGGCAGCCGTCACTGGACGCACTTGGCGACGCTAGCACCAACCAGATTACCCAGCTTCTCTGAGCCCCTACTGCGAGAACAGCAACTCGCGATACTTCGGCAACGGCCAGTAGGCGTCGTCCGTCATCGTCTCCAGCAGGTCCGCTTGCACGCGGCGTTGGTGCACAAAGCCAAAGTCGGCAAGAGCGTGGCCAGAAGAACCCGATTTCACATCCGGACCGCGTACGAAGCCGGCATTCCGAGTTCGGTCATACGATTGCGGATGTTGCACGCAAGTCGGGCCTCGACCAACTGAGCGTCCGCGTCACGCGCATGCAGCCGATCGCCGAGCCGCGAGCTACTTCGAGCAATCAACTACGCCACCGGTCTGTCTACTCGGCCTAAACAGTCAACCACTCATTGGTCATCGACGATCTCGAAGCGACCAATTGATGCCCGAATAGACTCGGCGCAATTTACGGATAGGGCGCGCCCGGCAGATCTGGCACGGAGCACCGCTTCATCAAGCGGTTCCCTTCATCCGCCAGTTCTTCCTGGTTGACTAGCCGCGCACAATGCGTCCGGGCATCGCTGGCACCTGCTTGCCGCCCGCAACCACCAGGCTGCCGTTGACCACCAGATACGCGACGCCTTCGGCATACTGCTGTGGTTTCAGGTAGGTCGCGCGGTCCGTAAAGCGATCCGCATCGAATGCGACGACGTCGGCGATCATGCCGGGAGCGAGCGTGCCGCGCTCGGTCATGCGCAGGGCCTGGGCTGGCAGCGACGTCATCTTGCGCACCATCTCTTCGGCGCTGAGCAACTTGCGTTCGCGCACGTAGCGCCGCCAGGCGCGCGGAAACGTGCCAAACGAACGCGGGTGGCTGCCACCACGACCAGCGGTTACCGCGCTGCCGTCGGAAGCAACCATGCAGTATGGCTGCACCATGATGTGGTCCATGTTGGCTTCGCTCATGCCGAAGCCGAGGATCGACACATTGCCGCGCGTCAGCAGTTCGCAGGCCAGTTCGAACGGCTCGACACCGCGCTCGGTTGCGATTTCGTCGATCCGGCGACCCGCCAGCACCTTGTCTTGTTCTGCCAGTCCGCCGCCGAGCATCAAGGTGCCCCAGCCACCGTTGGCGGCAACGGCCTGTTCGGTCTCGGCGCGCATGCGCGACCGCTCCGCCGGGTCCTGGAGTCGCTTAATGAAGTGTCCGCCCTCTTTGGACCAACCAGGGAAGTTCGTGCTGAGGCTCGTCGACCAGGCTTCGTACGGGTAGCGGTCGCAGCGCACTTCGAGGCCTTCGCGGCGGGCTTGCTCGATGCGTTCGAGCATTGGCTCGACCTTGTGCCAATTGGGTTTGCCGCCAACTTTGGCATGTGAGATCAGCAGCGAGGTCTTGGCGCGGCGCGCGATCTCGATGGCCTCGTCGATGGCCTCGAGCAGTTGGTCATCTTCGTTGCGGATGTGAGTGACGTAGGGGCGATCGAACTTGGCCGCGACCGCACACAACTGCACCAATTCGTCGGTTGCCGTCATGTTGCCGGGGAAGTATTCGAGCCCCGAGGACAAGCCCATCGCGCCCTGCTCAAGCGCCTGCTCGATCAGGCTCTGCATCACCTGCAGTTCCTTGGCAGTTGGCGCTCGGCCATCGTTGCCGAGTACCAGACGACGCACCGTGCCATGGCCGACGTAGGACCCGATGTTCATGGCTATCGCACCATGTTCGGCAGCCCATGCGTCGTAGCTTGCGCATGCCCCTGCATCGGCGACCAGCGTGGATTCGTCGTCAGACAGGCGCCGCGGCAATCGTGAACCACCATCGGGTCCGGTGATGTCGGTGGTCACGCCTTGGTAGACCTTGCTTGGTCCCTTCGGCTGTCGTCGCAGATCCGTGTGCGCATGCACATCGATGAACCCAGGTGCAACCACAAGGCCACTCGCGTCGACAACACGGTGATCGCCACCAGGAATGGCGCCGATCACCACGATGCGGTCGCCGCGCATGCCGATGTCCGCGACAAAGCCTGCCTTGCCGGTGCCGTCGACGATCGTGCCGCCGCGCAACACCAGGTCGAGTTGCGAGGCCGGTGCGACGCTGCGGCACGCACCCAGTGGCGCCATGGCGGCGGCCGAGCTGGCGATCAACGATTGCTTCAAGAACGTGCGACGGGAGGAAGTGCGGGCCATGTCAGTTCGGGATTCAGGTCAGCGTATGCAGGTTGTCACGCAAGTCGGCGCCAAGTCCGGGGCGGTCGAGTGTTCGCATCATGCCGTCGACCAATTCGAAGCCGCCGGTGGCCACGTCCTCTAGCAAGTCGAGGCTGCCATCCAGATCGAGGTAGCGGGTTTGCTCACATGCGAACGCAGTGTGCAGTGCGGCACTGATGCCAATCACGCTCTCGTCCATGCAGCCCCACATCAGTTCGATGTTGGCTTGCGCGGCGGTCGCGGCGATGGCTTGCGCCGAAGTGATGCCGCCGCACTTCATCAGCTTGATGACGAACGTGCCGTAGCCGGTGGCCGATGTGCCGTGCGCGACGGCATCCTCTGGGGTCATGACGCTCTCGTCCGCAGCCAGCAGTTGCCGGCTTGCTGGTGGCAATTGTCGCAGCGCGTCATCGCCGCCGCGCGGCAGCGGTTGTTCGATCAGTTCGAGGTCGAGTTTGCGGCAATCGTGAAGCAGTTGCTGGAGCGCCACAACATCGTAGCCCTGGTTGGCATCGACGCGGATGGTGATGCGGTCCCCAACTCGCTCACGCAACCGCACGAGGCGGGTGATGTCTGCGTCGATGTCCTGGCCGATCTTCACCTTCAAGCAGCGAAAGCCACGCGCCAGATACTCGTCGGCTTCGGCCAGGGTGTCATCGAGCGACTTGATGCCAATCG
>JBNMNW010000157.1:0-13070 GCA_051278165.1 Planctomycetota bacterium | reverse complement strand
AAGCCGACGTTCACTTCGCGCCCGGCAATGAAACGCTCCACCAATACTTGTTGACGATACTTCTCGAAGATCGTGCCTGCCGCCTCACGTAACTCGGCGTCGTCGTTGACGATCTTGATGCCAAACGAAACGGCTTCGTTGCGAGGCTTGACAATTAGCGGATACTGCAAGTCCGGCACGGGTTGATCGGGTGAATCCAGCACCGCGAACTCCGGCGTCGACAGTCCGTGCTGCAAAAAGATCATCTTGGCGACGACCTTGTCGAGTGCCAGCGAGTGCGCCATCGGTCCGGAGCCAACGTAGGGCAAGCCCACCATCTCAAGGATGCCGGGAACATGCGTGTAGCGCGCCTGACCTTGGATGCCGTAGGCGAGGTTGAAGACCATGCCCGGACGTTCACCCTTCATGACGCGCGGCATGAACTCCTCAAGGTTGTCGATGAGGTCGCGGTCTCCCTCTAGAGCGATCACTTGGTGCCCGCCCTTTTTGAGACAGTCCGAGATGCGCTGGATGGCCTTCTGGCCATAGCGCTCTTGGTTGCGCGTACCAAAGACGTTGATGACCTTCTCGCTCTTGCGATTGTAGACGATTGCGACCTTCATAGTTTCATTCCTGGGTTCGATGCTGCCGACGAAGACGCGGGCAATTACACAACGGTGTAGACTGCAACTTGGTGTGGTCGACTGCGGCCTACGAACCAGCCGCTGAGCGACCGGCGGTAACTGCCCCAAGACCAACACCAGGCCATCTAGGCGATCGCGTTGAGGCCCCGGAGATGCGAGCTGTAAGGATTGACACGCACCAAGTTATGCGAACCTCGTGCCATGTTTGGCAAAACGGGTACGCATGTTGATAGCAGCCCCCCATGACGGAAGTGGATCCACAACTCGCCCGACGCAATCGGATTACAGACCCAAATGCTGCGGCGAAGCAATCAGGGCATGGCATGGCCGCCTAAGCTCTCTACTTCGAGGGCGCAGGCAGCTCTCCGGCCGCCGCCACGCCGGAACACGCAAGGCAAGCCCATCGCTGCCCCGACGATCGATCCATCGCCGTTCCGGGCGCTGCCGACGCCTGTTCGGAGGTTCTCACCCGATTCGCAAGCTTGGCACTACAAGTCGTTTCGCGTCCCGCGAATCGCGCTGGCACGCAACTTCAGAACAAACCAGCCAAGACGTATGCCAAGACCCTGCTCGCCGCGAATGCGGCCGAACTGACACGCAACGGCCACTCATCATGATCATTCCCACTCGCAGGAAGTGAAGTCTGGGCAAAGCCGTGCAGCCGAGGGAATCTTGACGGGTACGATTACTAGTCGTGGCTGCAACCACGGATGCCCAAAGAACGACTCGTGACCGACTGTGCAGTGGGCGCTGCCATTTGCCCCTTTTGAGTTCGCCGCCAATACATTGATCCGCCCCGTGCAACAACTTCGCTCCATCTCGCTTGCCCTTCTAGGTATTTGGCTCGCCACGGCCATCACTGCCCAGGAGCAGGGCAAGCCAGCCATCCTGGAACTGCAGACCGTCGAGGGACAGCTGGCTGCGGCCAAGCAAGCGACCGGCCTCTCCGAAGGCGAGCGAACCGAAGCGGTCGACAGCTACACCAAGGCCATTGAAGCGATCAAGAAGGGGGAAGCTGCCGACGCCCAGGCAAAGGCCTACATTGCAGCAAAGTCGACCCAGCAGTCCCGGCTCACGCAGGTTCGCGAGCAACTTGCGCTGACCCCATCGGCAGCTGCTCAGCCTCCGCAACAGGGAGCTGCACTCGTTGATTTGGAGCAATCCCTTGCCGGTGCCGAGGACGCTGTTCGCCGAGCCACCGCCACCCTAGCGGGCACCGAGCTCCAGCTGCAAACACGCGCGCAACGGCAACCAGCATTGCCAAAGCTGATCGCGACGAGCCGCCAAAAGCTCGCCAAGGTCTCTGGGCAGCTAGAGGCGACGGCAGGGCAAGTGGCCACGACCGAAACAGCAACGGCCAAGCAATTGGAACTCAAGGCACTGCTGTTCTCGCTCGAACGGGAAGCCGCCGCACTTGAGGCGGAGCTAACTGGCTACGACGGCAATCAGGAGCTGCTTCTCGGCGAACGCGACCTGGCCGCACGTGAACTTGAGCAGGCCGACAAACTAGTCAAGGCATTGCAACGCCTAGTCCAGGACCGGCGTCGCGACGACGCAAAAAAGGACGAGGAAAAGGCTGCGGACGCCGTGGCTAGCACCGAGAACCGACATCCGATACTGGAGCGGCTGGCCAAAGAGAACGAGTTACTGGCCAAAGACCGGACCACGCTTGCGGGTCGCCTGACGGACGCAACCGACGCTACGAACCGCGCGACAGAACGACTGCAATACTGGCAGCGCGACTTCAAAGATGTCTCAGACCGCGTGATCGCGATTGGCCTCACAGACGCCATGGGAGCGCTGCTGAGAGATCGTCGTTCCTCGCTGCCGCTGCCCCGAAACATCCGCCGTCGTATCGACGAAACCCACGATGCGTATACGACCGTTCAACTTGAGATCTTCAAGCTGAAAGACAAGCGTGTATCGCTGCGCAGCGAAGAACACCTGCAACGCTTGCTGAGCAACGCCACGCCCGAACCTGGGGAAGAAACAGCAACCGTAGAGCAAGCCGCTCGCGAACTCCTGACGGCGATGTCCGTGCTAGTCGAACTGTTGGGCTCCGAGAGCAGCAAGCTGTTCGACTCACTGGTGCGCCTCGACACCGCCGAGCGGGAGCTGCTGGCACAATCCCAACAGTACGCCGAGTTCGTCAACCAGCGCGTGTTGTGGATTCGCAGCACGACACCACTGTGGCAGCCGAACTATCGTGACAGTGGCGATGCATTCTTGTGGTTGGTATCGCCAGGCAACTGGTCGGCCGCCCTCGCCGGCGCTTGGCGTTCCGCAACCACTAGCCCCGTGCTCTGTGCACTAGGGGCGCTGCTACTAGCCGCCCTACTCACCTGGCGAAGGCGTGCCCGCCGTGAGATCATGAGCCTGGGCGAAACGGCGGTGCGCGGGTCCGCGGTCGACTTCTCTCCGACTGCGTGGACGATCGTGCTCACTGTCGTGATGGCGTTGCCAGTGCCGATGTTTCTTTGGTTGCTTGGCACACTGCTGCAAGGCGACGCAATCGGCGGAGAGCTCGCGAAACCTCTCGGTCACGGGCTTCGCAACGGGGCGATGATGTTGCTCGGCGCAGAGTTCTTCCGTCAGGTCACTCGCCCCGGGGGCCTGGCCGAAATGCACTTCGGTTGGCATGCGCACGCATTGCGACTGATTCGACATGGCCTGCTATGGCTAGTGCCCATCATCACAGTTGCAACCATCCTCGTGGCTACACATGAGCAGCACGGCAACTTAGCATGGAAGGAAGCACTCGGAAGACCGGTGTTACTCGCCGCGTTCGCAGCCGCGGCATTGTTCTTCTGGCGTGTGCTACATCCGCACAAAGGCGTTGGTTTGTTGCGCGGTGCCGCCACCGCGGAATCGTCGATGCGCACGCGACGCTTGTGGTTTGCTCTCGGCGTAGGACTGCCAACAGCCCTCTTCTTGCTGTCCGTGCTCGGCTACCACTTCACCACGGTGCAGCTTGCTCTGAGAGCGGCGGCAACCATTGGCGTGCTCACCGCGTTGCTGATTCTAAATGAAGCCGTGCTACGCGCACTGGTGCTCGCCAGACGGAAGCTCGCCAAGCAGCAGGCCCTGAAACGGCGCAAGGCCGCAGCACTTGCTCGAGCGGCCCAAGGCGAACCCGGCGATGACGACAAGCCGATCGAAGAGCTGGGGGTCGACCTGAGCACAGTGGCCGACCAAACACGGAGTCTGGTAAGCTCGCTCCTACTCCTATGCATGGTCGTCGGGGCTTGGGCGATTTGGATAGATGTGTTGCCAGCTCTGGGCATCTTCCGCGACGTAGGGCTATGGGATGGAATCACTCTCGCCGACGCGCTGTTTGCGAGCATCGTCTTCGTGATGACGTTCCTAGCCGCACGCAACATCCCCGGCGTGTTGCAGATCACACTGCTGCAGAAGATCCAAGTTCATGCCGGCGAGCGCCATGCGATCACCACCATCGCGCGCTACGCGATCATCTTGATCGGTGTCGTCTACGGCTTCTCAACGCTCGGTCTTGGCTGGGGCAAACTGCAGTGGTTAGCCGCGGGCATCAGTGTTGGCCTGGGCTTCGGCCTGCAGGAGATCTTCGCCAACTTCGTTTCGGGATTGATCATCCTCTTCGAGCGCCCCATTCGCGTTGGTGATCTAGTGACCGTCAATGGCGTCGACGGCTACGTGACTCGCATCAAGATGCGTGCAACCACGATCCGTGACTACAACCGAAAAGAGATGGTCGTTCCGAACAAGGAGTTCGTTACCGGAAGCATCGTCAACTGGACGCTGACAGACGCAACTACACGATTGGTCATAAAGATTGGCATCGCATACGGTGCGGACACGGAGCTGGCAACCAAACTGCTATTGGCGGCATGCGCCGACCAGAAGAACGTGCTCGAAACGCCGAAGCCAAAAGCACTCTTCACTTCGTTCGGTGAAAGCTCGCTAGACTTTCAGCTGCGAGTATTCATCGCCAATATGGACTACTGGCCAGAGGTGATCGATGGCCTGCATCGCGGCATTGACAAGGCATTCCGCAAGGCCGGTATCGAGATTGCATTCCCGCAACGAGACCTACACCTGCGATCTGTCGAGCCTGTCATCGAACTGTCGCAGCGACTCGGCGATGCGGATGCGGCAACCAAGTGACCGTGCGAGACCGAGCACAGCCTGGAATGACGCATCGCTGCGACTATGCGATTGGCGGTTCTTCCGACAGCGACGGATTGTCGGGATCCAAGTCGGCGTGAAAGGCCGCCACATTGTCCGCCGCAACCTGCGACTCGTCGCAGATGGCCAGGTTGAAAATGGCGTCGCCCTCGTTGACCAACGGCAAGTTAGTGCAACCAATCACGATGCCTTCCACGGAAGCAACCACCGTGATCTCGTTCTCCCCTGTGGCGTCCGACAACATCGCCAGCGTCTGGCCAGTATGGACACGGTCACCAAGCGCGACTCGCATGCGAAGCACGCCTCCTTCCGGCGCCCGCTCCCACTTGCTCTTCACACAAACAGTTGGCTTGGCGGGCGGGCGAGACTTGGACTCCTGCAGCATCCCGATCTTGCGCATCACGTTGACCACGCCACGCACACCAGCCCGGATACAGACTTCGTCAAAGCGCAGCGCTTCGCCCGCTTCGTACAGCAGCATCGGCATCTCACGTTCGACGACAGCTTGACGCAACGAACCGTCTCGAACGTTGGCGTGCAGCACGACCGGCACGCCAAAGGCGTCAGCAAGTTCGGCGGTCTGGCCACGATCGAGACAGGCGCGCAGCTGGGGCAAGTTGGATCGATGGATCGCACCTGTGTGCAAATCAATCCCGTGGGTACATTGGTCGACGATCTCCGTCGTGAAGATGTGCGCCAGGCGCGATGCAAGGGAACCCTTCGGAGAGCCAGGGAACGCACGGTTCAGATCGCGACGATCCGGCAAGTAGCGAGTCTGTGCCATGAACCCGTAGACATTGACCACCGGCACGGCAACCAACGTGCCACTAAGGCGGCGCAGACCGCGTGTCGCCAGTAACCGCCGGATGATCTCGACCCCATTGATCTCATCACCGTGAATCGCAGCGGACACAAACAAGACTGGACCCGGTTGCACCCCGTGAAGCACAACCACCGAAAAGGAACTCTCCCCTTGTCCAAACGAACTGGGGATCGGAACATCGATTCGACGACGTTCGCCCGGCTGCACTTCGACGCCGGCGATTGTGAATGCTGTCCGTTTAGTGGCCATTCCTTCGCTCTTATTTTTCAGGGGCTGCTTAGCCATGACGCGTAATCGTAGCAGCACGCAAGCCAAGCCGATCGTTGGATGGGTCGAGTATGTTGGACTACCTTCTTGGGGTATCCGACGAGTGCGCGCAAAGATGGACACCGGTGCCAAGACAAGTGCCCTGCATGTCGAAAACGTCATAGAACACGACGACGGCTTGGTCGAGTTCGATGTTGTCCGCAACCGTGGCACCAGCAACACGACGCACGTCAAGACCAAGATTCATCGGCGCGGCCGCGTGCGTTCAAGCAACGGTCAATTCGCCACGCGCGTCTTCGTTCAGACTAAGTTGGCGTTCGCCGGAATGGAGAGCACTGTCGAGTTCAGCTTGGTGGATCGCACTTCGATGATCCACCGCGTGTTGCTCGGGCGCACATCACTCACCGAAGTGCTCGTAGACGTCAACAGGCGGTACCGACAGAAGCCCATTGGGCGCACTGCGCCGAACAAGACAGTGAAGCAAAAGGCCGCGAAGAAGAAGGCCACCAAGAAGAAGGCACGGAAGGCCAAGAAACCGAAGCCTGCGAGCTGATCCACGGCACGGGGATTGCCCGCACACGCACTCACATCACGAAGTAACCAGCGGCCAGGTGCCGTTACAGAACACTGCAACCTAGAAATACCTACTCCGACGAACTGTCGGCTTGAGCACCCCGCCTATGAAGATCGCTATTCTGTCTTGCAGCCCCAAATGCTATAGCACCAGCCGCCTTAAGGAGGCCGCCCTCGCGCGTGGCCACAAGGCGGTCGTGCTCAACACCCTCAGCTGTTCGATCGATGTCGAAAAGGATGAACCTGGCATCATCTACCGCGGCAAGTCCCTCTCCCACTACGACGCAGTCATTCCGCGTATCGGTGCGTCCATCACATTCTACGGACTAGCCGTGTTAAGGCAGCTCGAGCAGATGGGTGTTTACACTATCAACCCAGCACGAGCGATCGCACGTTCACGCGACAAGCTGCACAGCATGCAGATCCTGAGTCGGCGCGATATCGGCATTCCCCGGACGGCATTCGTCAAACGAAAGGATGACGTCATGCCCGCCATCGAACGCATTGGCGGCGCACCGGTCATCATCAAGCTGCTCGAAGGCACCCAAGGTGTAGGCGTCATCCTGGCTGACACGAGCAAGATCGCGCAAGCCATCATCGAGACGCTGCAGAGCACCAAGCAGAACGTGCTGATCCAGAAGTTCGTCAAGGAAAGCAAGGGCACGGACATCCGCGCATTCGTCGTTGGCGACCGCGTGGTTGGAGCCATGCGACGCCAAGCTTCCGGTGACGAGTTCCGAAGTAATGTGCATCGAGGTGGCACGGCAACTCAGGTCGAACTCAGCCCGGAATATGAAACCACCGCGGTAAGGGCCGCGCAAATCATGGGGCTGGATATGGCGGGCGTTGACATGCTAGAAGGCAACGACGGCCCACAAGTCATGGAGATCAACTCATCACCTGGCCTAGAAGGAATCGAGGGTGCTACCAAGGTTGACATTGCCGGCCAGATCATCGAGCAGATCGAGCATCAAGTTCTCTTCCCGGAAGTTGACCTCAACCAGCGGCTGGCGTTGTCAGCGGGTTACGGCATCTCCGACCTCCTGGTTCACAACATCCCCGAACTCGAGAACAAAACACTCCGCGACGCCCACCTGTCGGATCGAAACATCCAGGTCATCAGTATCACACGCAACCGCATCGTCATCCCCAACCCCAAGGGCGATGTCGTGATCCTCAGTGGCGACAAGCTGCTGTGCTACGGCGAACTTCGCGAACTCCGCAGCCTGATCCCGAAAACGCTGAAGAAGCGCAAGAAGCGAACTCCCTAGGTGTCGCTGCGCTGCCGCGCGTCAGCCAGATTCCCCCTGGCTCGACGCTTGACCAAGGACAAGCCCCAACACAATCGAGCGGTTGCTGCTGACGCAATCACGGCACAGGCTGACCGCGCGCTGTCAAAGCCACTGTCAATAGCCACCCTAGCCGTCGCGACGCAACCTGACCTCCCGTGACATCCTGCGAGGTCTTGCGAAACTCGCAAACCTCCCGCAGGCCATCGTATTCGTAAGCTATTGGCCTTACAGCGCACGTTCACAGACGAAGTCCGCCAACCCCTCAGGGCCAATTGGGACCAGTAGTCGTAGGTTCAAATCCTCTCGGCCCGACCATTTTCATCGCTCACCGAGACAGTGCCTTGCGCACTGACCGGCAGATGACAGGGCTACTTCCAAGCCAAGCCACTGCCCAGCGGGTTGCCTCGACTAGGCAACCCAGGATCTTCCTGCTGAGAGGAACCGCCACCAGTGCGACCACACCACGTCGCACTCCCCCGACAGATTAGCCAACTCACAGCTACGAACCCTCACCCTCAGCACTGCGCACCAAGATCACGCGCAAGCGGGTCGCACGGGCGCCAATAACCTCCAGCACCTCTGCGCGGAACCCCTGAACTTCGACCACGTCCGCGACCACAGGGACACGCTGCAGCTCCTGCGTTAACAGGCCCGACATGGTGTCGGCATCACCGGCGTCAAGTTCAAGGCCTAGCCGGGCTGCGACTTCTGTGACTGCTACGGAGCCTCGGACCAAATACTCGTCGCGCTCCTGTGGCACGATGCCGGGCTCTTCACTGTCGAACTCGTCTTCGACAGGACCGACGATCTGTTCGAGCACGTCCTCTAGTGTGACCATGCCCGTGATCGTGCCGTGTTCGTCGACTACGAACGCAAGGTGCTGGTGGCTGGTTTGGAAGTGCTGCAATAGCTTGCTGATCGACATCGCTTCCGGCACCTGGCGCGGCGGTCGCATCAGGGCCGAGATCGAGATGGACTCGACGCTGTGTGCTTGCACTAGATCCTTCATGTGCAACACGCCGACAACGCTGTCTAATGAGCCCTCGCAGATCGGATAGCGGGTGTGCTTGGTCTGACGCACGATCTCGAGACATTGCTCAGGTGTGGCCGAAGCGTCAATCCAGACGACATCGGAGCGCGGCAACATGACCCGCCGGCAAACCATGTCGTCAAACTCGAACACGGCGTGAAGCAGTTTATCCTCGGTGCGACTTAGTTCTCCGTGCACGCGCGCCTGACGCATCAGTGCTCGAATTTCGACCTCGGTGTGGACCTCGCTGTGCTCCGCACCACCCTCTACGCCAGCGAGGCGTAGCACGAAGGCGGTGGTCGCGCTGAGCGCCATCAGCAGCGGGTATGTGAGCACATAGAAGAACTTCAACAGCGGCGACAGCGGCAACGCCAGTCGCTCCGCCGTGCGGATCGCCAGAATCTTCGGCACCTGCTCGCCGGCGACCAAGTGAAGTGCCGTGATCATGGTGAACGCGATGGCGAAGCCGACCCCGTGCACGATGGCTGCCGACTCGACTCCCATCGCCCGCAACAGCGGTTCGACCAGTCTCGCGAAGGCCGGCTCACCGACCCAACCGAGCGCCAGCGAAGCCATGGTGATGCCTAACTGACACGCGGCCAGCGACGCATCAAGCCGCTGTACCAACCACAGCGCCGTTTTCGCGAACGCGCGGTTCTCGGCAACGAGTTGCTCAAGACGAGCTGGCCGCGTTTTGATTAGGGCAAACTCGATCGCGACAAAGTAGCCGTTAATCGCGACCAGGAGGATCGCGGCGAGCACATAGAGAAGGTTGGTCAGCATTAAGAGGCATCACAGCAATGGGCACGGGCACGACTCCGCTGCGTGGCGGATCTTGATCAGACACGGATGAGCGACAGAAAGCCGCTCTAAGCGTGCTTGGACTCGCACCTGCCCGCACGACCAATTGCTACGAGACGACACTCAAGACTTCGGCGGCCGCTTGTCCTTCGACTTAGACTTAGCGGGCTTTTTCTTCGTCCTGGGCTTGTCCTTACCAGCGGCCTTCTGGCTGTCTTTCGCCTTCAGCTCCGCAACGAAAGCGGTGGCCTTGGACTGTTCAATCGATGCCTTCACTACCTTCACCTTCGAGGCCTTCGGCGCTGGCACCTGGAACTTCTCCTTCTTCTTCTTCGCCTCCTTGGCTGCCTCCTTGTGTGCAGCCAACGCCTGCTTGTGGTCCTGCTTCAGCCGTTTCTTGAGGGCATCAAGCTCCGACTTCAGGACGACTTGGTAGTCGCCGTCAACTTGTACAACAGCACAGAGAACTGGCTTTGGCGCGCCCGCAGGCTTCTCTTTCTCCTGCGCGATGACGTCAGCTTGGGTAAACAGCGCCGTGATCAGCACCAGGGCAGCCGGGACGAGTCGAGATTGCTTCATCGTGATAATAGCCCTCCAATGTGGGCATCTGGGTAGGGGCCCAGTATAGAGCAAGCGCCGTGCCGCAGCGTTGCCCGAATGAGCCCTACGCCTATCATCTTAGCTACGAGCCGCAAGACGCCGCACCGGCGGGATCGCCATGCAAACCGGACGATTGATGGCAACAGCACTGACCCAGCCGCGCCCGATCGGAGTTCCAGCACCCGACATTGTCGCCACATCATTGATCAGACATGGATCAGATCGATGGGCCCACTTCTGTCGCGATCGACCCGCGGACCCCACACCATGCTTGCTCGACTTGCCCAAGCTGTTTCCACAACGGAGCTTCGTTCGCGACTCAGAAAGCTCGCCGAAGGCCCCGACACGGTTATCCCCGACCTCCAGTGCGAAGACTGGCTACAACAAATCGGACGCATCGACTGTGACCTAGTTGTCATCGACACCGACTCGCTGACGATCCCGGTGAACGAAGCCGTGCTTGCCCTGAAACAGATGGCGACGACACCCGAATGGCTCATGGTGTCTTCGAATGCGGATGCCGAAGACCAGGCCAAGATGCTGACAGAGGGCTGTCTGGCTGTGATCCCCGACGAACTGCCGGACGCCCCTTTTCGGACCGCGGCCCCTACATCACCATCCGGCTTGACCTGCGCGTCCGTCAGTAAGCAATTGCCGGCAAGCTCGCCAGGAACGTGAGCGCCGGCGTGCGGCACCGACAAACCCAGCGGCAGGGTCACACGCCGACCGCGGCGCCGTCTCGACGCAAGTCGGCGACACCAACCAAACCATCCGGTTCGCGCATGACAGCTTGCACGCAACCAAGGTAGAAGGAAAACGGCTCGACTTCTTTGACCCTGAAGCCCCGCGCCAATAACTCTGCCGGAATGTCTGAACGCATCCGCGACGTCTCCATGGTGACGAGTCCATCGTGACTGCAGTGCATGCGTGGTCCAGTGATCGCATCCATCAGCGGCTGCGTTTCCAGACGCAGCAGGACCTGTGCAATTGCGGACACGATGCGCTCACTACCCGGCGAGCCCAGCACGATCTTCGGCTTGCCCCCCTGCATCACGATGGTCGGCGCGACACTCGCCCACGGCACCGCGTTGGGGCGCAAGTAGTAGGGATGTGAGATGTCTTTGTGTTCGAAGGCACTCATGTAGTTGTTGTAGAGAAAGCCCAACTCCGGGCTCGATGCAAACGACCCGTAGACCCGCTCGATCGACTGCGTCAACGCAACACCACAACCATCCGCATCGAGAGTCGACAGGTGGGTCGTCTCACCCGAAGTCTTGACGGGCTTGATTCGCGTACGAATCTGTCCCGCGACCATGCGCGAGTAGTCATCCTTCAACATCCGCTTGTCTTGAATCTGCGGATAGAAGGATGGATCGAACGGCCGGTCTTGCCGCTCCAGCATCGCCCGCCGCACAATCTCGGCAAACAGCAAGGCCCCTCTCTTTGAATCTGGCCGCCGCTTCTTGTCGGGGAATTGCTCCAACAACTGCAGGATGAACAGCAACGTTCGGCCCGCAGCCGGGGGCGGAAACGTGAAGACCCGCATCGAACGGAAGCGACCACTAACCGGTCGACGCTCAATCGGAATGGGGATCTGCGCGAGATCGTCAAGCTGCACCAGCCCTCCGTTCGCAGCCATGTCCTTCGCGATCGCTTGCGCGATCTCACCCGAATAGAAGTCCTGATAGCCGTGCTCCGCCAACCGGCGCAACGTCTTGGCCAGCACTGGCTGACGATGCGTATCACCAACTGCCAGCGGCTCCTTGCCACCGCGCAAGAACAAGGGCGCCGCCGAGCCCGCACGCAAGTGCTTGAGTTCGCGAATCGTCAGCCGGTTCTGAAGCTCACTAACTGCATAGCCTTCTTCGGCGAGTTCGATCGCCGGATCTATGACCTTAGCCCACGGCAAGCGCCCGTAGTGCTCGAGCACATAGCCAAGTGCCGCCGGTGTACTAGGCACAGTCGTTGCGCAGTGACCACGCAGCCGCTCTACCTTCTTCAGTTCGGCCGGTGGCGTGCGGTGAGGTGCGCGTGAAGACCCATCTATCGCCACTGTGCGACTACCGGGCACGTGGATCAACATCATGGTCTGACCACCCAGGCCAGACGCTGCGGGTTCGCAAACACTAAGTGCCAAGGCTGTCGCGATGGCTGCATCGACTGCATTGCCGCCGAGTTCAAACATTCGTGCGCCAGCTTCACTTGCACGATAATGCGCCGAAGCAACGACGCCCTTCTTGCTGTAGGCAACCCGCTGCGGATGCCCCGACTCCGTCAAACCACTGAGCGATTTACTCATGCATTGGACTCCGTCATCAAGAATTGTGCGAGCAGCAAGGTCTTCTGCACGACACTGATGCGCTCGACGGCCTCATGTGTGGTGAACGCTTCGGTTGCGGCGGGGCCAACCCCACAGACAACCGGCGTTCCAGCTGGCACCAACCCGGCTACCGACGGCAGCAACGATGAGTCCTGGTCAAACGGCAGCTCCCAGCGCGCGGCGGCACCCCCAAGTTTGGCGACCAAGGCTTCGTTACCCGAGCGCCGAACCATGGCCGGACGGTCCGTCAACAAACTCAGGCGTGCCTTAAAGCCGTCCTTGGATTCGAGCAAATTGCGCAGCTCGACGACAACCCGATCGGCGACTTTTTCATCCAAGTAGTTCACTAAGACAGTGCCAGAAACCTCGTGTGGCAAGAGGTTCTGGTAAGCCAAAGTCTTCAGCGAACCGACCGACACGGCGACGCGTTCCTTCCGAGATGACAAGGCGCATGCTGCTTCCAAGCGGCCCCACAACCAGCGCAAGACTTCGGGCTTCTTGGAGACTTGCCCCAGCTTGCGCACCGGTCCCTCGACCCGCAAATCGAAGTGACGCACACCACGTCGCTGGGTGACGA
>JBNMNW010000156.1:0-13198 GCA_051278165.1 Planctomycetota bacterium | reverse complement strand
GACGGCATCGACGACCGCATTCGTCACCACGATGACATGACCCTTGCGAACCGGTCGTTCGGCTAAGAAGGCAACGTGCGCGTCATTCCGTTCGATCACGTGCACGTGCCGCTCGCCGGAGACGATGTCCGCTAAGGTCGGGTGACTCACAGCTTGCCTCTCAATGCCTTTGCCAACGCGGCCGGGTCGGTGACTGGCGCCAAGCACGTGCCGCGCTCGCAGACGTAGGCGACCGGCACCGAATCGACCGGTAGCTTGCCGCGGTATACAGATGACATCTTGGTCAACTGCTCGCGGTTGCCATCGTGCACCAGGGCGACCACACCAGCCTGCGGGAAGCGGCGCCACGCAGCTTGTAGCAACGCTTGGGTGCGCGGGTCAGAAGGCTCGCCTGCGATCACGATTTCCTTAGGCGCGCCGAGATGGAACTGCACTGCCAACATCATCGAAGGCGCTGATACCGGGCTTTTGTTGAGCACCTCGTGGCAGGCACGCATTGCGGCGACGCCAACTTCGTAGAGGTGCTCGTCGCCAAGCAACAAGCCGCCTCGCAAGAACGCCATGGCGGCCAACGCTGTGCCCGACGGAGTCGCTCCTTCGGTCACGCTCTTGGTGCGCGCGAGCAGTTCTTCATGGTCATCGGCGGTAAAGAAGAACGCACCGTCCTTGGCGCGAAAGTGCGTCTCGGTTTGCTGCAGCAGCGACTGTGCGGCTGCCAACCATGCCGGGTCGCCATCGGCCTCAAACAAGGCGAGCAAGCCGCCTGCGATCGCTACGTGGTCTTCGAGGTAGCCCTGATAGCGCGCCTTGCCGCCTTGCCAACTGCGCTGCACCCGGCCGTCAACCACGAGGTATTCCAGCAAGAACGCAGCGCATTGCTGAGCAGCAACCAGGTAGCGCGGTTCGCCGAGCACGCGGTAGCCATCCGCCAACGCGATCAGCGCCAGGCCATTCCAACTGGCCAGCACCTTGTCGTCGGTGCCCATCTTGATGCGCGTCTCGCGCGCGGCAAACAAGACCGCCTGCGCGGCTGCCAACCGTCGCTGGTCGTCATCACTGCTAGCCGCGGTTTCATCGGCGAGCCACAGCACGTTCTTGTGTTCCCAATTGCCGGCCTCGCTGATGCCGAACGTCTTGGCGACCAAGTCGGTGTCGTCACCGAGCAGCTTGCGAACCTCATCGAGCTGCCAGACGAAGAACTTGCCTTCGACGCCTTCGCTCTGCGCATCCTGACTAGACCAGAACCCTCCGAGCGGCGCCTGCAGTTCGCGCAGCATGTAGTCGAGCGTGGTGCGCGCAACGCCGGCAAACTTCGGTTCGTTGGCCAGGCGGAACCCTTCGAGGTAGCACGACACCAGCAGGGCGTTGTCGTAGAGCATCTTCTCGAAGTGCGGCACCAACCACTGCCGGTCGGTGCTGTAGCGATGGAAGCCGCCACCGATCTGATCGTGCATGCCACCGCGGCGCATGCCGTGCATCGTCTTGATGGCCATCTTGTGCGCTTCTTCGTCAGGCATCCGCATCAGCACCTGCAGCTCGGTCGAGTGCGGGAACTTCGGGGCGCGGCGTGGCGGGTAGGCGAAGCCGCCGTGTTCCGGATCGAAGCGCTCGCGCGATTGCTTGACGACGTTTTCCAGCAATGCCTTGGTCGGCTCGCCTGGCTGCAACGTCGGCGCCAACGACTTCTCAAGATGCTCGCTGAGCGACTTGGCTCCCTTCAATACTTCGTCGCGTTGATCCTTCCACGCATTGCCCAGCGACGTACAGATGCGCCGGAACCCGGGCGTCTGGCCGCGGTCTTCGATTGGAAAATACGTGCCGCCATAAAACGGCTTGCCATCCGGCGTCAGCCACGCAGACAGCGGCCAACCACCCTGCTGCCCCATCGCATGCAGCGCCCCCATGTAGATCTCATCAATGTCGGGGCGCTCCTCGCGGTCGACCTTGATGCAGACGAACAGCTCGTTCATCAGCTTGGCCATCTCGGGGTCCGAGAAGCTCTCTGCGGACATCACGTGGCACCAATGGCACGCCGAATACCCAATGCTCAAGAAAATCGGCTTGTCGAGCTTTTTGGCAAGCGCCAGCGCCTCGGGTCCCCACGGGTGCCAGTCCACCGGGTTGTACTGATGCTGGCGCAGATAGGGCGACGATTCTTTGCTGAGGCGGTTCACTGCTTTGCCTTGTTGCTGCCCGTGCTGACCGGGTTGCTGCTGATCGGGTTCCTGCTGACCAGCCGGTTTCGTGGTCTCAGTTTCCTGCTGCGCCGGAGCACACGCAGTGACGGCTACCGCCATCCAAATGCTGCCTACAGAACGCACCATGCCAAGCGACTTTCGCATGCATGCATCGTCGCCTGTGGCACGTCAATGCGCGAGACCTTCCCTAGCGCCACTGATCGGATACTCTTCAGACATGCGGAGTTCTTGGACCATGCTGCTTACATTCGGCCTTGTCGCTTGCGGCGGCGGTGGCGGCGGCGCCTCTGTGCCGCCGGCCGCAACCACGGCGAACGTGGAGTTGCAACCGGTCATAATCGGCGCGGGCCAGACCGTCGTCGACCTGACCGTCTCGCTGGCGCAACGTTCGGAGCCTGGGCCCGCGCTGCTGCAAGCTACGCTAGTCTTGCCACCAGAACTCAGTCTGCCGGCGACCGAGCGGCTCGCGCCAGCCACGCCGGTGGTTACCCTCGATGGCGACTTCACCAACAGCGAGTTCACCATCCTGTGTGGCGATGCGTCGAACCAAGACGCACAACCGCTGCCGGTCGGACCGCTGTTCCAGATACGGCTGATGCCAACCTCACCGCGCCAACCGGGCACCTACATCGTGACGCTGAAGAACGTGCGGGCAGCAACGTCGTCTGGTAGCGACGTGCCGCTAGCGTTGACGACGTTGACGGCGACCGTCACGATTCAGTAGCGCCCCGCTACCCCGAACCGGATTACTTGGGCGCTACCTTGTCTGCGTTGCCGCCGGGCTTGACGGCCTCGTCGGCCTCGCGGCGAATGTTCTCCTCGAGTCCGGCAAGGCTGGCGCTCTGGACCTGGCCGACCTTGACCTGCAAGGCGCCGAACCAGTTGTTCCAGCGCTGCATCAAGTTCATCAACTCGCCGTTCTCGGTCCAGGTCACGACGGTGTTCTCGCCTTCTAGCTGCCACACGATTGAGCCGGTGAACTTGCCGCCGAAGCTATCGCCATCGGGACCATACTTGTAGCCGATCGTGTACTCGACGGTGCCACCGTCGGCGCTGGCCTCAACGCGCGTCATCAACACCGTTGCAATGCCCTTGGGCCCGCGCCACGTCGCTGCCTGATCGGACTCGCCGGCCTCGCCTAGGAACTCGCGCGTTGTCGGGTTACCAAGTTCGAAGTCGACTTCGGACCAGGTCGGCCATTCGCGTAGGTCGATCAGCCGTGAAGTCAGGGGCGCGGGCGCAGCCGTAATCGTGCGCTTGGTCGTGACCCGCCAGCTATCGGCAAGGACCATTCCGACTAGCAGAAAGACCAACACACTGCTCGCCAGAGAGAGAACGATGGCGCGGAGCACGTACTTAGTGTTCGACATGGAGGGCGAACAGCGTAGCGACCGACGCTCAGCGACCCAACAACAGTGGCGTGAAGTAGCGGTAGTAGACTTCGAGACTGAGCACGCACATGGCGGTCGTGTAGCTACGGTCGCGGCGAGTATCGCCTGCTTCCTCAGCGTATACGTCAATCGGCGGGAACGAACCGTCCTTCGCCTGGGCGGCCGGCAGCACCGTGCTAAGGCGCGCATTCCAGCGATCCCAGGCCTCGCCGCCCTTCAGGAAGCAGCACAGCGAGCCATAATACCAGAAGTAGACGTTGCCCTGACCGCGCAGCACAAAGTCGTCATCACGATAGCGGCGATAACGCTGCGGGCGGCGCTCGACCGTGTAGTCGACGGCCGCGTTGACCATTTGGTCGTCGGTCTTGGCGCCGAGCAGCATCAAGCAGAACCCACCCGCCGGCGTGCTCGCCGGCAACGTCGGCCAACCCGAACGCAGACGCGACGGCTTCTGGTTGTAGCGGAACCAGCCGTTGGCGCGGTCGAAGCTCAGTTCCAGATACTGCTTGGCCGCCGGCATGACATCCTCGGGCAACTCGACGCCCGACATGCGTGCCGACTCGAGCGCCATGATCATCCACGACGACACCGAGACGCGCGCGTAGCTGTCTTCGGCTCGCATTCCTGGCGAGAAGTAGCCCCAGCCGCCGCGGTTGCGCGGGTCGGGCCGCGGCCCTTGGTTGGCGAGGATCCACGTCAACCCATCCTCCAACGGCTGCACTAGCTGGTCGCCGTATGGCTTGGTCTTGGTCAAGCCGTAGCACTCGGCAATCGCGTAGGTCGTGATGCCGTGGCCATAGCAAGAACTCGATCCAAACGCGCCGGTGTCTTCGTCCTGCACTTCGATCAGGTGGGCGATTGCTCGCGTCACGACTTCAGAGTGTTCGGTCGCCGATGTCGGGGTGTGGCCAGCGCCAAGGAACGCCAACACACACAGCGCCGACTTGCCGATGTAGACGAAGCCATACTTGCCGTCGTAGTCCTTTTGATCGCCCCACGAGCCGTTGCGGTTCTGGATGCTCGCGAGATATTGCAGGCCATCGCGCACCGCACGTTCGGTTTCGGTCGTGCCGCCAAAGCGTTCGAGCGCCTTTGCCTTGGCAGGACCAAACCGATTGCTGTAGGCACTCTTGGCGATCGCCGGTTGCGGCAGGCGTGGCAAGACGGAGCGGCGAGGTTCTTGGCGGGCCAGGCGTGTGCCTGGCGGTGTCACTGGAAAGCGCTCGGCGAACGCACCCGAACTGCTGCTGCGGCTCACCGCGTTGCGGCGCGGTGCGAACGAGGGGCTGCTGAGCGGTGACGTCGGCAGGTCACTAGCGCGCGCGACAATCGGTGCCGTCGCTGCTGGCTCACTACTGTTGCTTGGTTTGCCAACGGCCTTGCTGGCATTGCCGGCGCCAGTAGCTAGTGGGTCGCGTAGCGCCACGCGAACGCCACCACGGCGGCCTGCACGCGGCACGTTCTGGCTACTCGGGCCGCGCATCGCGATCTTTGGCGTCGACCGGCGCAGCGAAGAACCCGGCGTCGGCAGCGCTGCGGTTGGCGATACCAGCTGGCCAGTACGAGGCGAACGTGCCGCATGCATCGAGGCCGTTTCGGGTTGGGCTGGTGCGGCGACAGCCAGGGCCGCAACCGAAGCGCGTGGTGCTGGCCCACTCGGCGCTGGTGTTGGTAGCGCGGTTGCACCGCTAGCAATGGCTCCTCGCAGTGGCATATTCGGCACGCTTACCTTGCGCGGGGCGGCATAGGCGACGGTGCGCTGCGACGAGGACGGCTCGATGCGCACGCTTGACGAACGCCCGACGACGCTATCTGGCATCGCCACGGTCTCGCTGTTCTTGGCTTGCGCCTTGCCGCGCTTGGGCTGCGCCACGTTGGCTGCTGCTGGTGCATTGGCCAAGGTTGCTTGCGTGCTAAGGCCAACCGGGGCAGCGTCTGCATCGGCACGTTGTGGCGCGTTAGCAGGCGAGCCAGCGGTCGCGGCATCGTGCAGCGCCGGGGCAGTTGGGCCTGGTGCCGTGGCGGCTGCCGTATGCATCGGCAGCGCCGACTCGGCATCGCCTGCTGCCAGTTCAACCGCGCGACCGGCGGCGCGCTGCATGCCACTGCCGGGAGTCGTCACCTGCACGACTTGTGCGGCGAACTCACTACTCGAAGCTTGGCTGCGGGCGGCTGCCGCGGCGGCCGCCTGCTGCGACTGCTCGACCGCCGATAGCTGCGCCTGCTCTAGTCCAGCGGAGGCGTCGGCTGCATTGCGCACCGCCGCGGCGGCGGCCGCATCCTCTAGTTGTTGTTCGGTTGCTGACTGCGCGGCGTTCTGCACCGGCTCCGCTTGATAGCTGCCGTTGTCGACCGCGAGGCTTGCTTGGTGATCGAGTTCCGAACGTGCTGTCGAGGTGCCGGGCTCGGCGACCTCGAAGTTGCGTTCGCGAACCTTGCGTTGCACCTTGGCGGCTACATCGCCGGCAGCACCAGCAGCGGCGGCACTCGCAAAGCCGGTGCTAGCGACGATGCTGACCTGCATGCCACTATCGTCGTCGTCACTGCCAGGCAGTAGCGAACCGGCGATCTCGACTCCCATGAGCCACAAGAACAGCAACACGTGCAAGAGCAGCGACAACAGGATGCATTGCGCGGCGAGATCCAGGGCGCTCCAACGTTGACCGAAGTAGAGCAGCAGCAGTAGCAGCAGCGCGCAGAGCACCAGCGACAGCAGCAGCCATTCGAGCCAATGCTGACCTGGCCACCAAGGCACGAGTTCTTCTGCAGTGGTGACGTACCAAAGCGCCGCCTGTTGTTCGGTCGGCGGCTGCACCATGCCGACGGTCCTGCCACCCGGCATCGGTAGCGGGCTACGCAACGCTTCGATGCCCCACTTGTTGGACAATCCCGCCGGTGCATCGAACGTATCGCCAAGGCGCGAACTGCGGCAGACCACGAGGTCCTTGCCACGTTCTTTGCGAACGAACCACAGCGAGGCACCGTCCTCGGCGAAGGCGGGGTCACGATCGATGACGCGTTCGCGCCGGCGATCCTGCTCGGGGAATAATTGCACAGGATCGCGCGGGTCGCCAATGCGCCAGTTCCAGAGCACGCCGTCATTGCCGTTGTCGATGGCGCGATCGATGCGCACGAACACCAGCGAACTGCCCTGGGGATCCGGGGCTGGATCGGTTTCATCAAATGCCGTGTTGCACGGCAACAGCGCTGTGACGCGACCAAAACCACGCGGTGTCAACGTCGTGACGAACAAGTCATAACCACCGATGCTGTCCGGGCGGTCCGAGGCAAAGTAGATGCGACCATCGCGGCCGACCGCCGGGGCAAGTTCGTTGTGCTCGGTGTTGAGACCGTAGGCTGGCTCGGGCGGAACGTCCGGCTGTTCCGGGTGCCAGGTGACGAGATCGCTCGTGCCATCTGCGGTGACGACGCCATACAGCAAGCGCCCATCCGCCATCTGGGCGACGCGGCCAGTCAGCTGCCCTGGCAGTTCGAACTCGGCATCGGGACTGTTCCAGCGCAGCATGCCGGAACTCGCCAGATCGCTGCCGGCAACCTGCTGGGAGCCATCGCTGTAGTAGAGCGGTCGACCAACCTTGAGGCCGATGAACATCGCTCCCGCGATGCACATCACCGTCCAGGCAGCCCACATCAGACTCCGTCTTGTGCGTGGCCCCAACGCCATGATTGCTTAGCCCTTCTTCGCGGGCAATGCCGCGAAGTCGACCTTCTTGATCTTGGCCAGGCGGCACGTGTCGAGCACCTGCAAGCCAACACCGAACTGCGCCGCCTTATCGCCGCGCACCAGCACCGCCTGCTCCTTGTTGCGCGCAACTGCGGCGACGAGCTTCTGACGCAACGCCTCCATGGTGACGGCGCGGCCACTCACCGTGAGCGTGCCGTCCTGTGACACGTTGATGATCAGTTGCTTGTTGGCCTTGCCCGCTTGGCCGGACTTGGCTTCGGGAAGGCGCAGGTCAAGTTCTACTTCTTCGGTTGCGAACGTCGTCGCGGCTAGGAAGAAGATCAGCAGCAAGAACACCACGTCGACCAACGGCATCATGTTGATGCCGCCGTCGCTGTCATCATCACTCTCAAGCCGCATGGGTTTCCTCCGGCTCGTCGTCGCTCGCGCTACTGCTCTCGGCGGCTGGGTATGACACGTCTTGGTCCGGTCGCTTTGCCGTCGCGGGAAGTGCGGCCAAGGCCTCGATGGTCGGCGCAATCACTTCCGCAATCGCAGCCACCAAGCGACGAGCGCGCGCTTGCAGATGCGCCGCAATCAAGGTCGCTGGAATGGCGACGAACAGGCCGAAGATGGTCGTGTAGAGCGCGACCTTGATACCGGCAGCTAATGACTCGCTGCTTTCCGCCTTGCCCAAGCCGGTTTGTTCGACCGCGGCAAACGCATCCGAGATGCCCAGCACGGTGCCAAGCAGGCCGAGCAACGGCGCAACCGTCGCGACCAACCAAACGCCGCGAGCATTGCCTTTTAGGCGCTGCCCTTCTTCATGCAGCCGGTCTTCCATCGCCTTCTCGACGTCGGCTAGCAAGCAGCCGCGACGACGCAGGCCGGCAGCCAAAACGCGCGCCGCTGGAGCCTTGGCTTCGAGGATACCCGCAGCAATGACGTCCGCGTGGCCTTCAAGCACCTGGTGCGCGGCATCGACGACCACGCGCGGCAGCACGCGGCCCTTGCGCAAACTCAGATAGCGTTCGAAGGCCAGGCCAACGACGACGATCGAACAGCCGAGGATCGGCCACATCAACAGCCCGCCGGCTGCGAAGAACTCACCGACAGTCGAAACGACGGACGGTGCTTGAGGGACGACGAAAAGCATGGCGGGCATCACCGGTTCTGGAGTTGGGTAGCGGCGGACTTCGCTTCGTCCGTGCCTTGGTGTTTCTCGACGAGCTCAGTGAAGAACTGCTTGGCCTTCGTCGGTTGTTTGAGCTGCAGGTAGATCAGGCCCGACTGCAGCAGCCCGCGGCGCACCCAGTTGGCATCACCGTAGAGGATCGGCAACTTGACGAAGGCGTCAGCGGCACCGTTGAGGTCCTTGCGCTGCGCGCGGCTCTCACCGAGTCGGAACTGCGCTTCCGCAGCCAGTGACCCGTCACTTAGTTCCGTCACCTTGACGAAGCACTTCTCCGCTAACGGATACTGACGTCGCTGCAAGCGCGCCTTGCCGAGCCACAGGTTGGCGCGAGCGGCATCGGCGCGGGCGACGTCGCTTTGCTTCTCGTCGTGCTCACGCAGGAACTGCTCCAACGGGGCAATCGCGTCGTTCGGTTCGCCACTGAGCAGCGAACTTTCACCGCAAACCAGCCGGGTCCGAGCGGCACGTTCGTGTTGCGGCAACTCGAGCAGCAATCGCTTGGCGCGCTTGACGGCACCGTTATAGTCACCGAGGCGGCGGCAAGCTTCGGCGCCGAGATACAGCGCTTCGCCGAGCAGTTCTTCGCCTTCGAGAGCAGCAATCGCCGTGAAGTGATCACGGGCCTTGCCGAGCAACTGCTTGTTGGCATTCGCGTCCTTGGTCTTGCCAGCTGCTTCGAACTGCGCGAAGCCAAGCCGGTAGAGCGCCTGCTTGCGATGGCTGCCATCGACCTTGCGCAGCCACTTTGATGCTTCTTGCAAGTCCGGTTGCTCGCCAGCAAGCAGCGCCGTGCCGACAAACAAGCTCGACTCCCCCGCCAGCTCCACGTCCTTACTTGAGGTCGCAACCAAGCGGAAGTTGGTGAGCGCGGCCGGTTCATCGCCATCGCGACGAGCGGCCCACGCTAGTTCGTAGAGCACGCGATCAGGTTCCGCGTAGCCACCGTTGCTAGCCAGCTGCGACAGCACCGAGCGAGCGGCCTTCTGGTCGCCGCTGCGCGCCAGCGCCACGCCGAGTGCGTATTGCAGCATCGGCGCCTTCTCGTGCTTGCCGAATGTTTTTAGGAACTGGCGGGCCGCGACAATCGCCTTCGGCCAAGCCTTCATGCGGTGGCAGAGCGCCGATTCCAACTCGAGTAGACCAGCCAATTCGTCGGCGACAGCTGGGTGACGTTTGGCGCTGATCAAGACGCGGTCACAGGCTTCGTCGTTACCGAGTTCGAACGCACACCAAGCGCTACCGGCAAGCGCCCGCGCGCCGATCGCATCCTTCTTGCTCACCAGCTTGGCAAACAATGCATCGGCCGCTTGGTAGTCGCCTTGCTGGTAGGCGAGGTCGGCTTGCTCTGCGATATCGCTGTTCGCCGCATCGGCGCCGTCGCGTTTGGCAGCAATGGCAGCGGCACGTTCTAGTCGTCGCTGCGCCGCGCCCAGGTCACCACGCTGCCGTAACACCCGCGACGCGATGCGCTCGGTGCGAGCCAAGAACTTGCCGTCTCGGTAGCGCGCCCGGTAGCGATCCGCGATCGACAACGCCGGGTCACGTTCGCCAGTTTCGTAGAGGGCCAAGGCCTGCATCGCCATCGCTTCCTCGGCGTTGGCATCGTCTTTGAGCTGCGCAATGGCCGCGAACCGCTTGGCCGCAGCTGCCTTGTCGCCCAACAGGTAGGTGCACCACGAGAGCTTCCACATCGCCAAGGCTTGGTGCTCGGCGTGTGCCTGCAGTGCCTGATAGCCCTTGGTCGCTGCCGCAAACTGGCGCAATGCGAAGTGGTTCTCGGCGATGGCAAGTTGCGCCAGCATTCGGGATCGGTGCGGCGGCTGGATCTTGAGCACCTGCTCGGCGGTTGCGATCGAATCCTTGTGTTGGCCCAGTTCGTGCAAGGCATGGCAAGCGCCATACATCGCGTCGCCGCGCAACTCGAGCGCGGCGTTGCTGGGCACCGAGCGGTAGGACTTGAGCGCATCCTGCCAGCGGTTGAGGTTGGCGAACGCCTCGCCCAGCGCGAACTGCAGGCGCGGCTTGTCTTCGTCACTGGCCTTGGTCAACGCCTGCTGCAAACTAGCGACTGCGGACTGCCCCTTGCCGCTAGCTAGCGCACACAGGCCCTGCAGTTCGCGTGCGTCTTGCTGCAGCGCGTTGCCGTCGCCCAGCAACGGCTTGAGTTCTCGCTGCGCTTCCTCGAACTGTTGTGCCTGGTAGAAGCAGCGACTGCGCTCAAGTCGAGCCGCGTCTACGAACGGAGACTTGGGATGACGTTCGATGAGCGTTCCAAACGCTTCGACGGCGGCCTTGGAGTCGGCTCGCCCGAGCGCGCTCCAGCCAAGGCCATACTGGGCATCATCCTGGTAGTCGCCGGCGATCTTCAGCGATGCCTGGAAGGCTTCATCCGCCTTCGCATACTGTCGCAGACGCAGCTGCGCGTCGCCGATCAAGTATAGGCATTCGCCCTTAGCTGCTGGATCCGGGGCCGCGCGCTGGGCCGCCGTGAAGGTCGCCGCCGCATCGCCAAACTTCTGTAGGCGAAGCCACGCAAAGCCACCTTGGTAGAGCGCCGGGAATAAGAACCCAACTTGCTCACCCTGTGCCAACTTTGCGGCATCGGTAAACGCCTTCGCCGCCGGCTCATCCTTGCCTAGATCTCGCAGCACCTCGCCCTTGGCGTAGGTAGCAGCGGCTGCCAGGTAATGGTCCCCGCCAAGCTCCTTGCCCATGTCGCTAAAGCAGCTGAGCGCGTTGGCGTTGTCGCCCTTGCTCTGCAGCAAATTGCCCAGGCGATACTGCGCCTCGGCGCGCAGGGCGAACTGCTTGCCGCCGCGCTGCAGGGCTAGCTCGAAGTTCTTGATCGCCAAATCCACCTGTTGCAGCTCGGTGCGGCTCTGGGCCAACCGGTAGTAGCCTTCGGCGATCAAGCGGTGACCTGAGTGGTCGCTTACGAACTTCATCAGGTACTTGGTGGCCTCTTCGTGCAGCCCGCGCTGCTGCATACCGATCGCCAATTGGAAGGATTCCGGCTGGGAGGACACCGCCTGGGAGGACACAGGCTGGCGTTCGCTCTGCGCCAGCAGAACGGGGGCGCACAGGCAAGCGATCGAGAGGAGGCGTTGGAAGGCGTGGGAAGCAGCAAGCATGTGGCTAGGGCACCAGTGCGATAGGGCGGCGGGCGTGTGAGGTCCGGAGCATGGGGCGTCGGGTAACGTCGTTGCCACGAAGTATTCGCAGCTCGAAGCAGTGCAAAAGTAGCCCGCAGATGAGATCGCTGCACCCCACGCAATCAGGCTAAGAAACGATTAGCAACGTGACTCGAACAGCCAACCGTGCTCGTGTCGCCCTCCCAGCCATGGAACATCGTGACTGTGACTCTGGGAGGCGGAGGGCGAACCCTGCATGATACGGACCCTTCGGTGCCAGTGTTTGCCAATGATTCGACGTCTTCTCAGGTTGTCTCTCGCTTGCCTACTGCTGACGGTGGCATGTTCGACGCGCGTTGACGCGCAGCAAGGTTCGCCATCTTCGCGAACAAAAACTTCGGCGACCGCGCCTGACTCGGGCCGTAGGCTGCCGCCAGCGGAGTTTCGGGCGGCATGGATCGCCACCGTCGACAACATTGACTTCCCGTCCAAGCCCGGGTTGTCACCGCAAGAACTGCGTCGCGAGATTGATGCGATCGTCGCCCGCGCGGTCGAATTGCGGCTGAATGCATTGATCTTTCAGGTCCGCCCCGCGGCCGATGCGTTCTACCAGTCGCCGCTCGAGCCGTGGTCTGAGTGGCTGACCGGCACGCAGGGCAAAGCGCCCGCCGAGAACTTTGATCCGCTGACCTATATCATCGCGCGCAGCCACCGCTACGGGCTGCACCTGCACGCGTGGTTCAATCCGTTCCGCTGCTCGCATCCCGCCGGCAAGTCCAAGCCGGACAAAGCGCACGTCTCGCAGCGCGCCAAAGACTTGGTTGTTACCTACGGCAAGTATGGCTGGATGGATCCAGGCCATCCGACCGCCCGCAAGTGGTCGCTGGCGGTGATCCAAGACGTGGTGCGGCGCTACGACATCGATGGCGTGCACATCGACGACTACTTTTACCCGTATCCGGTCGCGAAGAAGCCGTTCCCCGATAGTGCCTCCTTTAAGGCCTACCGAAAAAACGGCGGCAGACTAGGGCGCGACGATTGGCGACGCAGCAATATCGATGGCTTCGTCAAGGACATGTACGAAATCGTGCACGCCGACAAGCCTTGGGTCTGGGTCGGCGTCAGTCCGTTCGGCATCGCCCGGCCAGGTGTACCGCGTGGCATCAAAGCTGGCCTCGATCAATACGGCGGCCTCTACGCCGATGTGCCGAAGTGGCTTCGCAAGGGTTGGCTCGACTACTTGGCGCCGCAGCTCTACTGGCCCATCGATCAAAAGCCACAGGCGTTCAAGGTGCTGCTGGATTACTGGCACGAACAGAACGTCAAGGATCGCGCCATCTGGCCTGGTCTCTACACGTCGAAGATCCGCGGCGGCGGTGGTCTGCTCCGAGCGACCGAATTGCGCGACCAGATCCGCTTGACGCGTCAGAAGGACTCGACCATGCCGGGCCACATACATTTCAGCTTCAAGGCGTTGCGCGGGGATCACGCGCTGGTCTCGCGGCAGCTGCAGCGTGAGGTTTACACGGAGCCGGCTGCGATCCCAGTGCTGCCTTGGCTGCCAAGCCGATAGCAGTGCTAGCGCCAAGCCGATAGCA
>JBNMNW010000155.1:0-13207 GCA_051278165.1 Planctomycetota bacterium | reverse complement strand
TCATTTGGCACAGCCTAGTTCCAGTCCAAGGCATGCGCCAACAGCTTGTTGAAGCGCTAGCCAACTGGACCCAACGCGCTATGCTGAAAGGTTCGATTCTTGGCTACAAACTCTAAACAGCCCCCCCTTAAAGCAGCCCAAAAGGCGCCAGGAGCCGGCGCCAATAAGGCGCCTGCCAAGGGTAAGGGCACGGACCGAGCGCAGGTGACGACGGCCCGTCGGGCGAGTCGTTCTGCAAACAGCCCGGCGAAGGGTCCATCGAAAGGTCCGGCGAAGAGTCCGACGAAGGGTCCGACGAAGGGTCCGGCTGGCACAACGAAGCAGGCGGACGTGCCGCACGTGATTGTTAAGGGCGCTCGCGAGCACAACTTGAAGGGCGTCAACCTGTCGTTTCCACGCGACACGCTGACCACGTTCACAGGAGTATCTGGCTCGGGCAAATCGAGTCTGGCCTACCACACGATCTACCAGGAAGGGCAGCGGCGCTTCCTCGAGAGCCTGAGTTCGTACGCGCGCCAGTTCCTCGGCCGCATGGAAAAGCCGAAAGTCGACCTGGTCGAGGGCCTGTCGCCGACGGTCTCGATCGATCAAAAGTCGACTAGCTACTCCGTGCGTTCGACCGTCGGCACGCTGACCGAGACGCTCGATTTCCTGCGCCTGATGTGGTCGCGACTCGGCACCCCAAGTTGCCCCGACTGCGGCGCGCAGATTGAGTCGTGGTCGCCGGATCGCATCGTCGACGCGATTCTTGCCGACCACACCGGCGAGGCGGCGATGGTGTTGGCGCCAGTCGTGCGCGAACGCAAGGGCGAGTATCGCAAGGAACTGGGCGAGTGGGCGCAGAAGGGCTTCGTGCGGGCGCGCATTGATGGCGTCGTACGGCGACTTGACGAAGACATCCAGCTCGAACGCTACGTCTACCACACGATCGAGTTGGTGATCGACCGGCTGACGATCAAGAAGGACGTTCGCTCGCGCCTAGCCGAGGCCATCGAGCAAGCAGTACAGCTAGGCGATGGCCTGTGTGCGTTGGTTGACACCAAGGGACAGAACGATCGTTTGTTCTCAACCCAGCGCAGTTGCCCGAACGGTCACGGCGCACTGCCGGAGATGGAACCGCGACTGTTCTCGTTCAACAGTCCGATCGGCGCGTGCTCACGCTGCGACGGCTTGGGGGAAACGTTTGGTTTCTCACCGGAGTTGCTGGTCAACAACGCCGAGCTGTCGATTCGCGAGGGCGCCTTGCACGTGTTCACGGATAAAGGGCGATTGGTCTACGGTCGCTTGACGATGGATCACCTGGCGGAGGTCGCCAAGGCCTTCAACTTCAGCGTCGACACACCTTGGAAGAAGCTCACGAAGAGCGCCAAGAAGATCGTGCTGCAAGGATCGGGCAAGCAGAAGTTCGAGTTCGCCTGGCAGCGCAAGAGCGCGATGTTCTCGTCGTCCGGCAGCGACAAGATCGCGTTCCCAGGCGTGCTCGGCCATCTGGAGAACGTCTACCGGCCGTCGCGTGCTCGCCACCTCGACCGCTACCGGGCAGCAACGGCGTGCCCGGAGTGCGAAGGCTCGCGCCTATCCGCGGCATCTCGCGCGGTGTCGTTCCAAGAACGTTCGCTGCCAGAGATCTTGGCGCTGTCCGTCGATGACGCGTTGGCGTGGGTGCAAGCGGTCACGCTGACCGGCAACCAAGACAAGATCGGTAGCGACATTCTCAAGGAGATCGAGCGGCGCTTGGTGTTCTTGACCGACGTCGGGCTCGGCTACCTGACGCTAGCACGGCGCGCGGCGACCCTGTCTGGAGGTGAGTCGCAACGGATTCGATTGGCGGCCCAAGTTGGCGCTGGCCTGCGCGGCATTCTCTATGTGCTCGATGAGCCGAGCATCGGCCTGCACGCTCGCGATCAGCAACGATTGCTGAAGACCCTGGAAGCGCTTCGCGATCGCGGCAACACCGTCGTCGTGGTCGAACACGACCAAGAGACGATGGAGCGCAGCGACTTCTTGGTAGACGTTGGCCCGCAGGCGGGGGCGCACGGTGGTGAAGTCGTCGCGGCAGGCACGCCCGACGAAGTGCGCGAGACCCCCGAATCGCTGACTGGTCAATACCTGCGCGGCGAACTGTCGGTGCCGATGCCTGAGACCCGCCGCAGTGAGGACTGCGGTTCGCTGCGCATCCAAAAAGCGCGTCATCACAACCTGCAGGATCTCGACGTCGACATCCCGCTCGGCCGCTTCACGGCGATCACTGGCGTTTCCGGTTCTGGTAAGTCGACGCTGGTGCACCACATTCTGGTGCCAACACTCAAGGATCACCTGCAGGAGAAGGGTGTGGCCGCCGCGCACTGCAAGGGCATTACCGGTCTCGACCAAGTCGACAAAATCGTCGAGATCGATCAGGCGGCAATCGGCCGCACACCGCGCAGCAATCCGGCGACCTACACCGACCTGTGGACGCACGTGCGCGACCTGTTCGCGATGCTGCCCGAGTCGCGTTTGCGCGAATACAAGAAGGGGCGGTTCTCGTTCAACGTCTCTGGTGGTCGCTGCGAAGCGTGCCTCGGAGCCGGTGTCACGACGCTCGAGATGAACTTCCTGGCGCCGGTCGAAGTGGTCTGTGAGGAGTGTGCCGGGGCGCGCTTCCATGCGGACACGCTGTCGATCCGCTTCAAGGACAAGAACGTCTATGACATTCTGGCGATGACCGTCGATGACGCCGCGGAGTTCTTCGTTGACCTGCCAAAGATCGCGCGCGGCCTGGTCGCACTGCAGGATGTCGGCCTCGGCTACCTGAAGCTGGGCCAGCCATCGACGACGTTGAGCGGCGGCGAAGCACAGCGCGTCAAGCTGGCGACCGAACTACAGCGGCCGGCGACCGGCAAAACGTTCTACGTGCTCGACGAACCGACCACTGGCTTGCACTTCCAAGACGTCGCCAGGCTGCTTGATGCCCTGCAGCGCTTGGTCGAAGCTGGCAACACGGTCTTGGTTATCGAGCACAACCTAGACGTCGTGAGAGCTGCCGACTGGCTGATCGACTTGGGACCAGAAGGTGGCGTTGGCGGCGGCCAACTGGTCGCTACCGGCACGCCCGAGCAGGTAGCCGACATCGACGCGTCGCATACCGGCGCCGCGTTGCGAGCCACCGGCCTCGGCACCAAGCGTGCCAGCAAGACGTCGAAGGTCAAGAAGCGCCAGAAGACGGTGCGACTACCGGCGCCGACCAGCATCTCGGTCAAAGGCGCGCGCACCCATAATCTGCAGGCGGTCGATTGCGAAATCCCGATCGGCAAGTTCACGGTTGTCACCGGCCCGTCTGGATCGGGCAAGTCGAGCCTCGCCTTCGACACGGTGTTCCAAGAGGGCCAACGCCGGTTCCTCGAGAGCATGTCGACCTATGCGCGACGTTTCCTGGGCCGCATGGACAAGGCTCCCGTCGACAGCCTCGATGGCCTAGGTCCGGCAATCGCCATCGACCAGAAGCGCACCTCGCGTAGTCCGCGCTCGACGGTCGCCACAACCACCGAGATCCACGACTACCTGCGCCTGCTATATGCCCGCATCGGGCGGCACCACTGCCCAACGCACGAACAAGAATTGCACGCTTGGTCACCAAGCAAGGCTGCCGGACACGTCATCAAGCAGTTCGCCGGTTCGCGCGCATTCGTGCTGGCGCCAGTGGTGATACCATCTGACTTAAAGGCCAAGCCGCTGGCGCTTTGGCTGACGGCGCTGCGCGAAGAATGGCAACGCAACGGCTTTGTGCGTGCCTTGCTCAACGGCAAGGAGACGCGACTTGACGAGCCGTGGAGCGAGCAGGCAATCACGGAATTGCTGCTGGTCGTCGACCGCACCGCAATCAAGGATCGCACGCGTCTGACGGACGCCTTGGAGCAAGCGCAGGCGCAGGGTAAGCAGCACGGCGGACAGGTCGCGGCCATTGTGCAACTGGTCGGCGGCGATCGAGATGGCGAGCGCCATTGGTTCGCGGCCGAACCTAGCTGTGAACACTGTGACTACCGGGCGCCGCAAGAACCGCATCCCCGTTGGTTCTCGTTCAACCATCACAGCGGTGCCTGCGCGAATTGTCTTGGCCTCGGCAACGTCGTGGTGTGTCCCGAAGATCTGCTCGTCAATCACCCCAACAAGCCAACCTTCGGCGGTGCCATCCAACACCGGGGCGGCGCGTTCACCTTCTTGACGGCGACCGATGGCTACTACCACGAGGTGGCACAAGCGCTTGCTGAGCGCTTTGGCTTCGACTTGAAGTTGCCCTGGAGCAAGCTGCCGGAAGCGGCCAAGAAGGTGCTGCTGCGCGGCGCCGGCAAAGAACGCTTCGAGGTGGTCTTCAAGAAGAGCGATGCCGGCAAGAAGCGCGAATGGCGCATGTCAGTGCCGTGGAAGGGCATGGCGCGTCAGGTCGAAGACTGGTTCCACGGCCGCGATCAAGAGCAGGGCAGCGACGACCGCTTTGGCGGCGTCATGCGCGGCGAAACCTGCGAACAATGCCACGGCGATCGCTTGCAGGCAGGCCCACGAAGCGTGCGGGTCGGTGGCGTTCGCTTGCCGGAGGTGCTGCGCCAGACGGTCGACGAAGCGACCGCGACGCTCAACGGGATCAAGCTGGACAAGACCGCCCAGACCATTGCTGCCGACGTGCTCAAAGAATTGGGGCATCGCCTGTCGTTCTTGCGCGAGACCGGCCTCGGATACCTAACCCTGGAGCGGTCTGCCGCGACGCTGTCTGGCGGCGAAGCCCAGCGCATTCGCCTCGCGACCCAACTCGGCAACAAGCTGGTCGGTGTGCTCTACGTCTTAGACGAGCCGACCGTTGGTTTGCACCCGCGCGACACCGAGCGCCTGCTGCACACGCTGCTTGAGTTGCGAGACCTCGGCAACACCGTGCTCGCCGTTGAGCATGACGAAGTCATGGTGCGATCGGCGGATCACGTGCTCGACATCGGCCCTGGTGCCGGCGTGCGCGGTGGCCACGTCGTCGCGAGCGGCACGCCCGAGGTGGTCGCTGCCAGCGACACGCTCACAGGCCGCTGGCTAAGCAACACGCTCGGCATCAAGGTGCGAGCCGAGCACGAGCGGCGCAAGCCAGTCGGCCACGTCGAAATGCGCGACGTCGCGGTGCACAACCTGCAACACGTCAACGTCGATGTGCCACTTGGTATCTTGACCGCGATCACTGGTGTTTCCGGCTCGGGCAAGTCTTCGTTGATCATGGACGCACTGGTCCCCGGACTGACCAAACACGAACTAGAGGTTCATTGGCAAGATGGCGACGACCGCCACTATCAACTGATCTGCGTCGATCAGAGCGCCATTGGAGTGTCGCCGTCGAGCAATCCAGCGACCTACACCAAGGCGTTTGGTCCAATTCGCGAACTGTTCGCAGCAACGCCACTGTCCCGTCAAAAAGGGTTCACGCCGGGCAGGTTCTCGTTCCACGTTGCCGCCGGCCGCTGCGCCGCATGCGAAGGCAAGGGGCAGATCAAGGTCGAGATGCACTTCCTCGCCGACGTCTGGGTCAGCTGCGAGATCTGCCGGGGCCTGCGCTACAACCAAGAGACGCTCAGCGTCGAATACCGCGGCAAGAACATTGCCCATGTGCTCGCGATGGACGTCGATGAGGCGCTGCAGTTCTTCGGCAACCACAAGAAGATCGTGCGGCCGCTGCAACTGCTGCACGATGTTGGCCTCGGCTATCTGACGCTTGGCCAACCTGCAAATACGTTCTCAGGCGGCGAAGCGCAGCGCATCAAGCTGGTCGCCGAACTCGCACGGCGCCCGAGCAGCCACACGGTCTACGTGCTCGACGAGCCGACGACGGGACTGCACGCCGATGATGTGCAAAAGCTGCTGACGGTATTGGAGCGCTTGCTCGACCGCGGCGACTCGGTGCTGGTCATCGAACACCACCTCGACGTCATCGCGGCCGCTGATCATGTTCTCGAAATGGGACCGGAAGCCGGCGGTGCTGGGGGCCTGGTCGTCGCCGAGGGCACGCCGGAGCAGATCGCCCGCACCAAGGGCAGCCACACCGGCCGCTTCTTAAAAACGCACCTAGCGGCACTTCGCAAGCCGCCAAAGGCCACCCAGAAGAAGTCTGAGCGCAGCAAGTCTGCTACGGGCAAGTCGCCAAAAGCGACGAAGGCAAAGAAGCCTCGCAACCACGAGGTGATTGGATGACCGAACCACCATTGATTGTGCAGGCTGATGGGGCCGTGTTGCTAGAGACCCTTCACCCGGGCTACGAACTGGCGCGGGAGCGCCTTGCCAAGTTCGCTGAGCTTGAGAAGTCACCTGAATACGTGCACTTCTACCGGATCACGCCGATCAGCATCTGGAATGCGGCGGCGCTGGGCGAGAGTGCGGCAGATGTGATTCCGTGGATGGAAGCCAACGCGCGATTCCCAGTTGCCAAGGAAGTCACCGAACGCATCGGCGAGTGGTTCCGGCGCTACGGGCTGATGCGGTTGCAGAAGGCCTCCGGAGATCGCTTGCAGTTGGTGTGCGACGAACCAGAGGTGCTCGCAGAGTTGGTCACGAGCAAGACCTTGGCCAAGCTGGTCGAATGCGATGACGAAGGCCGCGCGTTCTTGCCGACGGCATTGCGTGGCGACGTCAAGCAGGCGCTGGTGCGACTCGGCTATCCGGTCGACGACCGCGCCGGCTACCAAACGGGTGACGAGATGTCGTTCGGACTCGCGACCAGCGAGACCTTCCAGCTACGCGACTATCAAGGCAAAGCGGCAGAGGCATTCCACATGGGGGGTACCGACATCGGCGGTTGCGGCGTGGTCGTGCTGCCGTGCGGTGCTGGCAAGACCGTCGTTGGCATCGCTGCAATGAATCTGCTGCAAACCAACACGCTGGTGCTGACCACCAACACCATTGCCGTGCGCCAATGGGTGCGCGAGATCCTCGAGAAAACCACGCTCACCGAAGAGCAAGTCGGCGAGTACACCGGCGAGCATAAGAACATCCGGCCGGTCACAGTCGCGACCTACCAGATCCTGACGCACCGTCGCGGCAAACTCGACCCCTTCACGCACCTCGACCTGTTTGATCGCGGTGGCTTTGGCCTGATCATTTACGACGAAGTGCACTTGCTGCCGGCGCCGGTGTTCCGCGCGACGGCTGGCATCCAGGCGCGTCGTCGCCTTGGCTTGACGGCAACCTTGGTTCGCGAAGATGGCCGCCAGGACGAAGTCTTCTCGCTGATCGGACCGAAGCGCTACGAGTTGCCGTGGAAGCACCTCGAAGGCATGGGCTTTCTCGCTGTCGCTCGCTGCTTCGAAGTGCGGGTGCCGCTCGGCGAGGAACGACAGCTTCGCTACAAGAACGCCACGGCTCGCCACCAGATTCGCATCGCCGCCGACAACGGCAAAAAGGCTGACGTCGTGGCTCAGTTGCTGCGCAAACACGGCTCCGATCGCGTGCTCATCATCGGCCAGTATCTGGATCAGTTGCGCCAACTGGCGACCCTGTTCAAGCTGCCGCTGATCACCGGGCAGACCCACAACATCGAACGGGATCGCCTCTACGCAGCCTTCCGCAGCGGCGAGGTGCCACACCTAATCGTCAGCAAGGTTGGCAACTTCGCGATCGACCTGCCGGACGCGAACGTGGCAATCCAAGTTTCAGGCACGTTCGGTAGCCGCCAGGAAGAGGCTCAGCGTCTCGGCCGCGTGCTGCGTCCTAAGTCCGACGGTGGCACAGCGACGTTCTACACGCTGGTCTCGAGAGATACCCGCGAGCAGGAGTTCGCCAAGAAGCGTCAGTTGTTCCTGACCGAGCAAGGATACGGCTACCAGATCGTGGCGGCTGATGACCTGGAAGGCGACAGCGCGTTGGGACGAGAGGTATCCGCATGAGCCGCGTAAGTCTGCGAGTGCTGCTACGTGATGGCTCCGACGACCAGCAGCGCGAATGCGTGCAAAGCTGGCTGGCAAGGCCAGGAGTCGAGGCGCCGCCTGGCAAACCCGTTCTGAGCCATATTAGCTCGGCGATGGAGGACGAAGCAGTCGTGCTGCAACGCATCGGCATGCTGCCTCGCAAGCTTCAGGACCTGCTTGAGGTGTTCTTCAAGGATGACGGCGCGGTGCGGCTAGTACAGGACTTGTTCACCGAGTTTGGCGACAACTTCAAGAGCCGCTTTGATCTCGACGCTTCGTTGGCCGCGCTGCATCGCGAGTCGTTTTTGTGGCCGGTCAAAGACAAGCGTTGGGCGCACTATGACAGCCCCGCGTGGGCCGCGCCGAGTGAGTTGGTTGTCTGTGTTCGCGAATATCGCAAACGCCGGCGACGGCAACTGCCGGACACGTTGACTCTGCAAGGCTTCTTGGAGGCGCGCTTCTTCAAGAAAATGAAGGACGAGTCGACGAGCAACGGGCACTCTGCACGCAACGGCCAAGCTGCAGGCGACGAGCAGAAGGCACAGAAGGCAGCCGACCACGCTCGCAAGATCTACAAGCTCTACATTCTCGAGAGCGCGATGGCGCAGCGACTCAACAAGCTGCCAGAACACATTCGCACGCTGGTCGACACGACGCTGCACACGCATGGGGGAATCGCTTCGTGGGAAGAACTAACCCACGAGGTCGACTTAAAGACGCCGCCCGACCTAGACTTTTTGGGCAAGAGCTTGGAGGAGTCGATGCTCGGCACGACGACGAACCTCGACTTGGCACGCGTCGGTATCCAGCCGTATGAACAAGGCGTCGTCGTGTTCCATGAAGTGGCGCTGTGGGCGATCCGCAGGCGCGGCCAAGAACACGCGCCGGCGGTTGAGCAGGAGCTTTCCGCGAACAGCGATTTGGCGAGTAACGTCTGTCGTTTCTTACGCGAACTGCAGCAGAGCAAGGTGCTGTTCACCGCCGAAGGCGAGTTGTTCAAGGCGTCTGCCAAACGCATCGCGGGCACGCTGCTGCCGATTCCAGGCGTCTTCCTGCCGGCGAAATCGATGCTTGAGATCATCTACCGTTTCTGCCTGCAACGTCGTTTGATTGACCGTCGCGGCGAGCGATCGCTGCGGCCGACCAAGGCCGGAGCTCAGTTTGAACGGGCGAGTTTATCCGACCAGATCAAGCTGCTGCTAAGCCACTTTGTCGAAGAGCGCACGCTGCCGGGCGAACCATACCATCACACCCGCATGCGGCGAGTGCTGCTGCGCTTGCTGCGTCGCGCCGAGCCAATGCAGTGGCAAGACGTGGCGGTGCTGCCGTTCTTGGCCCGCAACGCCTACCTGTCGCAGCTGGATACGAGCGCGGCTGAGGAGTTCTTCTCGGCGCGATTCCAAGGCGGCGCCTACGTGCCGAGCGAATCACTGCAGCAGATGAGCTGGAACCTGCTGGTCTGGATTAAGAAGCGACTGTTCCCGCTCGGCCTCGTCGATGTCGGCATGCATGGCGGGCGAGTGACCGCGCTGCGCCTGTCACGACTCGGCGCCGAACTGCTGGATGCCGAGACCGCGGGCAAGGTCGGCGGCACGCGCTGTACGCTTATCGTACAGCCAGACTTCGAGATCCTCGTTTTCCCTGGGGACGACGTGCATGACGTGCTCCACCAGTTTGATCGATTTGCCCGCCGGACCAAGAGCGATCACGTGTTCCAATTCACGATTGACCGCCAAAGTATCGACGCGGGACTCGAAGACGGACTCAGCTGCGCCCAGATTGTGCAGGAGCTGACCGATAGAGCCCGTGTGCCCATTCCACAAAACGTGCTTTACAGCCTTGAGGACTGGGCGCAAAAACCCGACGCCTGAGCCTCATGCAGTAGCCCTTGCGATCGCGGCAACTGCCACATGCCTTTCTTTTCAGGATGCCTGGCAGCCTGTCGATGGTATCAGTTCGCAGCCCTAACTCGTCCCACCCGCGATGCCGACTCCTCGTTTAAATCCTGCCCCCGAAACCCTCGTGCTCGGCGCCGGCCCCGCCGGACTCGCCTGTGCGATGGAGCTTTCCCGCAAGGGCAAGAAGTGTACGATCGTCGAACGGGACCACCAAGTTGGGGGCCTAGCCCAGACGATCAAGATCAAAGAAGGCGACGATGTCTTCTTGACCGACATCGGTCCGCACCGGTTCTTCTCCAAGAATCAGTATCTCTACGACTTTATTGAGGACCTGCTGCAAGAAGAGTGGCGACAAGTTCCGCGGCTGACGCGGCAGTTCGTCGACGGCAAGTACTACAACTACCCCGTGAACTTCGGCCAGGTCGTTCGCAACCTCGGGATCCTGAAGAGCGCCCGCATCGGCATCGACTACTTCATTGCGCGTATCCGCTACGACGTGTTCAAGAAGCCGATGCTCACCTTCGAGGACTACGTCGTCGCCAACTTTGGGCGCTCGCTCGCCGAGTTCTCGATGATCAACTACTCGGAGAAGATCTGGGGCATCCCGTGCGCGGACATCCATCCGGATTGGGCCAAGCAACGCATCAGTGGCCTCAACCTCTGGAGCGTGCTCAAGAACGCGATCGGCCTCGGCGGCAGTGGCAAGGGCAAGAAGGGACCGAAGTCGCTGGTCGACGTGTTCTACTACCCGCAATTCGGCACCGGTCGCATCTACGAAGAGATTGGCAAGCACCTAGTCGAGAGCGGCACCGAGATCCACGTCAACAGTGAGCCTGTGGCCGTTCGCCACGATGGCAAGCGCATCACCGAGGTCGACATCAAGACGCCGGACGGCATCGAGACGATCAAGCCCAAGAACGTGGTCGAGTCGGTGCCCCTTACAGCGTGGCTCGATCTACTCGATCCGAAGCCGCCCGCCGAAGTGCTGCAAGCGGCTAAGAACCTGCGTTGGCGCAACCAAGTCTACCTATTCTTAACGCTCAACAAGGAGCAGGTGACCGCCGACAACTGGATCTACTTCCCACAGAAGGACATCCCGTTCGGTCGCACCAGCGAGATGAAGAACTTCAGCAAGGACATGTGCCCCGAAGGCACGACGTCGTTCTTCATCGAGTTCTTCGCGTTTGAAACCGACGACATCTGGACGATGCCGAAGGAGCAACTACTCGAGATGGTGATGCCCTACTTCGAGAAGTGGGGGTTCTTCACCAAGGACGAAATCCGGCAGTCGTATTTGATGAAACGGAGCCACGTCTACCCGGTCTACGACACGACGTACAAGGCCAACGTCGAGAAGATCCGCGAGTATCTCGATGGCATCGAGAATCTAATCTACGTCGGTCGCCCAGGTCGTTTCCGCTACACCAACCAGGACCACAGCCTGGAGATGGGCATCATCGCCAGCCGCATGATCCTCGAAGGTCGTCGCTACGACATGGACACGGTCGGTGCTGAAAACGAGTATTTCGAGAAGGGCCCGATCTACGAGAAGCGCATCTAGGCGCTTCTGCCGTGCCAAGACGGCGCGGATCTGGTCATCTTGTTCGCCATGGCTGATACTCCGCCCGTCGATTCACGACTGCGACTGATTCTGGTGACCGACGGCGTTGGTGACCCCGGCCGAATCGAAGAGGTCGTCAGCGAAGCTGTGCGCGGTGGCGCGCGCTGCGTGCAAATCCGCGAATCGAAGTGGTCGGCGCGACAGATGCTGCGGTCGTGCGAACGCTTGATGCCGATGCTCGAGCAAGTTGACGGACTGTTGTTGGTCAACGACCGCATTGACGTCGTCGCCGCGAGAGCCGCCCACGGCGCCCAGATCGGCCATCGCTCGTTGCCGCCAGACGTAGCTCGCGAAGTGCTAGGTCCCAACACGATCATTGGGTTCTCTGCGCATGACGCGGACGAATTGGCAAGTGCCGCGACGCATGGCTGCAACTTCGCCTTGCTGTCGCCGGTCTGGCCAACCAGCAGCAAGCCGAAGGGCGCCTACTTGACCGTGCCTCGCGCGGCCCTACTTACGGCCAATGCCCGGCTGCCAGTGGTGTGGCTCGGCGGCGTTGACGCCACGACCATCACCCAGATCGCAACGGTGCCGGCTTTGCAGCGACCGGTCGGAGTGGCCGTGCGCAGCGCCATCATGCAGGCAGAGGATCCGCAGGCTGCGACCGCGGAGTTGCTGCAGGCTTGGCCAATCTAGCAGCCGGTTCTGGACCCAGTCGGCGTTAGCGCCGATGCTGCAAGCCATGGCCGTTTCTGGCACCGTTGCCGCCTCCAAACCAACACCCCTGCAACCGACCACGGTCGCTAAGTGGGTGCGTCGTTCGACGCTCGTGTTCGCGGTGGTCTGTGGACTTTGGTTCTTCCTGAAGTTCGGCACCCAGTGGGTGCCCGCGGGCATGAACACGGTGACAGAGATTCCGGCTGGATCGTGGGTTGTTGTCGATCGCTGGGCGTCAGGCTTGCGCGTCGGCAGCGATGTGTTCATCGATACGCCGCACGGTGAATTGCTATCGCGCGTTACCGAACTTCGCGATGACGAAGTGGTGATCTCGCATCCGGCCAAACACTCGGGCTATGGCGACAGTGCCCTGTTTGGCGCTCTACCGCGCGCCAATGTGCGCTCCACAATCGTGGTGGTGTTTGCTCCCGATGGCAAGTGAGCGCGAACTGACCGCGCGGCTGGCGACGTTTTTCCCCAGCCATCGCGACGTACAGGTTGGCATTGGCGACGACGCCGCGGTGATCCGGCAACGTCACGACCGAATCGTGCTCTGCTGTGATCCAGTGATTGGCGGCGTGCACTTCGACGATGCCGCGGATCGTTCGTTAGTAGGCAAGAAGGCCGTCAACCGCAACCTGTCAGATCTCGCGGCAATGGGCGCTACGGCGGACTGGTTGCTGGTCTCGTTGATCTTGCCAATCAACACTTCGAGCCCAGATCTCTTCGCCTTGCTACGCGGCATTCGCAGCGCCGCGGCGGCTGCCGACTGCTGCGTTGTAGGTGGCGATGTCGCGACCAGCCCGGGCCCAATGGTGATCACCGTGTCGGCCTATGGGCACTTACCTGGACGCGCGTTGACCCGCGCCGGTGCAAAGCCCGGCAATACGCTGCATGTCACCGGGCCACTCGGCGGCTCTATCCACGGCCATCACCTACGCTTCCGTCCAGCCATGGCTGAGGGTGTCTGGTTGGCGCAACAACGCAGCGTCACCGCCGCATTGGATGTCAGCGACGGCCTACTGCTCGATCTGCAAACGATGCTGGCGGCGAGTTCTAAGCAGGGCGCTGCCCTCGGTGCCGAACTGGACGCAAACCGGATTCCGATCCGCCGAGCCGCCCAT
>JBNMNW010000154.1:0-13233 GCA_051278165.1 Planctomycetota bacterium | reverse complement strand
GGTACAAACCACAGGTTAGCTAGCGTCCGGTCGCATTTGCTTGTCGACCATTCGCTTGTAGATGCCGTTCTTGGCAACTAACTCGTCGTGGGCGCCACTCTCAACAATGCGTCCATCGACCAGAACCAGGATTTGATCGGCGTCGACGATCGTCGATAAGCGGTGCGCAATCACGAAGGATGTGCGCCCCCTGCGCAGCGTATCTAGCGCCGCTTGCACCATTCCTTCGCTCTCGGTGTCGAGCGCCGACGTCGCTTCATCGAGAAACAGGATCGCTGGGTCGCGAAGGATCGCTCGTGCAATGGTGATGCGCTGCATCTGGCCACCTGACAGGTTGGTACCGCGTTCTCCGGCCATCGTGTCGTAACCGTCAGGCTGCTCGACAATGAAATCGTGAATGTTCGCTGCGCGTGCAGCCTCTTCGATCTGCTCCTGGGTTGCGCTAGGACGACCGCAGCCGATGTTGTCGCGCAAAGACGTGTTGAACAGGAACGGCGACTGGCTGACGACCGCAGTGTGGCGACGATAGTCCGAGAGCTTGACCTCGCACAGGTCGTTGCCATCCACAATGATGCTGCCCTTCTCCGGATCGTGGAAACGCAACAGCAGGTCTAGTGTCGTCGACTTGCCGCCACCAGAAGGGCCAACCAGCGCGATGGTCTGGCCAGCGCGCGCCTTGAGCGACACGCCCTGCAGCACAGGCTTGCCGTCGTAGCTGAAGTGCACATCCCGCAACTCCACCTCGCCACGCACTTCGGAGATGGATCGGCCACCAACCATGGCCGCGTCGACATCGGTTTGCAGGATCTTCTCGATTCCAGATAGCGCTCCGGCCGACTCCCGCATGACGTTGTAGGCACGCGTCACACGCTTAACGTGCTGATAGTTGGTAGCCAACGGCGCGATGATCACGCCAACCACTGCAAACGTCAGATCCGTCGACAAGATCGTGTGCCCGAGGATCACGAGGATCACAGCGGTCGCAACCTGGTATCCGATGAATGATTGAGCAATCGACCGACCCTTGGCGCTCAACACCTTCTTGGTGCGCGCCAAGAACGTGACCGTCGTTCCATCGAACTCGCGCATGCGCTCACTTTCGAGTTGGAACGCCTTGACGGTGCGGATGCCGGTAAGAATCTGGTTCAACGACTCCGTCGTCTCGCCAAGCGCCTGCAGACTCTTACTGCTGCGCTTCTGAACCTTCCTGCCCTGGCGATACATCGGAATCACCATCAGCGGCAACATCACGGCGACCACCAGCAACGCCTGCGGGAAGTAGAGCCCGATGATGATGACGTTGCCGAGGATCATCAGCGGGTCGACGACCACGTTGTCGGCAGCCATCTCAAACGAGCGCTGCATGACCTGGGTGTCATTGGTCACCTTGCTGATCATCTCGCCCATGCGCTGACGCCCAAAGAAGCGCAGGGGCAAGCTCAGGAAGTGCTGCGCCAATTCACAGCGGAGATCGGCGACTACTCGGTAGGCGAAGAACCGCGACACCGTCTGCACCATATAGATGGTGAACGACCCGACAATCCCGCAGCACAGCGTCACGACGCCGCAGGCAATCACGACGGGCATCCCGGACATCCCCTGACCATCGAACGTCAGTCCGAAGAGGTCGCAGAGGTCCGCGCCAAACTCGCGAAACCATTGCGAGAACCACTGCCGCAGCTCTTCGGAGTAACTGAGTACTTTGTCCGGATCCGGCAGGTCAAGAACCTTGGTCGAGTCATCCGACTCCTCCAGCACCTGGAGCAGTGGCTCAATCACCAAGAATGGCAGCTTCGTGCAGATGACCTGCAGAAGCGAAAAACCAATCATGGCCACAACCATGCGTCGATAACGCACAACTGCGGCCCAGATCCGGCGCAACAGCGCCTCGACATCACTACGCTTCTCTTCAGGCTCCGCCACGGAGTCGATCCTAGAGCGTCGGGTCGTCTAGTCGATCAACTACTCGAACTTCGACTTGGCAATGATGCCGTTGGCCCACTCGAGGAAGCGGTAGGTGATGTAGTCCTCACGGACCAACTCACGCTCACGCTCGACCTTGACGTTGACTTGGCGACGGGCTGGGGTGCGCGAGTTGACGCGGCAGATCAACCAAGCTTCCGGGGCGGCGACCGGGCCGATCGTCTTGCCGACTTCGGCGTCAAAGAACAGGTGGTCGGAGATCGCGAAGCCGTCGAGCAGCTGCGTGAACTCGTTCTCGCGGCACTGCTGACGCAGTTGGTTGAGGGGCAGCATGCCGAGCAGGCCTCGCTTCTCATCGTTGGCGAAGAACTCGGTGTGCTGCTCGAGCGCCTGGTCAAAGGTCAGCTCGCCAGCTTCCATCTGGGCGAAGACCGCGGCGCAGCGCTTCTTAGCATCCTCCATGCCATCCGGAGCCCAGGCGCCGGTGATCTTGTTGCGACCCTGGAACGGGATCACGCTGACGTCACATTGGCCGTCGGCGAAGAAGGCGCCGCGCTTGACGGCGTGCTTCTGCAGGTTCTCGTCGTTGATTTCATCCTTGATCAGGTCGCTAAACGACGAGATCAGGCGCCAGCGAGCGCGGAAGGCTTCCAAGCACGGGTAGCCCTTGAAGCGCGTCGCGATGACTTCGACCGTGAACGGGGTCGAATCGTAGGGCTCGCGGTAGGTGTCGTAGCGAGTCGCGAACTCTTCGTCAGAGATGAAGGCACCCTTGCTGACCAGCTCTTGACGCAGCGCTTCGCGCACTGCGACTTCCTGCATGGCACGCTCGAGGTCGTGCACGAACAGGCCCTTCTTAATGAACTCGAAGGCGTCTTGCGTCGACCACTCAAGGTCGTTGACGCGCAGCACCGTCTCGACCGGCAGGCCGTGCGAGGCGTAGCGAACGTCACTCCAGCTGCGCAGACCCTTCTGCACGAACTGACGCATCATGTTGACCCAGAACTCAGGCAGCTTCTTCGGGTTGCCGTTCTCGTCGACGCCCTCAGTGGCCTTCTCGAGCTGCTCAAGGAACTTCGGACCTTGGTCGCTCTGAGTTTGCGCCTTGATCGCTTCCTTGGTGATCATGGGCCAATCCTTCGGAGCACCCGGGAAGAACACGCGGTCGAACAGGATCGACTCCTTGCGTTGTTCCATGAAGGTCTCCTTGCTCAGCCCGTATTGGGTGCGCACGACCTCCCAGAAGTTGATGCCCGGGTTCTTACTGTCGAACTCGGCCTTCATCGGGGCGAGTTCCTTCAGAACCTGCTCCTCGGAGACCAAGAACTCTTCCGCCTTGCGCTGACCTGACTCGACCTGCTTCTTCAGTTCTTCGAGGATGAAGAAGTTCGCGACCTTAGATTCAACCAGCTTGCCACCGGCGAGGTAGACGGCTTCGCGCATGACCTCAAGCGGGTCGAGCTGCTGGCCGTTGACCTTCATCGAGCGCAGCAGCTTGGAGCGCTCGTCGATCAGCTTCTCCTGAAGGATATCAATCTCCTTCTGGACGGCATTGATTTGCTGCTCACCCTGCGGGCTGGTGACCGGCTGGGCAATGGTGACCGGCTGGGCAATGGCGACAGGAAGAGCGAAAGCTGACGCCGTAAGCAGCGTAGCGGCGATAGTGAAAGCGCGGTGCATAGTAGAAGTTGATCGGAGGAAATGGGCGACGGAGCTTAGCCACTCAGGACTACAAGGCCAGCAAGGCAGGGCTTTTGTCGCCCTATCGGCCGCCAGGAGACGCAGCACCGAACCGATCCCTCCCGATTTGCCTGACGCATGACCAGATCCCGGACCCGGAATCCATCAGCCCCCTAGTGTGGCCCGGTCGCCCCCGTAGCATGGAACCTGGGCCATGACCTACGACCCCCGAACGATCGCTTTCGCCGCAGAGATCCTTTACCCGCCGCAACAGCTGCGGGCGGATCTCGTGCAAAACGTCCATAACACCCTGTACCAAAGGCCCCAGCTCGGCTATCAGAACTTCCAAGTTGCGCCCGACGGCATACACCTCAGCAACCTCGCGCAAGCGCCCGGCCAGGTCTCGACGGCCAGCTTCATGCACGACCGGCTCGTAATCCGCGAGGAGATGCGCGGCTCGACCGTCGAAGACTTCGCAACTCGCGCTGTCAACGTCGCGACGCTCGCCTTCCAGACGTGCAATATCCCGACGTCGATCGCCCAGCAGTTCGTGGTGCGATCGCTGGTCACGCCGCGCCACTTCAAGGACGGCCGCGAGTTCTTGGCGCAACGACTGATCTCACCAGTCAGTCAGGCCGGCAACGCATTCGGTCGCCCGATGCAGTCGCTCGGTGTGCGCTTCGTATTCCCACCGCATGAGGAGCAGAAGCAGACGTTCCAAGTCCGAATCGAAACCTGGCCGCAAGACCAGCGCTCCATCTGGCTCGAAAATGCCAGTATCTACGCGAGCCCGCTCGCAGTTGCGGACATGCCGCGTGTTGCCGACCAACTCGCCGCGACATACAGCCATTTGACAGGGCCGGTCTGCACGTTCCTGGCCAATCTCGACACCCCGCAGGGCTAAACGAGCCCGGAGCTGAATACACCGTGAGCGAATCGCTACCAACCCCACCTCAAGCATCGCGACGCACGTGGTTCGCCCGTGGCATCGTAACGATCGCTGCCATTGCGGCCGTTGCCGTGCTCGCGGATGCCTGCTCAGGCAAGAAGCCGTCACCAAAGGACGATCCGCGCCTGTTGGTCATCGATGGCATCGAGGTCACGTTCGCAGAGCTCAAGCCCTACGTCGATTGGCTCACGTCCTATCGGCCTGGGCTCGGCGTCAAGACGACGTATGTCTGGGCGCTACGCGAGCACCTGCTACCGCTGAAGTTCGCGCAGCGTGAGTTTCCTGAAGAACGCCAAAAGCAACTCGAGCTCGCGCAAGGCCTGTGCTCCGTGGCCACGAACATCTACGAGCTGGAAGAACAAGCCAAGCTCATCAACCACAAGACGCGCAGCAACCTGACGCGGCAGACCCCGATGTTGCCGGTCGCCATGTGGTTCTTTGACCTACTCAACATCAACGCGGTCAGCCCACCGATCGAGCTCCCACAGGGCTACTTCGTGGTCGGCAGCTACGACTTCCATTCGTCACCGTTGTTGATGACCGAATACGTCGACGCGCTGCAAGTCGGCTTCGTCACCCACACGAGCAACGAGTGGCGCTTATGGTGGGAAAACGAACAACTGACGCTAGGCAAGAAGGTCACGTTCATGCACCCGGATTACCGCGACAACCTGCTGGAAATGGGATGGCTCGAACTGCCAAAGGACAAGAAGCCATGAACATGAACCACGACATGCTCCCTGCTCAATCAAAGCCACGATCCAAGTCGCGCGGCATCGGCGGCGCTCTGCTAGCCGCGATCGTCACCTTGGCGCTGACGTCAGCGTCCGTCGAAGCCCAAACGAAGCAAGACGGCAAGCAAGCCAAGCAGAACAAGCAAAACACGAAGCTCTCCAAGTGGCCAGCCCTCAAGAAAGCCGCGAGTGACCGGGCGCGCGCGACGGCCCAGCAGTTTAAGAAGCCGCAAGAGGAGCTGCAGACAGAAGCCCATGGCAAGCTGGTTGCGATGGGCGCCGGCGTCGCCCCCGTGATCATTGCACTCGTCAGCGATCGCGCCCACAACACCAACGAACACCTGTTCGCCGTGCTCGATGCAGTCGTCAACAAGAGCCACGCATCGCTGCTCGCGCGCGAAGCCAAACGACCGAGTGTCGAATGGCGCCGTTACCTGCTGCGCAAACTCGCCGGCTTCCACGACGCCGACATGGCAGCCGTGTTCAAGCCTGCCCTGAAGGACAAGGATCCGGATATCACGATCTACGCGGGCCTTGGCTTGCTCAGCCTCGGCAAACACGACGGTCTCGACATCGTGTTGCTCGCCGCCAAGCAGCGCTGGACTGAGTTCGGCGACATCACCTCGAAGGTGCTGCCGGCGGCCCGTTCGAGTGCATGCTCACTGCCAATCTTTGAGAAGATCGCGGCGGCGCGCGCTACGGACCAGATGGCCGGCCTTCGCCTACTCCGCTACTTGATGATCAAAGATCAAGGCATGCTGCTTCGCACCTACCTGAACTCCTCGGACTTCGCGGTGAAGAAGGAAGCGATCAACACCGCCCGCGTGCTCAACGGCGAGAAGCCGCTCGACAAGCTCTCGAGCTTCCAAGCGATCGACCAAGCCAAGAAGTGGCTGCTGAAGATCTAGACGCTCGATCCATTCGAACGCAGCACGTATCCGAACACAGTCCAGCCGAACGCAGCCCAGCCGAACACGACCCATTCGATCACGACCTTGAACCAGTCCATCACCATCAGATTCCTACTGCTCGCGCTCACAGTCGTCGGCGTGCAAGCCGGCGCGGCGGCACAAAATAAGCCGAAGCTCGAGAAGTGGCAGATCGACCCATACACGAAGATGGACCCGAAGGTGATGGCCAAGGCCGGCATCCTCAACTACGGGCCGTTCAAATTCGGCAACCTCGCAGCGGACCCGGTGACGTCAACCGACATCCAAAAGACGCTACCGTTCATCAACATCATCTGGATGGAGACGGCGCACTTCCGCATCGGAGTGCAACTTCCTGAGTGGACCCTGCCGCAAAATGCATCGACCCGAAAGAAGGTGCGCGCCGAACTGACCGAGCTCAATAAGAAGCTCCCCTCGATCAAGCCAAAGTCGCGCAAGCTCAACAGCTGGATGCGCGCGCACTTGACCGCGCATCGACTCGAAAAGCTGTATTCGGAAACGCAGGAGCTGTTTGGCGTCACCGACGCAGACTTCCCTAACGATCCCAGCGAGGTCATCCCCGGTCCCGACAAGACCTACATGGGCTATGGCAAGTACATGGGGATGAAGGACAAGTTCCTAGTGCTCGTCATCGAGCAGGGTGGCCCCTACCGCCAATACATGGAGAAGTATCTCGGCCGGCCGAGTTTCTCCGCGCAGCGCTGGCACTTCACCGACAGCAGTTCGATCCTGTTCACGTGCCCCATCGAGTCCAACGAGTTCCCGCTGAAGCACGACACGGCGCTGCACTGCGCACTCGCGTTCAACGTCAGCCAGAACCTGCTCGATGGCTTCCGTTACTACGCCTACGACCTGCCAGTGTGGATCCGTGAGGGCTTCGCCCACTGGAACTCACGCCGCATCGACGGCGACTGGCCGAGCTTCGACCAAAATGAAGGCTCGGTCGCCAACATCAAGCAGGTCGACAAGTGGAAGCCGTATGCGAAGGCGATGATTAGCGGCAAGAAGAAGTTCGCGCCGTTCCCGGAGGCCGCCAAGTGGCGCGACTTCGGCAACCTGACGTTCAACGACCACGTCGCAATCTTCTCGCGCATCGACTACCTGATGTCGATGGGCCCCGAGAAGTGGCGGGTCTTCCTGTTCACGGTGAAGGGCCGGGTCGATGCGGCTTGGGCGATCGACCAAACGGACCTCGTCGGCGCCACGCGCGACGGCCTGAAGAAGGCCTACAACCTGTCATTCTTGTCGTTCGACGACAAATGGGCTGAGTGGGTCAAGAAGACCTACCCGTCGAAGTAACGCCGACCAGCGAGGCAGCCCGCCACCGCCCATTAGGGCCAGTCAGCGGGGCAAGCTAAGCGACGTGCTGCCGCGACCACTCGCGCTACGGCGTCCACAAGATCGACTTGTAGACCGGCAGCAGCGACAGCATCGAGCTGCTCACCCACGACTCCGCCTCGTCCCCCAACTCCAACGCGTCTTCCTTCGGCAACTGGCGCCGAATATGCAGCCAGTGCTCGCCAGGCGTGTAGTGCTGCATCAGCTCCGTGACGCCGCTCGGCTTGAGCGACGAACACCAGTTGTCGGGGCGCCAATCGTGCAGCTTCAAATTGAAGCCGGGTGGAAGCGCCTTCAGCATCTGGCAAAACGAGTCCATCTCGCCCGAATCGTTGAGCAACTTCTTCTTCAAGTTCTCGCCGTCCCACCACGCCTGTGGGTGAATGCGCAGCGCGGCTTCGACGATTTGGTCATCGATACACACCTCCAGAACAGTCTGGATGTAGTGCGTTTCCGCATCCTTGCCGAGCGCCTCGCCAAAGAACGTTGCGAGCTTCTTCCGCTCTTTTGCCCCGCGGCAAAGATACGCCCGCTGCTCCTTCACGCGGTAGGCATTGAACGTGTACGGGTGATGCAGACCGGCCTGCGCACTTAAATCGGTGCCCAGCGGCTTCGCCGCCTTCTGCACCCGGTCGGCGATTCCCTTGAGTTTGCGGCGCACGCCAAGGCGCAGCGCGTTGAACTCAGGGTCTTTTTGGAGGTCGCGTTCGTACGCTTTGAAGTCGCGCTCAAGAAAGGCTTCAGACATTGCGACTAGCGTAGGAAACCGGCGCGCCGACGCCAGAAGCTGGCGCGGAGGTCGGGAGCAACGTACGCTGCCTGCATGCGGACACTTGTCGTGCTTCTCGCGGCCACGCTCTTCTCAGGCTGCACATCTACCGTGCTGGCCGAGCCGGCGATTTACGTATCGCCCTACCTCGCGCTCTACCAACTACGTGGCAAGACCAAGATGCAGTCGGAGGGCGCCACCCCCTCAGAGCTCGTCAACAACCCTCAGCAGAAGATGCGCTCGTTCGGCCAAGACCGCCATCGCGAAGACGTCGGCATACGCGCGGACATCGGCGACGGCTTTGGCGGCATCCGCGCCGAATACTACCGACTCGACATGGACACCGCGCGGAACGGCGAACTCCAGGCCGACTGGGGCCGCTTGCTGGCAGGAGATATGGTCAGCATCTACGCCGAGATGGACGAAGTGCGCGTCGGCTACCTCGAACCGTTCGCCGACATTCGCACCGAATACCGGGACGAAGAGCTGCGCTTGCAATTTGCCGCCGGCGGCATCTTCGCGACCCGCTCGATGACGCTGAGCGGGCGCCAAGAAGCCCCGGATACGCGAGCCCAAAACCTCACGATCGACGGCGACGTCGTCTACTTGGCCGCCCGCGCGCGAGCCACGTGGAAGCAGTTTGTGCTCGACCTCGACTACGCCGCCGCCCCCGAGGAGTTTGTGATCTCCGGCGACATGGAAGACTTCTCGCAGGACATCGAAGCACGGCTGAGCTATCGACTGCCGCAACGCGACATCAGCTTCTTCGCCGGCATGCGCTACAGCGCGATCTCGGCAAGCGGCGACGCCAATGGCTTCCGTTACGACAACGCGATGACCATCGACGGATTCCAGTTCGGCATCACGGTCACGTTCTAGACGGGCGCTTGCCGATTGATTCACTGGCCGATTGACTCACTGGCCGAGAGATCAGGTTTACGAAGAGAGCGCGCTGCCAAGGTCGCGTTCTCTAGCTGATGGCACCGTCAAACGGCGCTCTGCCTAGAGCTTGCCGATACGCGTGCGCAGGCCCGGCGTCCAATACGCAAACCCATTCGGCGCACCCGCGTCGACATAGAGGCACTGGGAATGCACCGAGAACCCGGTCAGGTAGGGGCTCGGAGGAATCCCGAACGTCAACGCCGCCTCGCCATTCGCATCGGTGAAGCCCGCGTTGACCCCAATGATAGCCAGTGGGTCGATCCAAAGATCGATCTGCACACCGGATGGATCCGTCACGTAGTGGCGATCTGCCGTTCCAAAGCACACGTCATTACCTGACGTGCCGGCAACGTCGACGTCGGTGTAACCGCACGCATCGACGGTGAGCGGGCCGCTCGAGATGTTCATCAACGTCATGCGACTGATCACCACGCCACTGGCGGAACCAGCTGCATAGATGTCCATGTCGACGCTCGCCTTCAGCAAGCCACGCGCATCGAGGTCGGCGTAGTCGCGATCGACATGATCGCCAGAACTGGTCACGCCCGATGAGAGCCCGCCGTTGTCGCTGAGCGCGAACTCGCGCGAATCGCCCGCGACACGGCGGATGGGGCATCGGTGAATGCCTCTTTCTTAGCGCCAAAAGCCACATTAGGCACGGCGACTTCCGCGGCAAGAGTGCCAAGCACTCAGCCCATTCGACTACATGCCGAGTTCTTTGAGCCGGCGGTAGAACGTGCTACGCGCCATGCCAAGCCGGTGCGCAGCGGCAGCTTTGTCGCCATTGGTACTCTGCAACGCGTCGAGAATGGCGTCGCGCTCCACCGCCTCGCGACGGCCGCGAATGTTGACGACCTGCTCGCCAGGGCGCGCGAACGACGTAGCGGAAGGCGACAAAGCCGACCGCTGCACCGGACTAGGGCGTAGACCTGGTGCTCCCTGACGAACGCGCTCAGGCAAGTCGCTCTCGTGCAAGATCTCGCCGACGTCGAGTGCGAAGGCACCTTCAATGACGTTCTCTAACTCCCGCACGTTGCCGGGCCACGAGTACGCCATCATGCGATCCATCGCGCCTTTCGAGAATCCACGCACGGGGCCCTCGGTGCGTTCGTAGCGTCGGTTGCCAACGCGCAGGAAGTGCTCCGCGAGCAACTGCAGGTCGTCGATACGCTCACGCAATGGCGGCAACTGCAGCGTGACGACCTCGAGTCGATAGTAAAGGTCTTCGCGGAACTTGCCTTCACGCACCAACTCGAGCAGGTCGCGATTGGTCGCCGCGATAATACGCACATCGACTATGCGCGGCTGGTTGGCACCAACCGGACGAATCTCACCGCGCTGCAACACGCGCAGCAGCTTGACCTGAACACTTGGCGACGTTTCCGCGATCTCGTCCAAGAAGATCGTGCCACCATCCGCCGCGCGGAACAGACCTTCGTGAGCCGATTGGGCACCGGTAAATGAACCCTTCTCGTGGCCAAACAGCTCACTTTCGATCAACTCCGGCGCAATCGCGCCGCAGTGCAGCGGGATGAACGGGGCGTTGCGGTGGCGACCATCAAAGTGCAGCGCCCGCGAAACCAGCTCTTTGCCGGTGCCGCTCTCGCCGTAGATCAGCACGGTTGCGCGCTTCTCACGCAATCGCGCCACGCTGCCGGTAATCGCCGCGATCGACTGGGAATCCCCCATAAAGTCGGTCATTCGGTAGGCGGATCTAGCCGGATTTTCGACGGGTTCCGGCAACATGTCGAGCAGGGCGCGATCAGAGATCCCGCGTTCGACACGGCGCTCACCCGTCACATCTCGCAACAACAGCAACACGTCGCCATGCTCCAGGCGACGAATCACCAGCAGCAGTTCGTGTTCCTCGCCATCGTCGTCAACCAATGGCAACGGCGCACTCGTCACACCACTCTCGACGATTGCGGCAACTCGCTCCGCCACCGGCCCGAAGGTCGCCAGGGCCGCGCCCACCGAAAGCTGGCCCAACGCACCGCAAACCTCTGGGTCGAAAGACTTAACGACGAGTTCGGGAGACAGCGTCAACACCGACGGCGCCTGGTCCGCAGCTCGCTCTTGACTGAGCTGCTTCAACCCCTCGAACGCGGCACCAAACTCCGCCAACTGCTGCTCCGACCGCATCAGCTGGCCGCGCAACGCCGCGTTCTCACGATCGAGGCGAGAACGCGCGTCCTCGAGCCGCAACATGACGCGGATCCGGGCCACCAGCTCCTCGCGATCGACCGGCTTTTGGATGTAGTCAACGGCACCGAGTTGATATGCCGCCAACTTGTCCGACTCGTCGCCGATGCGACCAGTCAGGAAGATCACTGGTACGAATGCCGTACGCGGATCGTTCTTCAGGCGGCGACAGACCTCGAAGCCGTCGATGCCTGGCATGACGACATCGAGCAGGATCAGATCAAATGATCGCTGCATAGACTGTTCGATCGCGTCATGACCACTGGTCACCGACACAACTTCGAACTCCGTTCCCCGCAGATACAGCTCAATAAGCTTCAGGTTCTGTGGCGTGTCATCCACGACGAGAATGCGCGCCATTGGATTTCACCATACGCTCTTCGCATGCAACAGCAACCGCGACTGCCTTTGTGGTTCCTGGTAGTCAACTGGGCGCTGATCCTCTCAGCCTTCGTTCTGGGCTCCTATTTGGGTGGCCTGAGGTCCAACATTCTGCCCGAGCCGCAGCAATCGGCGCTCGAGATTGTCTATCAGCAGGTGCTCGACTCACATATTGAGCCGCCTGACGAGAATGAACTGCTCGAACGCGCCATCAGCGGCATGGTCGACGGACTCGACCAATACAGTCGCTATATCCCACCTGCCGACGTCGCCAAGTATGACGAGGACAGCACCGGCAACTACCTGGGAATCGGGGCCAAGATGGTCAGCCACGACAACGCCGTGGTCGTGCACTACCCGTTTCCTGGCAGCCCAGCCGAAAAGGCCGGACTGCTGCCGGGCGACCGCGTCACCGCCGTCGATGGTACCCAGCTCGCGGACGCCGAAGCCCGGCTCAACGTGGTCAACCTGGTGCGCGGCCCTGCCAACACCACGGTCACTCTGAGCATTGACCGCGACGGCAAGTCAATCGAACTCGAAGTGCCACGCGGCAGCGTGCAACGCCCATGCGTCAAGTGGGCTCACTTCATCGACCGCGACAAGGGACTCGGCTACCTGCACCTGACCGGCTTCCATCCGACGTCAGGACCACAGGTCCTCAGAGCCATCGAATCTCTCGAAGAAGAAGGCACACTGCGCGGCCTGATCCTGGACCTGCGCTACGACGGCGGCGGCAGCCTTGATCAGTGCCTAGACATCGGTCGCGCGTTCTTGCCATCCGGAATCATCGCCACTCAGAAGCGCCGCAACGGGGAAGACATCGTCTACAAGACCGATCCATCCAAGTGCCGCTGGCCCGATCTACCACTCGTCGTGCTCGTCAATGAGAACTCAGCCAGCGCCAGCGAAGTGCTCTCGGGCGCCCTGCAGGATCACGACCGCGCCGTCATCGTCGGCAAGCGCACGCACGGTAAGGGCTACGTCAACACCGTCTACAGCTGGGAAAACCGCGAGTTCAAACTGAAGCTAACGACCGGCAGCTACCGCACACCCAACGGCCGCAACATCGAACGCAACCTAGCAACCAAGGTCACGTCGGCCGACAAGGACGAAGGCGGCATCCTCCCCGACATCACGGTCGAGGTAACGCCCGACCAACAGCAATACATTTTCGGCGTCCTACACAACTCGATCGAACCACCCAAGCAGTTCCGCAACGAGTATGCAGCCGTCGCAAAGCGCTACGAGTTCGCCGTCGAACAACCGCCACAAGCCGACAAGGACCCACAGTTCGCCGCCGCCATCGAAGCGCTGCAGACGCGAATCGACGACCAGTAGCGGGTCGAAGGCGTATCGCGCCCTGCG
>JBNMNW010000153.1:0-13239 GCA_051278165.1 Planctomycetota bacterium | reverse complement strand
TTCAACGTCGAGCACCAGGGACGGCGACCGCTGCGAAACTGCCAGTTCTATGAACCGCGTTCGATGCGCGGCGAACCGGCGGTGTTACTGCCAACGCTTCGACCATTCGAACCACAGCGCATCGAGGTGCGGCAACGCAGCCTGGTGCGCAGCCACGTGCTCGAACGAGTTTTCGTGATCGAGTCACAGTGGCCGCTCGGAATGTTCGCGACCCGCTCCGTCGTCAGCACCGAGACCGACCTGATTACCGAGCCGATGCGCGCCAACCTGCGCGCGGACGTTCTCGATGCCGCCGCGGACGCCGAAATCGCTCCGGTCGATCGATCGACGCTGCCAGGGCCGGAGTTCCAAGCGCTGCGTGAATACCTTCCCGAAGAAGATGCTCGTGGCGTGCACGCGCTGCGCAGTGCGTCACTTGGCACCTTGGTGAGACGCGTGACACGTGGCCGCATGCCACGCACGATTGGCGTCGTGCTCGACCTGCGAAGGCCGCCGGGTCAACCGCGCGGCCGCGGGCTGCGGCGCTGCGAGTGGAGTCTCGGTGCCTGCGCCGCACTGGTCGAAGAGCTGCATCGCCGCGGCTCCGTGTCCCGCGTCTTGGTCATCGACAACGAGCCAGAACAAGTCGAAGTGAAGGGCCCGTCACAAATGACGGAGCTGATGACTCTGCTCTCTGAAGCAAGCTTGTCGATGCACCACAGCATCGGCCCAGAGCTACTCACAGACGTGGAGTCGCTCGGTCACTGCTACTGGATCCCGGCCGGTGGTTTTACGCGAGCTGCTGAGCTGCGCGACATGCCGGGCCAAGTAACCGTGATCATGGAGGATGAGGAATGACCTTCTCCGACGCGCCCATGAGCAATGCGAACAGCTCCGATGGCTCGCCAGCTTCGCTCCGTCGAATGGCGTCGATATCGCTGTTCGCGGCAACGGTGCTCGCGCTAAGCAACCTGCCGGCAAGTGAACTGCCGATTCCATGGCTGCTCGCCTTTACGATCCCCGGTGCCATCATCGGTTCGTGGTCGCGGCTCAACCGACCGCGTTGGCTGCGTGTGTTATTCGCCATCGCACTGCAAGCAAGCGCCTGCTACGGCGCGCTTGAATGGGTCGGTCCAATGACCCGGCCGGCAGCATTGGCATGCACGATCTTGCCGCCGCTCGCGTTCGCAACGGCCCGCAACCACGACGGTGACCCGTCACTGGCGTTGTTCCTCAGCTTCTGCGTGATGCTCGTCGGCGTGATCCTCGACGGCGTCGACATGCGCCTGCTAATCGCTTACGGAGCGTTCGGGTTCTTGTCGCTGCACGTCGCAACGCTGCTGCAGAGCTACCGCACGAGCAAGCCGAGTCGCACGCGGACGCCGATACAAGCAGCCGACTTGATGGCGACCAGCCTGATGATGTTGTCATGCATGGTCAGTGTCTTTGCGATCGATCGCACGCTGAGTTGCCTGCCGTCGCCGAGCCGAGGCAACACCAACGGCGACGACAGTGCCTCGAACCCTTCCGCTGATCGACAAGTCGGCCTCGACGACTCATTCATCCTCGATGGTGGCAACGGCATCCTGTCTGAACTGAGCGGCGAACAGTTGGCTCGAGTTCGTCGTCCCGACCAAAGCGACATCGAAAGCGGCCTGTATCTGCGCTGCGGATTCTTCACCGTTCCAAGCATGGATCGGTGGCGCATTGGCGCCCTGAGCCTCGGGCCACAATCCTCGCCAGACGGCCACGTGCTGGGAGCGCCATGGCGCGGCTTCCAGACCCATGAGCTCGAGATCGAACGCTTCGGAGGTGCAGCCAAGTTCGTGTTCTTGCCGCCTGACACGGTGCAACTCGCTGGCCTCCCCGACCTGCTCATCGATCAACGACGTGAGTGGATCCGGCTAAAGCGACCCAATCAGGCCAACTACCTTGTCAGCTACCAAAAGCTCCCTGATCCAGGTCGCCGCGCTTCGCTCAGTAGAGTCGACATAGAGCTCGGTCTGACCAACCTGCCAGCAGGCATAGATATTGACCGCTTCGAGCAACTGCTCGAGGAATGGCAGGTGCCGCGCGATCCACGGCGAGCGATGGCCGCGATCGCTGACGGCCTCGCCAGCCGCTGCCGCTATGCGCGCAGTGAACCCGTCGGTCCGTTCGCGCACCGCATCGAGAACTTCCTGTTCGCCGACGTCGACCGGCACGGCTACTGCATGCACTTCGCGTCCGCCGCTGCCTTGATGCTGCGCATGCGCGGCATCCCGTGTCGCATTGGCGTCGGGCTATATGGCGGCAAGGCCGACAAGGAAGTGCCCAGCGCGCGCATGTTCGGCTCGCAGCACGCACACGCTTGGGTCGAAGTTCTCTACGAAGACCGCATCTTCATCTTCGATCCAACGCCGCCCGATTCGCGTGGCCGTGCGACCGCAATGGATCGCAGCTCTGGCGAGAACTCCGATCCTGAAGTCGAGATCAATGAGTCGCTGATTGACCCGTTCTTGCGCCTGCTGTCGACACTGATCGGCACGCCAGCAACCTGGGCGGTGCTGCTTGGCCTAGTGATATTGATCACCCTGATGCCGCGCCGCCAACCAAAGCCGCCGGCACGCCAACGAGTGATCACGGCTCCCAAGGCACGCCGCGCGCTGCAAAAGCTGCTGCGAGCGCTGGCCAAGGCAGGCCATCGCCGCTTCCCCGGACAGACCCTAGAACTGTTCGCCACCGACCTATCCGAACTCGAACGCCTACCGCCCGAAGTCAGCACAGCCTTCACCACCTACCAAGAAGTCCGCTTCGGCGGCCGCGAGTTCGACCAACAACGAGCCCAGCACATGGAACACGGCCTCCGCGCCGCCATCGCCATGCGCACCAACGACTAACTGTCGGTACGGTGCCTGGACAAGAAACAACATCTTCGTCCTCGCGCGGTGACAACAAAACCTGCGCCCGTTCGTCAGCTACCGACCACCGGTCCCCGCAGCGTTACATCGGCGAATTTTGCTGTCACCGGTAGAGCGCGGAGATGTTGTTTCTTGTCCAGGCACCGTACCGACAGTTAGTTCGTGGTGGGCCAGGTGAAGGTGAGGGTTAGGGCTTGGGGGGTTTGGGTGGTTTGTAGGTCGCCGCCCATTCGCTTTTGGGCGATGAGGGCGTTGGCAACGCCTTCCAGGATCTCGGGGTTTCTGGCGATGTGGGGCAGGGTGCCGGGGTGGGCTGCTAGAACGGTTCGTAGCGGCGCCATGGTGCCTTGGTTCCAGGGGCTCGCTGCGCAGCGCAAGACAACGCAATCGCGTCGGCGGCCGGCGGCGACGGCGACGGATTCTCGGGTCATCGCGCAATGAATCTTGGTGGCTCTGATGTGCTCGAAGGCCATCAAGATGCTCATGACGGATTGCACCGCTTCGATCGCCGAACCGCGAACGCTTGGGATCTCGGGATCGACCTCGACTTGCAGATCGGCGCCAGCCTGCTGGAGCGACTTGCGCATCATCGATAGCGCGTCTTCCAACACCTCAGCGGGCGAGAAGAGTTCGCGACTGGGTCCGCGTCGGATCAATAGCCTCGCCAGTGCCGAAGCCATGCGAGATCCGACTTTGGTGCCGTGCTCCAATTCGCGAATGGTGGCGCGATCGGTGTCGTCTTGAATGAACTCCTCGAGGTGAGCCGACAGCGCCAACACTGCGTTGAACTGGTTGTTGAGGTCGTGCGCGAGTGTCGCCGCAATGCGACCCAACGAACGACAACGCGCCGTTTCGAGTTCGGCGGTAATGTGGCGTTCGCGAGCGGTGACGTCGGTGACGACCAACCAATCCGCTTCCCCGCTGACGACCTTCTGCAGCAGCCATTGGCCTTGCGACGTCGCCATCATCACAGACTCGCCATCGGCAAGCGCGAGCTTCTCATTAGCCCCAATTGGCAACTGTGCGATTGGCAACGGCTCGGCCGTCAACGATTCAGAGCCCTCAGACAGCTGAGCGACCCAATCGCGCATGACATCAGTGACAGGAACGAGCATTCCGTCGCGGTCGATCTGGGCGATCATATCGCGGACGAGTTCTCTTGGCACAGCGAGTGGCGAGCTCATGGGCAGATGGTTAGGGAGCTCCGTGACGCGCGCCTCAACGCAGCGCGGTTAGACGAGCACGACCGCGATCTAGAGTTACGCGGCAGCGACTGAGGAGATCGATGCCCAGTACACCGTGCACTGGAAACAGGCTCGAACTTCCCCGATTTACAACAGGGAGCGTAACACGAAGGAAGCGAGCGTCCGAACAGCGCAGCACCAGATCGCGCACTTCGCGAACAGCAACAAGACCGCCGCCGACAGTGCGGACACGACGGAACGAGACCACGGCACGATCTTCACCGCGCGGCATTTTCTGCAAGCCAAGAGTCGTCAGGCTCGAGTGGCTGGCACCAGTATCGAGCACAAACCACAAGCGCTTGCCTTCAACCACGACCGGCAGCAAGCAGCGGCCTTCAGCGCGCACACACTGAACGGAATCCTGCGCCGGAAGTCCCTGCGGCAGTTCGAGCACAACACTGCCACGCTCGGGGTCGAGAGTCAGGCGGCACGCGGCAATCAAGTCGAGGCCAAGCACGCCACGCGGCACGCGTTCGGGACCGCCGTGCAAATCGCGCAGCTGCAGCGCTCTATCGGTGACAATCAGCACCGGAACGGCGCCGATATCGACGTTGCCCACGCAGAAGCGCGGCAGCAGGCCGACCTCAATCGGCAGTTGGCGACCAGCACCATCCAAGGCAAAGCCAGCACTACGCTTTTGGCGAACGCCAAGCTCGTCGGCAAAGGTACCCGCAACCGTGGTCATCGAAGTGCCCGTATCAATCGCGAACGGCCGCAAGCGGCCACTCGTACCACAGATGAACTCTGGCGCCTTGCCACTGAGCAGGGGTTGCTCGGTCACCAATGGTCCAGAGAAGTGCCGGACAAAGGGCAGCGACGCAGCAATGACGGCAAACGCCCGGCGCCGCTCAAAGTCGACCCCAATGGCTCCCGCCAACAGCGGCGTCGAGCTTTCTCCCCAACGGCCAGCCTGAAACAGTTGTTCGCCGAGCTGACCTCGCAATCGCGCTAGGTCTTCGGGATCACCGGACGGGCGCGCCAGCCGAATCGCCGCTAGCTGCTCCCTTATGGCGACGTCATCACGCCACATCAAGTCGGCAATCAACGCGCTCGACCGCGCGGCGTTGACGTGCTGAGGGTCCCGCTTACGCGCTTCGGCAATGATCTCCACGGCTTCCTCAAGCCGACCTTCGCGCAGTGCCGTCGCCGCCAGCTCGAGCTTCGCATCGATCGTCGTAACAACCGAACGTGTGATGCAACTGACGACTACCAACCCCAAGAAAGCGACGGCCCCCGATGCGGCTAACGCCCGCAAACTAGACGGGCGTCGACAGCGCATTCCTGGTTGCTGCATCACATTTGGCTGCATCACATTTGGCTGCATCACAGCTGGCTGAATCACAGCGTCCGAGATCACATCGTCGTGATCGAGATAGAACGGCGCGTGATCTGGGTCACACCGGCTTCGATGATGCCGATCGTCTGCGCGTAGGACGCGAAGTCGCCAAACGGGTTTGGTGATTCGATTTCGATGGTTCCGAACCACGCGGTGATGGTCAGCGTGTAGGTACGACCGGGCTGCAGTGGCGTCACCGCTTCGACCGGCAACTTGACGAACGTGAAGCCAGTGGTCTCTGGGCGAACCAACACTTGCCACAACAGCAGGTCGTTGGTGCCCGGCGAGCGCAACTCCACCACACCACCGATCGCGCCGACTGGCAGCGTGAAGCTGGTCGTGAAGCCGTCGGCCGAGACCGAGGCGTTGGCAGCCGGCACCGTCAGCGTCGGGAACTCTGGAAAGGTAAAGCTAGGCGTCGACGGACTCGACATCGCAACCAGCGAAGCGTGCGAAGACGTCACGCCGGCCGTGGACTTGGTGCCACTGAGCAACGCCAGCCATTGATTGTTGAGCAAGTCACCAGCCAAAGCCGGCAACGTGAAGCTGAGGGCGCTAGGCGTGACCGTGTCGTACGAACCATCGAGATCACGACCGACGTCAACGAAATCGCCGTTGGCCCTGATCAAACCGAGCGCCAAGTCGAGCGTGTTGAGGTCAATTTCAGGATCGACGCTAGTGGTTGCGCCCGGCAGTGAGAACTGGGTATTGGCGACCAAGTCGAGTGGCAAATCGAGCTGCGTCAGCGCACCTTCGATCGCCTGGTAGCCCGACAGCACGCCCATCTTCTGCAACGTGTTCTCGCCGCTAGGTGCCAAGAACTCGATCGCGGCGACGTGGCCACCGGACGCATCCATACCGACCTGGTATTGAAGATGGGTCGTCGCCGGATCGACATCAACTGGCAACGACGACTGCACCGGCAAGCCATCAACGATGTCATCCCACCACTCTTGCGGCGTGAAGCGGCGCGTGGCGCGAATGCTCTGCAAAGCGGTTGGGCTCGCGCCGGTCAGGTCGCCAGCGATCAGACCGTGGCGGTCAAACGCGGCAAGCGGCGTGCGCAGCACGCGGCGCAGCGGGAACTCAAGGTGATCCGAGTTCGGCAACTCAACGGAGAAACCGTGCGTGATGTTCTGCCCATCTCGTGACGTGCGCACCGTCGCCGTGGCCCGACCAAGGAAGCCACGCTCAGCGAACACTAGTCCGTTCTCGCGGCTTACGGCGAGGAAGCCAATGTTGGCTTGGTTGCCTTGAACGACCGCAACGTCACGAACGGGGCCACCACCGATCGAGTCGCACAGGTAGCCACGATTGCTACGCGTGCCAACAAACCAGGCGCGATCGAACAAGAACTGGTAGTTGTCGAGCCAGCGACGCCCGGCATCGAGGAAGCCAACCGCTTGGCCATAGAAGACTTCGCGATCGCTGCGGCGGCGACCTTCTTGGAAACCGAAGAAGCCAGCCGGCACGTCTTCGAATATCGCTTGGCCGCTCGCATCACTAGTCATCAACAGCCCGACGTCGCCGTCGACCGAACTGTAGCGAGCAGGCTGGAACGGGTCCGACCGGGCGCGCACAACTTGCTGCACGCGAATGTTGCCGGCGAGCACCGTGTCGAGCGTGAGGTCGCCGGCGTCGACCGCGGCGGTACTAACGCTAGCACTGACCGCCACCGTCGACGCCGCGACGGTCGGCAGCCAACTACCGCCAGCGAACAGTTCGATCACGGCGTTCCGCGGCGTCGAGCCATCGGCCAGAGTCGCCGGCACAAAGTCGACCGAGAAGCTACCGTCGCCGGCAGTCAGGCCAACGCGCTGATCGACCCGAACCATGACATCGCTAACCGGATCACCATCGACGTCAAGCACGCGCCCGGTAACGGTTCGATCGGGCACGCCAATGCCAAACGCGTAGAGGCCGCCGGCCGTCAGCAGTCCGGCACTCTGAATGCGGCCACCACTCTCACTGCCGACTCCAACCGACAGCCACTCGCCAGTATCAGAATCGAGCCGATATAGCATCGCATTGCCGCCACCGAGCGTCAGGTCATCGAAGACATCGAGGTCGAGGCCCGGAGAGAACGCTGCGCCAGGCGGATCGACAAACACGCCGCGGCCAAACAAGTTGGTCATGGAGCCCGCCATCGGCAAGTTGCCGGGCAGGTGCTGCGGCGACAAATCGCCAACGCGAACCGTAACCGGCTCGGTCGGACCCGAGTTGATGATGACGCCCGAGCTAACGGTAACGATCGTGCCGCCGACAGACGTGATCACCGTATTCGGCGACGCCACGCTGGTCGCCAACAACGCCGATGCCGAATCCGGCAAATCAGGCAGGTGGATCGGCGCCGGTAAGTCGGTGCCAGTGACGGTCATCGCGACCTGCAACGTGCCAAGGCGATCTCCGGCGGTCGCGGCGCCATTGCTGCCATCGGCACGAATGACCAAGTCGCCGCGCGGGGAGGCCAAGAAGTCGCCGCGGCCGTTGCGGCCGGTCAACGCCTGCGTCGTCGTTCCGACCACGGTGACGCGGCCGGAGACAACGCCACGATTCTGGTCGTCGAGCAGCTGCACCTTCTCACTTGTGTCGGAGATCCGCGGCAGCCGCGGTCCGATGTCGCTGCCGCCGCCATTACAGGCGGCCGTAAGCAGCACGATCAACGATGTCGCAACTAGATCGCGACGGCACGCAGCTCCCATCATGTTTGGCATCTTACTTCTTCTTGGTCGTCGGTCGTTGCGCAAAGCGGTCCGGCTCGGGCGGGGTCGCAACTCGGCTGCGGGCGCCGCTGGCTGCAATCGTGCGCATGCCGACAACTACGTCGTCGAGGCATACATCGGGGATCCGCGCCATCGTCCTGCCGCGTCGGCCCTGCTGCAACGTCACGTCGTCCATTGCAACGACGTTGGTCCAATCCGCCTCGGTGGTCTCGCGCCACACGAACTCATAGCGGGTGACGCCCTCAGGCAACCGGAAGTAAAGTTCGGTGTCGTAGGCATCGCGAGCCAAGCGCGCACCGGTAACCAGCGGCGGCTTGGGTGCCGAAGCGAGTTCGCCGAACGTTGCGACGACCACGCGCGCAACCTTGGCCGAATAGTCAAAGTCCGCGTAGTCCGGCAGATCGCCGTAGGGCTTACCGTCCTTCGGGCGCACGTTTTGATGTTGACGCGAAAAATCTTCGCGCGGCTCCGTCATGCGCACCGCTGGATAGCCGTGATCGAAGAACGAACGATGGTCACCACCGCGCCCGTAGCGGTCACCGCGATAGATCAACTTGACCCGGAAGTCCTGAACGTATTCACGGCTGGCGCGAGACACGGCGCGCGCCAGGCTGCGACCGAGGCTGTCGTTGCCCATCGGTGAGTAGCTGAAGCAACGCACGAAGTCGGTGTAACGACGGCCGTCCATGCCCATCGTATTGCCGACGATGTCACAAGTGATCATGCCGTCGACTGCAGCATCACCTTCAGCCATCTGCGCGGCGTGCGCCTTCGAACCGAGCAGGCCTTGCTCTTCGCCATCGTAGGCAACGAATACGATCGTGGCCGGGAACTCGCGCTTGGCAAGCACGCGGCAGGCTTCCATTGCGACAGCGGTGCCCGACGCATCGTCGACCGCACCGGGAGCTGGATTAACCCCGTCTGCACCCTTGGCGTTGCGCGAGTCGTAGTGCCCGCCAACCACGTAGACGCGCTCGGGGTCACTCGTGCCGCGCAACGTCGCGATGACGTTGACGACTTCGATCTCACGCGGCATGCCGGGACGCGCGCAAGGCACCATCACCGTCTGCAGCGCCACCGTCAGGCGGCCACCGCTGGCCTTGGCAATCTCTTCATAGGACGCCTTCAACCACTTACGCGCGGCCCCCGTGCCCTCGGTGTCGCTATCGGTTCGCGACAGCGGGTGACGGGTACCGAAATCGCAGAGCTTGCGCACCGTCGCTTCGATGCGCGCACTGCTGACCTCTTTGACCGCCTCGGCAAGCACCCCGCGAATCGCATCGACTTGCGCGAACGCGGGGACAGCGAAGAACGCTGCCAAGATGCAACCGAGATGCCGATTGCCACCGAGACGCCAATGGCCTCCGAGACGGATGTTGGTCATGCGAACAGATCGACTCCGTCCATGCTTTCAGCCTTGTCGAGGCCAAGTATCGGCAACAGTGTGGTCGCGATATCACAAAGACGACCGCCATCCTTGATGCGGCGGTTTACGAGTGCATCAGAGCAGACCACAAACGGCACTGGGTTGCTCGTGTGAGCCGTGTGCACGCCTCCGGTTTGCTCATCGATCATCTTCTCAACGTTGCCGTGATCTGCCGTAATGGCAACCGTGCCACCCTTGCCGAGGAATGCCGGCAAAATGCGCTCGAGGCACTGATCGATCGTCTGCACGGCCGAAACCGCAGCATCGATGATGCCGCTGTGACCAACCATGTCGGCGTTGGCGAAGTTAAGGATCGTCACGTCGGGGCAATTGTCCGATGCGACTTCCTTCAGTAGTGCGTCCGTGACCAGGTTCGCCGACATCTCTGGCTGCATGTCATAGGTCGCAACCTTCGGGCTCGGGATCAGGATCCGTCGCTCGCCGGCAAGTTCGCGCTCGTCGCCGCCGGACAAAAAGAACGTCACGTGGGCGTATTTCTCGGTCTCGGCGATGCGCAGCTGGGACAAGCCCGCCTTGCTGATCACCTCGGGAAGCGCTCCCTTGATGTTCTGGGGCGGGAATGCGATCTCACACGGGAAGTCCTCGCGGTAGCGAGTCATCGTCACGAAGTGCACGATCGGCACTGAAGCGCGCGGGAATGCTTGGAACTCCCGGCCGACGAATGCCTCGGTCAACTGACGCGCACGATCCGTGCGGAAGTTGAAGAACAGCACCGAATCGCCGGTTCGCACGCGACTGCGATCAGGGCTCCCGATGACCGTTGGCTTGACGAACTCATCGTTTTCACTGCGCTCGTATGCGGCCGCAATCGCAGCCTGCGCGGTCTCAATCGAGTGGCCTTGGCCGAGAGTCAAGCAGTCGTAAGCGAGCTGCACCCGCTCCCAACGCTTGTCACGATCCATCGCGAAGTAGCGGCCGATCACCGAGGCGACGCGACCAACACCGAGCTCGCTCATCCAGCCTTCGACAGCTTCGATGTATTTCTGCGCCGAGCGAGGCCGCGTGTCGCGGCCATCCAAGAACGCATGTAGCGCCACTTGCTCGCCGGACAAGCCGGCAGCCTTCGCCATCTCGAGCAATGCCCGCAGGTGACGATCACTGCTGTGCACGCCACCATCGGACACCAAGCCAAACAGGTGCACGATTGCGCCCGACGACTTGGCCTTGGTGAAGGCCGACAGCAACGCTTTGTTCGAGCCGAAGCGGCCTTCGCTGATCTCCTTGTCGATGCGCGTAATCTCTTGATAGACGACGCGACCGGCACCGATGTTTAGGTGGCCGACCTCGCTATTGCCCATCAAGCCGCACGGCAACCCAACATCCTCGCCACTTGCAGACAGCAACGTCGATGGATAGCGCTCGCGAAGACCGTTCCAAAACCGTGGTTCGGCCAGACTGATCGCATTTCCAGGACCGGCCGGCGCTTCGCCAAAACCGTCCATTACACACAACAACAAAGGAGCACGCTTACTCATCCGAGCATCCTGTCAACGGATACGGCGATCGCGTCCTGTTGGCGACGGATTTCGTCGCGAACCGCAGTGGCGCGCGTCATCGTGCTGTCGGCCAACTCGCGGTTGGTCAGATAGGCAGCGTTGATGCGCACGTTGAGGAAGGCGCCCTCGGAAGCAGCGAGCAACAGAGCCGCGCCGGACGCGAGGTCACTGGCGATCTGCTTGCCGATGCAGTCGACGATTTCCGCCATTGCGACGAATACATCTCGAACCATCACCTGCGTTTCTTCGGGCACGACCATCGCGCCGACCATCGCTTCTTGGATGGCCTTGCTACGCAGGGCCTTGGCGTCATCCGAATCCTTGGGCATGCCGTAGGCAGCGGAAACGAGGTCGAATGAACTGCAATCACGCTCGGCCATCGGCATTAGGCGCTGCAACGAATCGTTCAGCTTCGCCTCAATTCGCGCTAGATCATCCTCACGGTCGACATTGGCCTTCTTGCCCTGCGAAAATCGCACGGTCATCAGGAAGAGCGAGGTGCCCATGCAAGCAGCCATCGCCGCGGCGGCGCCGCCGCCCGGAGTTGGCGACTTTTTGGCGAGGGACTCGACGAGCTGCTGGAAGGATTGATTGATCATTTTCAGGCAACCAGTGTCTGCCGCAGCCAATTGGGATCAAGAGCGGATGCGCTTCCTTGCTCTACTGACCGGTCTTTTGCACAGTTGCGTCATGCGACATCTGCGCTGTCTGTGGCTAATCGCCCTTGCCGGCTGCACCGCGACCTCCTCGGCAGCCCATCTACTCACGGATGCGGAGCCGAATCAGGCCGTCAGGCTGACGGTAGCTGGCGACAAAGTCGTCTCGACGGCGGTCTCGATCGACTTCCGCACCGTCCCGGCCCTGGCCAGAACCACCTGCGAGGCAATCGCCCCCAACGGCGTCCTTGAGTTCTGCGCCCGCGAAATTGGCCCCCGCGGTAATGGTTTCCGCCTCGAAAAGCGCTACGAGCAGCCATTCCCCCACCTGCGGTCGGTGCTGGTCGACAAGCTAGGCAACGTCATGGAACGTTCCCACACGGTGCCAATCGTCAAAGTCCCGCAGGGCGTTCTCGGCGCCGCGCTGCAGGGTGGCACGTCCGTGCAATCGGCAGCCATTGTGTCGGGCCCGGTGTACGAAGAGTTCTGGCGCATCGTCACCCAAGACCGGCGCGGCCGGACCTTCGTTGTCACCGTCAGCCTCGACGGTGACGTGATGTCGCAACTCCGGCGCAACCAAAGCCGCGTCGACAGCTGACCAGACGGCGGTCATCGCATAGTCTGATTGCCATGCGCTCAACTCTGCGAATCAGCATCGCGATGGCCCTCGGCCTGTTGCTCACTGGCTGTGCAGCCGGTCCCCACCAACTGAGTCGCTCGGTCGACGATTGGGATCAGAAGATCTACGTCAACAGCCCATGGCTCAACGCAGCGATGTGGGTCGTGCCGGTCTACCCCGTCATGCTCGCCGGTTCGAGGGCGATCGACTTCACGATTACCGACCCGTACTTCTTCTGGTTCGGCGACGCGTGGGACGGCAATGGCACCGGGTTCCGACACCTGGAGATCGACTATACCGATGGCTGGGTCGACTGCCTGCTGGCCGACCGCAGCCGCTGGACCCGCTCGGAACGATAGCGGCCTCCAGCTACTTCAGGCTGCTGGCAGGCGAAGCTGCTGACCGTCAAGCTACTGCCCCCTAAAGCTACTGGCGAACGTACTCAGCCAACTCGATCATCGTGTCACCAAGCAGTTGGCGAACCTCGATGCCCGGGTCCGGAGCGAACCAGATCATTTGGGTGCGCGTCAGAAACTTCTCGCCACTGTCGGCGAGCCGAAGCGTGCGGCGAATGCGCAATGCGTCATAACTGCCAGCGATTACCTCGACACGATCGAGGCCTTCAACCTCGTAGCTGGCGCTCATCGTCACCGGCTGGCCATCGCGAACGCGATCGACAAACTCGCACTGCCAGCGCTTGCCGACCCACAGCGGCCAGTGATAGCGAACGTCAACCGGACTCATGACGCGCTGGGCCGAGCCAGTATCCGCACGCCATTCGCCGAGGTTGCCTAAATCCTCGTCACGGTGCACCAAACGGCCATTGCCCATGTCGACGA
>JBNMNW010000152.1:0-13302 GCA_051278165.1 Planctomycetota bacterium | reverse complement strand
GTCTGCGGTGATCGAACAGGAGGTCAAAGAGGCCGTTCGCGAGGCCGCTGGCCGCGAAGTCACCGTCGAGATCCGCATCGGGACAGCCGGTGGCGGCAGCGAGTCTGCTGCACCAAGTGGCGCCAAGACCCCAGCTACGCCAGAGGTTAAGCCCGGTGAAAAGGCGCAGGCCGTGATCAAGAAGTTTGGCGGCCGCGTGGTGCAGGTGAACCCACCGGATCGCATCCAGAAGCCCGCGCCGTCCGCGCCCGACGAAGAAGAGATCGATCCGGGCGACCCGTCGGATTAGCGGCTGGGGGCGCAAGTGCCGAGCGACCTTTGACAGCTTGCCGTGCTCGAGCGGCCGGTCGTCGGCACGGCTAGGGCGGCGCTGGTTGCCGCGCGAATTGCCCCGCAGCTACTGCTGCGCGAATTGCCCCGCAGCTACTGCTGCGCGAATTGCCCCGCAGCTACTGCTGCGCGAATTGCACGTGCCCGCACTCGGACACACTCTTCTGAATGTGCGACTCCGTGCCCCAGTTACCGGTCCAGCCGGTTTCCTTCATGCTCTCGAGCTCATCCTGCCACGGCCAGCTTTGGCCGAAGGCGGGACGTAGTTCGTCGAGCCAACGCGCGGTCTCGTCGTACTTCGCAAAGAAGATCTGGCCAGCCCAGTCCGGGTTGCGGCCTTGGATGAACTTCAGCACGAACACCTTCTCGCCGTTGATGTCGCTGATGCCGTCGACCAACACCTTGCCCGGCGTGCAGGACATCGATGGGCCGCGCACAGTGCGCGACAGACCGGAGACGCGCTTGTAGGCGTCGCTGAAGATGTTGTAGGCGCGCGCGAGCGGCACTTCGAAGTAGTGACGCGGGCCGGTGTCGCGCTCGACGAACATGTAATAAGGGATCGCGCCAAGGGTCTCTTGGTGCTTCCACATGCTCGCCCAGACGTCGGCGTTGTCGTTGACGTGACGGATCAGCGGCGCTTGGCAACGGATCGTCGCGCCAGCATTGCGCAGGCGTGCAATCGCGGCTTGGCCAGCCTTGGTCGATAGCTCGACCGGGTGACTGTAGTGCGCCATGATCGCCATGTTGCGGCCTGCGGAGTTCACTTCATCGATCAGCGCCATCAGGTCATCGCTGTCGTCATCGCTGACGAAGCGTTGTGGCCAGTAAGCCAGCGCCTTGGTGCCGATGCGGATGCTGACGATGTGATCGAGTTCGGCTTTCAGTAGCGGCTCGATGTAGCGGCGCAGCACCTTGGTCTTCATGACCATCGGGTCGCCACCGGTAAGGAGCACGCTGTTCACTTCCGGGTGCTTCTTCAGGTACTCGACCATGCCGTCGGCTTCCTTGGCGGCGAACTTCATGTCGTCGAGTCCGACGAACTGTGGCCAGCGGAAGCAGTAGGTGCAGTAGGTGTGGCACACTTGACCCGGCGACGGGAAGAACAGCACCGTCTCGCGGTATTTGTGCTGCATGCCCGCGACCTTGACCCCATCGATGCGGGGCACGTTCATGTCCTTTTGGCCGGCCGGATGCGGGTTGAGGCTGAGTTGGATGCGGCGCGCTTCCGACTTGATGCGCTCGCGATCGGCGCCGCCCTTCAGCAGGCTCATCATCTGTGCCAATTCGGCTTCCTGCAGCATGCCTGCTTGCGGGAACGTCAGCTGGAACATCGGATCGTCCGGCACGCGGTTCCAATCGATCAACTCATCGATCACGTAGTCGTTAACCCGGAAGGGGAGGACCTGTGCAACGGCCTTCATGGCCAGCACTTGATCCGCACTGAAACGATCGAGTTGGGGGATCTTCTCGATGTTCTTCTCAGTGTAGACCGTGAACTTGCGGTGGTCGATTTGGATGTTCTTGGGCATTATCGTTCGGGGTCGTGTCTCCGCCCAGTCCTAGTTGCCACTGAGAGTGGTAGGACGGCGGGAGTCGGCCTCTTCGGACCAGCATGCTGCGGTCAACGGAGGGCCGAAGATCGTAGCCGTAGCATCTGCTTATGCCTAGCCTTGGCTCTACGCAATGCGTTTATGCAGTGTTTCGGCTAGAGTTAAGAGCGGTGTTTACGCCCTGAATTGGTCCCCGTTGTGGCGGTCCGAAGGGCAGTTGGACACGATTCGCTGCAGCGGAGGTACGACCAATGGCATCTGGATTTGGTGATATGCAGAGCCTGCTTAAGCAGGCCCAGGACATGCAGCGACGCATGCAAGACACGGTTCGATCGCTGAGTGAACGCATTCTCGAGGGATCGTCTGGTGGTGGTGCCGTGAAGGCTTACGTCAACGGCAACCAAGAACTGCAGTCGGTCAAGATCGACCAGGCGGCGGTCGACCCCGAGGAGGTCGAGACGCTGGAAGACCTTGTTACGACCGCGGTTCGCCAAGCGCTCGCGGCGGCTAAGGAGCTGCGCGAGACGGAGACTGGCAAGGTCACCGGCGGCATGAATCTGCCAGGGTTAGGCTTCTAGAGCTGAGGCTTCTAGATCTGGAACTCCGGGACCTGGAACTCCGGGACCTGGGCCTCCGGGATCTGGGCCTCCGGGATCTGGAACTCCGGGACCTAGGGGTTCTAGACTTGGGGCTTCGAAACAATTAAGCGATCTGCTCTGTATGGCCACACGTGATCGCACGATCGAGAACCTGATCGAACGGCTCAACCGACTCCCCGGAATCGGGCCGAAAACGGCGGAGCGTCTCGCCTTCCATTTGCTGCGCGTGGACCAGCAGGAAGCGATGGAGCTTGCGGCTGCGATTGAAGAGGTGCGCAAAGCGGTCAAAAACTGCTCGGTGTGCTTCCAGCTCGACGCGTGCAACCCGTGCAGTGTCTGCGCCGATGATTCGCGCGAACGCAACATGCTGCTGGTTGTCGAGGACCCGCGCGAAGTCGCGCGCTTCGAGGACATCGGCTATCGCGGTGTCTACCACGTGCTGCAAGGTCGACTGTCACAAGTCGAAGGCATTCGCCCAGAAGACCTGACGATTGCGCAGCTGCTGAAGCGGGTCGACGATGGTGAGTTCGTCGAGGTGTGCTTGGCCACCAACGCAGATCTCGAAGGCGAAGGTACGGCGCTGATGCTCGCCGAGAAGTTGCAGAAGTCCGGGGCACGCTTGACGCGTTTGGCGCGCGGTTTGCCGGCAGGTTCGTCGATTGCACAAGTGAGCTCGTCGATCCTAGCCGATGCGATCGAGGGGCGGCGACCGCTGCAGTGAACTCACGCATTGTGACCAACGAATTGTGACCAACGAACCGCTGCCGATCGACGAGTCGCTGCCCGAGGTTCTCGCAGCGCTGTCGCGATCGAAGACGGTGTTGTTGATGGCGCCACCCGGCTCCGGAAAAACGACCCGGGTGCCGCCAGCTCTGCTCAAGATGCTGCAAGGCGGGGACGAGGTCGTGGTGCTCGAGCCGCGGCGGCTGGCTGCACGCGCCGCGGCGCAGCGAGTTGCGCAAGAAGTTGGCTGCGAACTTGGCGGGCTGGTCGGCTACCAGGTGCGCGGCGATTCTCGCATCAGCAAGGCGACGCGCCTGCGTTTCGTTACCGAAGGCGTGTTGGTTCGACAGATGGTGCAGGACCCGTTCTTGGCAGGCGTGGCCGCGGTGTGTCTCGATGAGTTTCACGAGCGACATCTCGAAGGCGACCTCGCGTTGGCGATGCTCAACGAAACGCGCACAACGGTTCGCGAAGACCTGTTGCTGTGCGTGATGTCCGCGACGCTGGACCCGCTGCCGCTACTGAACTACTTGCCAGGTGCCGAAGTCGTCGAGGCTGACGGGCGTTTGTATCCTGTCGACGTGCAGCACATGCCACGGGCGTCGAACGACGATCTTGAAGTGCTGGTGCGCAACGCGGTCGAACAAGCGCTCGCCGATACCGATGGCGACGTCTTGGTGTTCTTGCCTGGCGTGGGCGAAATTTCACGGGCGCAAGGGGCGCTCGCCAACTTGCGTAGTCGCCTGGGCGTTGAGGTGCTGCCGCTGCACGGCCGCCTCGACCTCAAAGAACAGACCCGCGCGATCCAGCCGCTCGATGGTCGCAAAGTGGTGTTGTCGACCAACGTCGCGGAGAGTTCGTTGACGATTGCTGGCGTTACTGCCGTGGTCGACTCTGGGCTCGCGCGCGAGTTGCGGTTTGACCGCGGCCGCGGTGTTGACGTGTTGGAAAAAACGCGCATCAGTCTTGCCTCGGCAACGCAGCGCGCCGGCCGTGCTGGACGAACGGGACCGGGACGTTGCTACCGCTTGTGGACCGCTGCCGAAGAACGCGGCATGCGTCCACATTCGCTGCCGGACGTGCAGCGCGTCGACTTGTGCGGCCCCGCGCTGTCGGTGCGTGCCTTTGCCGGCCGTGACCCGGTCGACTTCGGTTGGTTTGAAGCGCCGCCTCGTGAAGCGTTGCAGGGGGCCGATCAACTACTCGCGCGACTCGGCGCCATCGATGTCAAGAAGGGCACCTTGACGGCGTTCGGTAATAAGTTGCTGCAGATGCCACTGCATCCGCGTCTCGGTGCGGTCGTGCTCGAAGGCCGAGAACTTGGCTGTGTTCATGCGGCGGCCACGGCGGCGATGCTGCTGAGTGACGCCGAACAACTAGGTCGCGGTGGCGGCCAGCGCGGCATCGGTATCGGCGATCGCGCCGAGCGAGGTGCCGACCTTCACGAGGCGGTCGACGCGTTCTTGTTGGCGGAACAACGCAATTTCCCCGAAAGCTTGTGCCGCGAGTTCGGCTCGCATCCCGGTGCTGCTCGTGGCTTGCAACAGAACCGCAACCGCCTGTTGCCGCGCGGCGGTCGCCAAGACGAGCGCTCGTGGGATACGACGGATCTCAATCGTTGCTTGCTGCGAGGCTTTCCCGATCGCGTCGTGCGGCGATCGCTGCCGGTCGCCGGCAAAGAAGTGCGCACCGGCACGATGGTCGGTGGCCGTGGCATTGTCTTGCCGACTGCGTCGGATGGCGACGAACTGATTCTGGCGCTGCGCCTGCACGAAAGCGGTCGCCAACAGCGTTCGCAAGCGGTGCTAACTGCGGCGTTGACGATGCAGGATCTCGAAGCGGTTGCGGCCAACGCGTTGACAACCGTGGTCGATGCGCAACTCGACGAGCAAGCGGGGCGCGTCATTGCCGTTCGCCAACATCGATACCTCGACTTGCCGTTGCGTTCCGCTCGCGGTGGCGAAGTGACCGGCGAGCGCGCGCGCGAATTGCTGTTGCCGGTGTTGGCAAGTGATCCGTGGCGATGGCTCGGTGAGCAGAAGGATCTGCGTCGCTTGATCGCACGCCTGCAGTGGCTGATCGAACGCATGCCCGAAGTCGACTGGCCGACGATTGATGATGCGGCGGTTGCTACGGCGTCGATCGATATGCTGTCGGGAACAGACCTGAAGTCGTTGCGCGATGCCCGCGTCAAAGAACTGGTGCTTGCGCAATTGACGCAACAACAGCAGCACACCCTCAAGCAAGCTGCGCCCGATCGCATCGAATTGCCGACCGGCCGCGCCGCCGTCGTCGACTACTCGGCCGAAGCTGGTCCGACGGTCGCGGCAAGGCTGCAGGAGTTCTTTGGTCTTCCCGAAGTCGCGCGCCTCGCCGGTGGCCGCGTGCCGGTGGTCCTGCAGTTGCTCGCCCCAAACAGTCGGCCGGTGCAAGTGACGACCGATCTGGCGAGCTTCTGGAAGAACGTCTACCCGCAGGTTCGCAAAGAACTAGGCCGTCGCTATCCACGCCACAGTTGGCCCGAAGATCCTCTCGCGGCCAATCCCGAATCGCGTCCGAAGCCGCGGCGTCGACGCAGTTAGGCGACGCGTTTTCGTCAACCTCGAGCTCGTTAGGGCATCCAGGCGGCGGTGCGATCGACAGCTTTTGAGCAGTGCCGTATTCTTGGACGGTTCCGGTCAAGTGCTCAAGATTTGGGCGATTGTGGTCGAAACCATTGGTGGACCTCACCTATGAGCCTCGACCTGAAACTCGGCCAACGACAAGAGCAACGCCTAGCGCTGTTGCCGCAGATGCTGCAGTCGATAGAGGTCCTGCAACTAGCCACGGCAGAGCTAGTTACGTTCCTCGACGCCGAGCTTCAGCAGAACGAAACGCTCGAGCTGCTGAGGGCGGAAGTTGATGCGCCGGACGCACCGGAGATGCCAACCTCGGAGCGCGAGGACTCCGGCTGGGAAGAATGGCAGCGTGCCAGTGACGGTGGTGAGGACAAGAAGATGGGCTTCTTGGCCAACGTGCCGGCGCGTTCCGGGTCGCTAGTCGACTTCGTTCGTGAGCAGTTAGCGTTCCGCAACGTCTCCGACTCGATCGCGCAAGTCGTCATGCAGTTGGTGGAGCGCCTCGACGAGCGCGGCCTGCTGCCGGCAAGCACCGAAGAGCTCGCGCTGGAACTCGACCTCGAAGTCGAGCTGGTCGATGAGTCGCTCTGCGTGCTGCAGTCGCTTGAGCCGCGCGGCATCGGTGCGCGAGATGCGATTGAAGCGATGCTGTTGCAGGCAGCTAACGATCCAGACCTACAGCTAATTGAGCAACTGCTGCGCGTGCACCTCGAAGAACTCGGTCGCAACAAGTTGCCGGACGTCGCCCGTTCGTTGCAGCTGTCGGTCGACGAACTGCAGGACTTGATGCAGCGCGTGCGCACGTTGAACCCGCGACCAGCTGCCAGCTTTGGCGACGCTGATAGTCTGCCCGTACAACCCGACGCGTTCGTATGGTTGCAGGATGGTGCGGTGCGGGTTGCGCTCGACGACGAGTCGCTGCCGGATCTACAGGTCAACGCCGAATATGCCGCGCTCGCTGGCGACCGCCGTACCGAGCGCGAGGTGCGCGACTACTTGCGTCCCAAGCTGCGTTCGGCCAAAGACCTGATCGATGCGATCAACCAGCGCAAGGCGACGTTGACGCGGGTCGTGACCGCAGTGATGCAGCAGCAACTCGCGTTCATGGAGTCGGGGCGCACTAGTATTCGGCCGTTGCGCATGAGCCAGATCGCGGACGAACTTGAGATGCACACGTCGACGGTCAGTCGCACGATTGCCGGCAAGTTCATCCAGACCGACCGTGGAGTGTTTGCGTTGCGCGACTTCTTTGATGGCGGACGCATCGATGCGGCGCCAACCGCGGGGCAAGGACGCATGGCTGTCGGCCAGCAGATTCTAGAAATGGTGGCTGCAGAGAATAAGCAGAGTCCGATGTCGGACGACGATTTGGTGAGAGCGCTTCAGGAGCGAGGCGTGCAAGTGGCGCGTCGCACGGTTGCGAAATACCGCCGTGAGCTTGCCATTCCATCAAGTTACTTGCGGAGGAAGTTTTAGGGGCCCGTCATGACGCGATACGATCCGTTTGCATATGGCGAGGTGCGCCTCGATCCCAATAAGCAGAACGGTGGCTCACCACCCGATGCTGATGACCTCTTGTTTGCCGATACAGAATCGGTCAAACAGGCGCCGCCAGCGGACTCAAGCTGGGCGATGTTGGATGAAGGCATTGAAAGCTTGTTGCCGGGGACGTCGCCAGCTGTCGACGAATCGCTTGAGTTTGGCGCCGAGATTCTCGGCGAAGATTCGACCAGCGACAGGCCGTTTGAAGACCCACTTGCCGGTGAGGAGTCGCTGAGTCTCAGTGACTTCGACGATGCCTCGCCGAGGTCGTTGAGTCTCAGTGATCTCGATGATGCCTCGCCGAGCATGCAGTCGTTGAGCGAGATGATGGGCGACATGCCGCGGGGCGAGACCATGGATCACCCGGTTGACCAGCCGCTCGACTCCGAGAACTACGAGTTCGATATGGCGCCGGCCTTAGAGCAGCCACCGGCCGAAGAGCCGCAGCCATTGGCTCGCGACGCAATGCAAACAAATGCGGTCCTGATGCCATCGGTTGAGACCGGCTCCACCGAGCCAATGGCGCAGCCGCGCAAGCGGCGAGAGGTCCGGCGGCGCAGGGCGGCCAAGTCGGACGCAGAAGGCGCGCCGAAGAATGCACAGTCAGGCTCGTTGGCAGCGGCGGAGCAGGCGAAGGCCAAGAGTGCTGCTCTCCCGGGTCGGGTGCGCCTGCCGGCACTGGCAGCGGTCATCCCGCTCGCGGTTTGCGCTGCCGGTGGAACGGCCGCTTCGTGGTTCTTGGTGATGCAGGCCAACCCGGTCATGGCCGGCCTCATTGGTGCGACGACGTTGGTCAGTGCATTGTTCAGCTGGCTGTTCTTGCGCGGCTAACGCAATATGGTCGGCACCTTGCCGACCTACTTGCTGACGATCGCTTACGACGGCTCTCGCTACCACGGCTGGCAACAGCAGGTGGGGGTGCGCACGATCCAGGAAGAACTCGAGAAGGCGTGCGGCCGGATCGGCTGTGCCGGCGTGCATGTGGAAGGAGCGGGTCGCACCGATACCGGCGTGCACGCGTTTGCTCAGGGCGCTCACTTGGTGTTGCCGCGCAAGTTCCCGGGTGACCGGTTGCAGATCGCGCTCAATTCGAACTTGCCGGAAGACATTTCCGTGCGTGCGGTGCGCCTGGCTCCTGATGGCTTTCACGCACGCTTCCATTCGCGTGGCAAGCGCTACCTGTATCGCGTGGTTTGTAGTCGCGTGAAGCCAGCGATTGGCCGTTCGTACTACCACTGGGTGCGGCAAGATGTCGACGTTGCCGCCGTGCGCCAAGCTGCGCAGTGCCTCGTTGGCAAGCATGACTTCGCGTCGTTTGCGACCAACCCTGGCTACTCACGTTCACGCGGTACGGTGCGCACATTGCAGCGCGTGCACGTGATCGAACGGCGCGACGGTTTCGACTTCGTCGTGCAGGGCAGTGGCTTCCTCTACAACATGGTTCGCAACTTGGTCGGCACGTTGATGCAGGTGGGCATCGGCAACCGTGCGCCCGAGTGGGTGAAGGAAGTGCTCGAAGGTCGCGATCGACGGTTAGCTGGTGCGACGGCGCCGGCGCGTGGATTGTTTCTGGTGCGCGCCTTGTATGCGCGCGACCTGTCGCCGGCGGGCGAAGAGCCGGGGCAAGAGATTCGCGATGCGAAACTCCGTGAGAACACCGCCAGTGATTCAGCTGTCGATCCGCGCATCGACAGCTGACGCCCGGGACAGGTAACGCCCAGGGAATGCTCTGTTTGGGCTTTGCTGGATGTGGTGACGGAGAATCAACTGTTGTGGCGGCACCTAGTCAGACCGCTAGGCGGCGCACAAGTATCCGCACTCGCAACGACGGACTTGGCCCCGGCATGGCCACTGGGGCCCGACGCTTCCGCTTTACCGTCGCAGTGTGGCTAAACACCGCGTTGGCGAATGTCGAATATGTCAAGACGTTGGCCGTTGGCCCTGCCGTTCCCAAGAACCGCATTCAGCGACCCACACATCCCGCCGAGTCAGCCAAAACACGCCATGCTCCTTCGCTCCATCACCGTTGCTGCTTTGACCACCGTGGTCGCAGCCCAGTCCATCCAGATTCACCCGCGCTCGGTCGACGACCTACTACCAACTTCGACGTATGCTGCGATGCGCTTCGGCGGCCTCGACGCCTGCCGCGAAGCGACCGGACAACTGCCGCTCGTGCAGCTGGTGACAACGTTCATCGGCGAAGTTCCCGCCGAGATGCGCGCGGAGTTCCTCGATAGCCGCATGGACATGGCGGTGGATCACGTTCGCGGTCTGCTCAAGCAGCAGGGCCTCAACCCATCGGATCTGCGTGCGTTGATGGGCCAGCCGATGACGATGGCGATTGGTCGCCTTTCGATTGAGGGCATGGGCCCGTCAGTGTGCCTCGTGATCGAGGAAGGCAACGAACGGCAAGCCATCAACCGCTGCGTGCGGGTTGGCTTGAACGTGCTGCGCCGCTTCGCCGGCGACGTCCAGGTTGAGCAGATCAAGATCGCCGATGCCTCGTTCTATCACGCCACGGTCAAAGGCACACCGATCTTCGCAGGCTCGATCGCCGGCAACTACTGCATCAGTAACAGTCGTGGTTACCTGAAGGAGATTGCGGCAGTCGCCGCTGGCAAGCAAAAGGGGCTGACCGCGATGAGCAACATCGCCGCCCTGCGCCAGCAACTGCCCGCGCCGCCGCTAGCGGCTTACACGATCAATGCACGCTCGTTGATGGACATGTTCGAGCCGCACCTTCCCTACGAAGCAGCTGACATGGCCGACGCGCTTGGCCTGGGTCGCCTCGACCTCATCTACGGTGCGATGACCGCCAGCCAAAGCGGCGGCACGGACCTAACGCACGTCGGCATTGGTGGCAGCGAGAGCGGTTTGGCCAAGAGCTTGATGGCTGCGCCGGCTGAGTTGGGCTTTGCCAAGGCTTGCTCGAAGAACACCGTTATCTTTGGTGCCGGTAGCTTTGATGTGCCCGCAGTCATCGATGCGTTTAAGCGCTTCACCAAGCTGCTGCCGGCCGAAGTGCAACGCGAAATGTATCGCGAGATGAGCCGCGAGATGACGCGCGGCTTCCGTCAAGCTGGCACCTCGCCGGCCGAAGTGAACGAACTGGTGCGTTCGTTCGGCAATCAGATCGGCTTTGCGATCACGCTTGAGAAGGGCGCGATCCCGAAGCCCGAGTTGCTGGTTCGTTTGTCGGTGAAGAATGCCGAGCCGATCGCCGGCCTGTTGCAGCGCATCGAAGGACTGACCTCGCAAGAAGCTGATGTGGAATGGCGCAGCCGCAAGGCTGGGGACATTGAGGTCCGCTTCTGCAACCTCACGATCGAAGATCAATTCCAGGTCTCGCCGTGCTACGCGCTGACCGCCGATGGCCTGTGGATCGGTTCGGATGTCGCCGGCTTGGTGCGCGCGCTGCTTCGCATGGACAGCCCGGAGAACAACCTGACGTCGACCGAAGACTTCCAGAAGCTGGCCAAGGACTCCGCTGGCGCCAGTGGCGTGATGCACATCCGTTCGTTCCGCGGTGTCCAGATTGGCTGGCGCACGGTCGAAACCATGTTCTACCCGATGATCGACGCGAAGAGGGATGAGCTAGGCTTTGACAGCGACGCCCTGCCAAGTAGTGATGAGCTGGCGGAAGCCCTCGGCACGACCACGATGGTCTACCGCGTCGATGACAATGGCGTCACGATGAAGAGCGAAGGCCCGATGACCGTCGGCGCAATCCTGGCCGTGTTTGGTGCCGCTGCCGACGAGGTCCTCAGCCGCGCTACTGGCAAGGTCTTTTAGGCCGCCGCGCATTCTTTTACGGGTGCTGCGTCACGAGCGCCTTGTGTCGCGCGGGCCGGCGGGCAAACTTGCTCGTCCGATGACCAAGCAGGACGACGCCCGCCGCAAGAATCTCCGCCGCAAACTGAAAGATGGCGTGGAGGACGTCAACGTTGCCGCCGAAGACCTTCGTTGGTTGCTCGACGAGCTGTCCCGCCAGCAGCAGAGCAATGATCGCCTGCGTCGACAGAATCGTCGCATGCGGGTCAAGGCTGGTGGTGATGGCGCGGAAGTAGCCGACGCGGCTGATCCCCAAGATGCTGATCCCCAAAGTTTGGGCGACTAGTGACCGGAGGCTCGGTGCTCGCGGCTGAGTTGCCGCTGAGCGAATTGCCGTTGGGCGCGCTCAACAACAGGGTTACGTGGCGAACGCAAGGTCGTCATGCGGTGCGATCACGCCCGCAGCGAGTTGCGCGCAGCTTGTCGATCGCCTGACCGAAGCACGGCTCAGGGCAACTCGCCGATCTGCCGGATGGCGTTATGTGCGCCTTCGGGCTCGACCACAGCTTGGTTGACACCAGGTGCCTGCAGCCGAGTCTGCAGCAGGGTCTGCAGCAGGTGTCGACACCAATGTCCGCGCCACTACCGCAACCTGATCTGGCCTTCGTTTGCCCCAGCGAAAGGCGGCGAACCGTTAGTTCTAGGCGGGATTGCACACATCCTACGTCGAGCGGTTTGCTGGTTCTGTGTGCCTTGCGGTATCCTTGCGAACGAACTTTTGGATAAAGCCGATGCGATCAATCAAAGCCCTTCTGTTGCTGCTCTCCCTGCTCGTTGCCTCGTCAGCGACGCTGACCTCAGAGCTTTCTGCGCAAGGCCCGCGCTTGAAGAACCCGCAGAAGACCGAGCGTAAGACGGCGCCGGATGAGAACGGGCTGCATCAGTGGACCGAATGGAAGGGCGAGAAGTGCCCGTTGTGCAAGGGCGTCGGCAAGTCTCCGTGCACGACGTGCGATCGCTTTGGTGAGGACGCTAAGGATTGCCCTGAGTGCCAGCGCAAGGACAAGGTCAAGCATCTCACCACGTGTCGCATCTGCATCGGCGAGGGCACGATCCCAGACCCACTCAAGGTAGTGCCGTGTGCCGGCTGCGTTGGCGCAGGCATGTGGTTGTGCACCGTTTGCTCGGGCAGTGGCAAGCTCAAGGTTGGCTCTGCTAAGCGGTGGAGCTCCTGTCCTTCCTGCCGCGGTAAGGGTGGCTTCACTTGCACTGGTTGCGATGGCAAGCGCACGATGGGGCCGCTAGAGACCAAGCCGCCGTTGTCGGAGGCGCCGCCCGAGAAGATCCAGAAGAGCATCAAGTCCATCGATGAGACGATCGCGCTCTTTGCGGCGTTCAAGCCGATTGGCGGCACCAAGGCGCGCAAGGCCGTCAAGAGCCTGGCCGCGGCGTTCAACTCGTTCAAGAAGGTCAACCCAGCGTTCAAGAACCTCGGCCAGCAGTCGAAGGCCTACATGAGCAAGATCTTCGCTGGCGCGAACTTCCAGGGCCACGAGGAGAACGAGGCCAACACGCTGAAGTTCATCAAGGAGAACGCCGAGTACTACCTGATGCACCAGAAGCGCATGCTGGAGCTTGCGCTCAAGCGAGCAGAGCTGAATGCGGCCCAGGCTGATAAGTAGACAGACCTGATAAGTAGACAGGCCTGAGAAGTAGACAGGGCCAATAAGTAGACAGGGCAAGTAGAGCAGGGCCGACAAGTAGATAGGGCTCGCAAGTAGCCCAGCCCGGTAAGAAACCGCAGGCGCTGTCAGGCAAGTGACCTTTGCCGGTTTGGCCTGCTGAGCGGTAGGCTGCGCGAATATGCGTCCGCATCTGCTACTGCTCTCGCTGCTGGCCCTCGCAGCTAACTCCGCCTACGCCCAAGGCGTTGTCAACAAGTCCCTGCTGGCAGCGCCGACCGCGCGCGCAGTTCCGACTTGGACCACGACGACGTTTGAGGCGGTTCAGGCATCCGTCGTGTTCGTGGCCATCGAAGTCGACGGGCCCCGCGGCAAGTTCCTGGTCGAACGACCAAGCACCGGCATTGTGGTGGATGAATCAGGCTTGATCTTGACGTTCCATCATCTGGTCAAGGAAATGGCCGGCGCCACGGACAAGCGATTGTTC
>JBNMNW010000151.1:0-13367 GCA_051278165.1 Planctomycetota bacterium | reverse complement strand
GTTTGAACCGGGTACCGCACACAGATACTGCGTACTGTACCCGGTACAAACCGCAGGTTAGCTACCGCCGACCTGCTCGAACGGTTACTTGCTGCCGCCGAACGCGCGTCGCAGCCAGAAGTATTCGTTGAACGGGCGGTCGTCCGTGATCACGACGCTGCGGTCCTTTGGTAGGAACTCTTCGACCGGCTTGAACTCGGCGAGGATGAGCTGCCAGGCGAGCTTCATCTTGATGCCGTAGGTCCACTCGAGCATGTCCTTCTTGGCCGCCTCGGGCATGCGTGCGATCGCTTGATCTACCGTCGGGATTTCTAACGGCTGCAGGGAAGCTAGTAGGTGCAAGCCAACGTGCGGCGGCTCGAACGAACGGCACACCCTGAGGTGCGGGAACGACTTCGCTAGCGTGTTGACGACGGCTTCAGAAATCGCGAGCTCGCCACCCGGAAACCACTGCTGCAAGATCCCGGTCGGAGTCAGGCGCTTCTTGAGCACTTCATAGAACTCCGTCGAGTAGAGCAAACTCGAGCCACCGGCTTCTACCGGCGGCGGCGGATCGATCGTGATCAGGTCGAACGTTTCTTCGGTGCGCGACAGGAAGCGTCGGCCATCATCAATGACGATACGGGCGCCTTCTTGGGCGCGGATCGCCGCCGCGTCGTCCCAGAAGAACTCGAACGAATCACAGACACTCGGCACCAGTTCGACGGCGGTGAATTTGCCACCCCACGAACCAAGCGAACGCCAGGTCGTGCCCATGCCGAAGCAGATCACGCAGGTCGACTCCGGCGGCTTCTCGCGCATCGCCAACGGCAGGTGCGCCATGATCTTGGTCAGGTTGGTCAGCGACGTGATGCCAACACCGTTCACCAACAAGCGGCGATCCATACCCTCACCGTGCGCGACAACACTGGCCGTCGAATCGCGCCGAACCTCAGCGTGCTCATAGACACTCGGGTCTTCGTGCGTGCGGGTGCTGAACAGCGCTAGCAACAACGCAGCGACACCACCGACCTTGCACAGCAGCACGACCTTGTCGGCCTTCATCGCGGCACGACCGAACAAGAACAACGGATAGACGAGCGCCATCGACAGCAGCGCCCACTTGACGCCAAATATCGGCAGCAACACGTAACCGCTAAACAACGGACCGAGGATGCAACCGACCACGTTGACGGCGTAGGCCGAGCCAGCAGCACCGGGTTCGCCACGAGCGTGATCATCGACGAGCTGCGGCGTCATGTAGCCAAGCAGCATCGAAATCGGCACCAGGCTCAACAGCACGAGCACCGGCGATTCATGCCAGCGCGGATCGTTGATCACCAATGGCAACAGCGCCGCGATGAACAGCATCGCCAGCAGCTTGTGGATGCCCGCAGCCTTGCCGGAGCGCAGGTGCACCCGATAGAGCGCGGAGCCGATCCAAGTGGCAAATAGGTAGGTCGCCAACACTGCAGCGAAGGCGTAGATCGTCGTTTTTAGGACCGGCGTGAACGCGCGCGTCCAGACGACTTCCATCGCCATTGACGTGAAGCCGGTCGCGAACAACAAGGCCAAACGCAAGCGGTGGCCGGACTGCCGTTCGCCAGCATCCACCGGCGGCGGCGGCAGCGTGCGCACCGGTGCAGCCTGGCTGCTGCCAGCGACAAAGCGCGGCATCATGATCGCGACAACACCGATCACCACGTTGACGGCGGCGGCAACCAGCAGCGTATTGCGGAAGCCAAGCGTCTCGATCAACAGCATCGCCGTCGTCACGGCACCGATCATCGCGCCGACTACGTTGCCGAGGTAGAGATAGCTAAAGGTCTCTTCGTCGCCGTGCGAGGTGGCTCGCAGGAACCCCATCATCAACGGGAATGTCGCGCCCATCAGCGTCGTGAACACCAGGATCGACAGTGTGATGACGACCGCCGACGTGCCGAGGTAGCCGGCCGACGATGCTTCGCCTAAGCCGAGCAGCCAGGTTTCGCCCTGATCGAACGCCCATGGCACAACGAGAGCGCCAAGACCGATGCCAAACTCAGCGATGCCATAGGCAACCGCAGCGGCACCGGCGGACTTCCTGGTCAGCTTTGTCGCTAACCGGCCGCCGAGCCACGAACCGAGCGCGAGGCCGAGCATGAACACCGACAACACGACCGACAGCACCGGCGTGATGATGCCGAACGAGGCGAGGGCGAGGCGCAACCAGACGATCTGGTAGAGCAGTCCGCAGAAGCCGGACCCGACAAAGAGGAAAAAAGCGGTTAGACGAAGCAATGGATCGCGGCGCTGCTGACAGGGAAGAAAAGGCCAGGGGAGTCTAGCCTGCGCCAGCGCCGGATTCCGAGCCGCACTGTGTTTGCAGCGGACTTAGCGGTGCCAACGAGTCGTCGGCAGCCCCAGCGTGAGACCTACTCAGCGGCCGGCCGCCGGCGCTGCCAGGTATGAATGACCGGCGCGGCCAGCATCAAGAAACCGGCACGGCCAGCTTCGCGTGACCGCGCAGTCAGTATTAGAGAGCACCGAACCCCGCAGCGACCGAATCAGTCGCCACTGAACTCGCCCATCAACTCCTGCAGCCGCTGCAGCGCGCGCATGTGGAGCGAACGCACCGTCACTTCCTTGGTGTAACCAAGCACCGGCATGATCTCCGCGAAGCTCTTGCCCTGGAACATGCGCATCTCGATGACGCGCTTGTGCTTGTCACTCAACTGCTCCAGCGCATTGTCCAACGCACAGCGCAGTTCCTTGTAGCGAACCAGCATGCTCTGGCGTTCGACCTTCTCATCGGCGAAATGCTCGCGGCCACCAGTCTCGTCAAAGTCGCCGAGATGCCTGACCTTGCCACCACCGCGCTTCTTGGCACGCGTGCGCCGCCAGTAATCCTTGAGTTTGCGGTCCGCGACCGTGCGAACCCAACCTGAGAACGAAGCGCCGGGCTCGACCTGGAACTCGCCAATGTCGCGGAAGATCTGCATCAGCACTTCCTGCGTCAGGTCTTCGCGACTCTTATCGGTCGGCATATTCTGGCCATAGCTGGCCTCGCCGACCCACTTGACGATCTTCTCGTGCAAGTTGTGCCACGAGACCTCGCCATCCTCACCCTGCACGTTCTGCACGTGCTGCAGGGTGCTGGACAGTTCTTCCTCGATAGGTTCCTGATCGTTCGCGGGGTCGTCTCCGGGCGGCGTCGAAGTCATAGCTAGAACTGTAGCAGCTCGCGCGCCGCATGCCCACGCGACCACGAATCCGCCATATTGAATGCGCCACAGCAATCCGCTGGCCCCGGACCCGGCCGCTACCTAGTGTGCTCACCCTAGCCACCCCTACACATGGTCGAACACGTTCGCATCGGCATTGTCGACATGGGCTCTAATGCGGTCCGATTCCTGATCGCGGAGACCAACGGTCGCGAGCACCGCACCGTCGAAAGCCACCGCCTCGCGGTGCGGCTCGGCAAGGATGTATTCCAGTCGGGCCTAATCGACGAAGCAGCCATGGCGGCGACCGTCAACGCGTTCCGAAAGTTTCGCAAGAGCTGCGAACGGAACGGCGTGACTCGGACCCGCGCCATCGCAACCGCGGCAATGCGCGCGGCCAAGAACGGCCACGAACTGATTGAGCGGGTGCGTGATGCGTCACAGTTCCAAATCGACGTGATCTCCGGCGAGCAAGAGGCCGAGCTTCTTAAAGCAGGTGTCGAAACCCGGATCGACCTGAGTCAAGGCAGGTCGCTGCTGGTCGACGTCGGCGGCGGCTCCGTCGAAGTCGTCGTGGTCGACAATGGCACCGTGCAGGACACTGCCTCGCATGCGCTCGGCGCGCTGCGCATGCTCGAGATGTTTCGCGACGCCAACCCGTCGCAGCTTGCCGAACTCGTCAAGACACACCTACAGCTTCAGCTTCAGCCGCGGCTCAACGGCCCCATCGACCGCTATGCGGCCGTCGGCGGCAATATCGAGTGCCTCGCCGACTTGATCAGCGGCGAAGCGGGCAGCGAATCGTGCTCGACCGCCGACCTCAAACGACAGATCACTTCGCTCGCCGCGCTAACGACCGACGAACGCATAGAACAACTAGGCCTGCGTCCAGATCGCGCCGACGCCATCGTGCCAGCAGGCCTCGTCTACCTCCATCTCGCGCAACTCGCCAACGTGACTTCGGTGCACATACCACGCACCGGCGTCAAAGAAGGCCTGATCGCAGCAACCAGCGGCCTCATCGGCCAACCGTCCGCGACCGACACCGAGATCACGTTCGCAGCCTGCCGTCAATTGGGCGAACGCCACCAATACGATGCCGACCACGCCGAGTCGGTGCGATCGCTCGCCAAACAACTGTTCCAACAAACACGCGAACTGCACCAACTCGACGACCGCGCACTGCTGCTCTTGCAAGCCGCCGCGCTGCTTCACGACATCGGCCGCTCGATCAGCAGCGATGGCCATCACAAGCATTCGCAGTATTTGATCGAAGCCAACGCGATCACTGGCCTCGATCGCCACGCCCGCAACCTCGTCGCGATGATTGCTCGCTACCACCGCAAAGCGCTGCCAACCGGCAATCACAAGCCATACACCGCACTTCCAAGCTGCGAGCAAACGATGGTCAAACAGCTCGCGGCGCTACTTCGCCTAGCCGACGCGCTCGACCAGCAACACGCCCAAGTCGTCGATGGCGTCGAAGCTACCGTTCGCGACCAACGCCTCGAACTGCGCGTGTCGCCTACCGACAACTTCACCCAACTAGCACTCGAAGCCGAAGCGATCGCCAGCAAAGGCGAGCTCTTCGAGCAAGTGTTCGGCTACAAACCTAGCCTCGTCACGCCGTGAGAAATCGCAACCACGGCTACGGACACGAGTGACTCCACAACATGAGCAACCATACGGAGCGCGAGTTCAAGCTACGCGCCAAGCAAACGATCGAGACCGCCACGATCGACGCCGCACTTCACGAACTAGGCACCACGTGCCGCCTCAGTGAGACCGTCCGCCACACGGATACGTATCTCGATGACTCGCGAGCAACACTGTTGCGCGAAGGCATCGGCTTGCGCATTCGCTCGAAGCAGGGCAAGAAGCAGCTAACCTACAAGTCGCGCAAGCAATCCGAGGGCGGACTGTTTGTGCGCGACGAGGTCGAAGCGGACTGGCCAAACGACGAGCCACCGAAATCGGCCACGGATCTGCCGGAAGAACTTCGCGCGATCCTCGAACCACTGCTGCACCAGCGAGAGCTCGTGCCTCAACAAGTTCTGTCGGTGCATCGCGAAATCCGCATGCTGACCGACGGCGACAACGATCTGTGCGAACTGGCGATCGACTACGTCGTCGCTGAGGCCAACGGCCACTGCGCGACGTTCCAAGAGATCGAGCTAGAGTTCAGCAGCAACCAAGAAGCAAACCAGCAACTCGCCAACAAGCTGCGTGACAGCCTGCCCGTCGATTTCGCAGCACAGGACAAGCCGAGCTACGCCGCAGCCCTGCTCGGCATGGAACTGCCGGCGGAAGACAGTGCCGAAGATCGGGCGTTAGCGCTCATTTCGAAGTCGATCCCTTCTCACCTGCGGGCGCTGCATGCAGAGATTCAGAAGGCCACGGCAGTACGCAGTACGCAATCTGTCGAACAGCTCTACGGGCTACAGTGCCTGCACCACAGCATCGACAGCTTGATATATGGCTTCGCGGAACTGTGGCCAACCGACACCGCCAATCGCATGCAGGCGCACCTGCAGACCGTGCACCGCCGCATCGCCGAACTCGCAGACATGGACATGCTGGTCGCGAATCTCGAAGTGCATCTCGCGGCTTTGCCAACGCCAATGGCGGACAGCGGGCGCGAGACCGGTGCTTGGATTCTCAGCATGCGCGACACGACTTCGCAGCGCCTGCAGGAGTGGTTCCTCAGTGAAGAACACCAGTCTGGGCAACAGCAGCTCGAACAGGATCTCACCGCGGTCAACCCAGAGTGCGAACTAGCCAACAAGCAGCTGCTGCACGAAGCACCGGCGCGCCTCGCCGTTGCGATCACGCAACTGCGCGCTCAGATCAACGAAACGAGCATCGAGTTGCCGATCGCACAGATCCAAGCATTGCTGCAATCCGTGCAGCGCTTGCACGACATCGCCGAGCAGTTTTCAGACCTGCCAGGCAAGAGCTACAAGAAGTCGTTCAAGGCCGTCGCAAGGGCGCGGCGCCACCTCGAAGCGGTAGGTAGCCTCGACAGCGTTGCCGGCTTGCTGATCCAGTGGATCGTGCAACCGATGACCGACAGCGAACAACGCGTGATGCGCGCCGCGGTGCTCGGGAGCCTCGCCACCAGAAACGCGTGGGCCGAAGAGGACACGCGGCAGGTCGCGCGCGAAGCACTGGAGCGACTCAACCGCGACCAGGTGTGGCGTCGGTTCGAGGGGTCTGAAGCCGCCGAGGAACCACAGAGCCAGGAAGAGTCTGACGGTGCTAATCCTGACGGTGCTGCTGATCCCGAAGGCGCTAACGGGACTGATGAGTAAGACTGTCAAATTGACTCATAGCGCCATAATGACATTTTACTGCCCTGGGTCGAACACTCAACAATCGACGCTTCACTTTGAAAACAAGTATCTTACGCAATAGCTGCCACTATGGCACTCGCAAGATAAGCTCTTGGGTCCTGTGAGCATGCGCCCCAAACGGGCTGACCATGATGCTCAAGAATCAATGCAGCGCTCCCCAGACCCGCGACCCCATCCGCAGCCTGTTCAGCCAGTTCTTTGGCGACTCGCTCGCCGAGACTAGCGATAGCGAAACCGCCCGGCGCCACTCGCCGCGGCTCAACGTCAGCGAGACGGACCAAGCCTTCGTGCTCGCGTTCGATCTGCCGGGCGTCACCGACAAGGACATTCAGGTCGAGTTGCAAGACGCGACGCTGACGGTCACCGCCGAGCGGCGGGACACCCGCGACAAGGACGACAAGGAAACTCGCTGGCACCGCCTCGAGCACCGCTATGGCCAATACTCGCGCGCCATCTCGCTGCCAGTAACGGCTGCCAGCGATGGTGTCGAAGCGGTCTATCAAGCGGGTGTTTTGACGGTCACGGTGCCCAAGCGCGCCGAAGCCAAGCCAGCGAAGATCAGTGTGCGCACCGCATAAGACTGGCGAGCCCACGGTGACCACTTAGGCTGCACGCGTGATCACTGTGGTGCAACGCGTCCACTATGCACGCGTGCTCGTCGACGGCGAGTGCGTCGGCAGCATTGAGAAGGGACTGTTACTGTTCGTCGGCGTCGAAGCAGGCGACGGCGAGCAGGATGCCGACGAAACCGCACGCAAGGTTCGCAACCTGCGGATCTTCCCCGACAAAAAGCCGACCGACCTATCAGTCGAAGACATCGGCGGCAGTTGCCTGGTAGTCAGCCAATTCACACTCGCAGCCGAACTACGCCACGGCAACCGCCCAGACTTCACGGCAGCGGCCCCACCCGAGCTAGCAAACACCCTCTACGAACGCGTCATCACCAACCTACGAACCGCCGGACTAACCGTAGCAACAGGACAGTTCGCCGCCGACATGAACGTCGAACTCAGCAACGACGGCCCCATCACCCTGCTACTAAAAGTCCAAGCCGGCAAGGTAGTCACCCGCACCTAACCTGTGGTCTGAACCGGGTACAGTACGCAGATTTCCTGTGTACTGTACCCGGTTCAAACCACAGGTTTGGAACTTGCCCCTGGTCCGGACGAACGACGATCTCCATGCAACGATTCGATTGGCTTGTGCTTCTGCTCGTGCTGCCGGTGGCTGGCTGCAACTTGCCGGATAGCGGTTCGCATCAGGTGCTTCGCCACGTTGGCCATATCGAACGACTCGACCCGGCCCTCGATGCCTTGGTGCCGAGCAACACTCAGCTTGAAGTGATCGCCGAAGGCTTTGCGTGGTCGGAAGGGCCGGTGTGGATTCCGGAGGATGGCGGCTACGTGCTGTTCTCTGACATCCCACCGAACCGCACGATGAAGTGGCAGCGGGGCGCCGGCGTGAGCGTCTATCTGCAGCAGAGCGGCTATCTCGGGCCGATCCCGCGGCCGAATCATATCGCTCCCGATGAACCAGGTGCGAACGGCCTGCTGCTCGACCAGCAGGGACGACTCGTGCTGTGTCAACACGGCGAGCGACAAGTCGGCCGCATGAATGCGCCGCTATCCGCGCCGAAGGCTGATTACACGGCGCTGGCCAAGACCTTCAACGGCAAGCGGCTCAACAGCCCGAACGACGCGACCTTCCATAAGAACGGCGACCTCTACTTCACCGACCCGCCGTATGGGTTGACGCGCAAGGCGCAGGATCCGAACAAGGAGATCGACTTCCAAGGCGTCTACCGCGCGACTCCCGATGGCACTGTCACGCTGCTGACGAAGGAGATGTCGCGCCCCAACGGCATCGCATTCTCGCCCGATTACCAGACGCTCTACGTTGCGAACTCGGATCCAAAGCGCGCGATCTGGATGGCGTTCCCGGTCAGGCCAGATGGAGACCTTGGTGAAGGTCGCGTGCTGTTCGATGCGACCTCGATGGTCGGCGATCGCAAAGGCCTGCCCGACGGCTTGAAGATCGACGTGCATGGCAACCTGTTCGCGACCGGCCCCGGCGGCGTGCTCGTGCTGACGCCGGCAGGCAAGCACTTAGGCACGCTGATGACGGGCGAAGCGACGAGCAACTGCGTGTTCGGGGAAGATGGCCGCACGCTGTTCGTGACCGCCGACAGCTTGCTGCTGCGGATCGAGCTTGCGACGACCGCTTGGCGCTAGCACGCCTCAATCGCGCCCGAAGCGGCCCAGAAAGCAATCAGCAGTCAGGGCCGCCCGGCTCGCCCGGCTGCCGCTTGTACCAATCGATGACCTTGCCGGCGCCATCAAACTCCAGGCGGCAACACGCCCGGAACGCTTCTCCCAACCGCGCACGCGCACGCTGCACCCGGGAACGCGCGCCCGTCGGACTCAAGCCTTCGCGCCGCGCCAGCTCTTCCTGGCTCATGCCTTGACCAATCAACTGCAGGGCCTCGCGATCCTTCTCCTGCAGACTCTCCATCAACCGCGCAACACACTGGGCGAGCTCCTTCTCATGAGTATCCGGCAACTGCGCCGGAAGGTCGTAGAGGTCTGCCGTGGGTTCGCTAGTCGTCTTGCGACGGTAGTAATCAATGACCGCGTTGCGGGTCGTTCGGTAGAGCCAAGCACGCGGATCGGTAACGCTGTCGAGGTCTGCAGAATGCTCATGCAGCTTCAAGAACACATCGCTGAGCACGTCTTCCGCATCCGCCTCGTTGCGAACGCGCGCCCGCACGAAGCGATGCAGCGGTGAGCGAAAGGTGCGCCAGAGTTCCTCGGTAGAAGTCATGCGTTCACCGTTTTTTATACCGAGCAGCAGACCTGACTAGCAGCAGCCACCCGGCTTCTTGGCGGTGATCGATGCGGACACGGCAAAAGCACTCGCGTCGCTACCCGGCACCCAATCCTTGATGAACTGCTTGCTCGCATCGACTGGCTCGATCGCAATCTCGACAAAGCCTGCGTCGCGCAACGTCGACTGCAACTCCTCAATCGTGGCGGCGCCACTGACACACGCGGTCAGATTGGCAAGGTCGTCACGAACCGCATCGGGCAAGTCTGCCGTCAACACAACATCACTGATCGCCAGGCGCCCACCAGGCCGCAGCACCCGCATCGCCTCCGCGAACACGCGCGGCTTCTCAGGTGACAGATTGATCACGCAGTTCGAAATGATGACGTCGACCGTCGCGTCGCCAACCGGCAGGGCCTCGATCTCACCAAGCCGAAACTCAGTCTGCATCAGGCCGAGCTTGACCTTGTTACTGCGCGCCTTCGCGATCATTTCGTGGGTCATATCGACGCCGACAACCCGACCATTCTCGCCAACACGCCGCGCTGCCAAAAACGCATCGAAGCCAGCACCGGAGCCGAGGTCGAGCACACTCTCGCCGACTTGCAACGAAGCAATCGCCTGCGGATTGCCGCAGCCCAAGCCAAGATTGGCGCCGGCGGGCGCGGCATCCAGCTCTTCTTCGGAGTAGCCAAGCTCGCGCGAAACCGTGCGGCTGTCGCGCTCTCCAGGGGCGCAGCAACCGGCCGTACCACCGGAATCATCCGACGACACAGCAGTTTCGGCAACGCGGGCGTAATCGGTCCGCACTCTGGCCCGAATGGTATCGGCGTCCGGCAAGGGGTTGGAGTCTTGGTTCGTCATGCTAGTGAGGACGTCGGACCGTCAAGAACGACGCATGTTTCTTACTAGTACGGTGCCATGCACAGAAACAACTCATTCTACCTCGCCAGCTTCGAATGCGTTGTTTCTGGGCCTGGCACCGTACCAACAAAGCTACGTGGTGCTGGGGACTCTTGCCAGCTAGGCTGGATTTGCCCATGCACGTCCTGTTTTTGTCGCCCGACACCCACATCTACAACCATGAGTTCATCCGTGGACTCAAAGATCTTGGCGCGCGCGTGTCCGCCATTGGCCCCGCCGGCAGAGAGAAGCTGTCGAAGGCGGTCAAGGCGCTGCTCGACGACTACCAGTCGTGCCCGAACGTGCTCGACATGAAGTCGATGAAGGCGGCGGCTGAGAAACTGGCCAAGCCGAGCTTCGACTACATCGAGACGATCGATGAACCGCTCGTCGATCCGGCGGCAGCATTGCGTGAACACCTGAACGTGCCCGGCATGTCGTTGAAGACAGCCAAACTGTGCCGCGACAAGGTCGCGATGAAGGCGTTTCTGCGCAAGCACGATGTGCCGTGCGCCATGTCGGAGTCGGTCGCCAGCACGGACGAGGCCTATGCCTTCGCGGCACGTAGCGGCTACCCGCTGATCGCGAAGCCGCTCGACGGCTTTGGGTCCCTGGCGACGTATCGATGCGAGCACCAAGCGGACCTAGATGCGGCGCTCGCCAAGCTGAAGCCATCGGCGCAGCGCGGCATCGCGTTGGAAGAGTTCATCGAAGGGCACGAAGGATTCTTCGACTCGATCTGCGATGACGACGGCACGCGCCATGAGTTCATATCGCACTACTACCCCGGCTGCCTAGAGGCGACGGTAGATCGGCGAGTCTCGCCACAGATCGTGGTCAGCAACCGACTCGATTCCGATGGCTACAAAGAACTGCGCGAGATGAACCAGCGCGTTACCAAAGCGCTCGGACTACGCAACTGCGCGACGCACATGGAGTGGTTCTTTGGCCCGAAGGGACTGAAGTTCGGCGAGATTGGCGCGCGGCCTGCCGGCGAGAAGATCTGGGACATGTATCGCGTGGCCAACGAATTTGACGTCTATCGCGAATGGGCACTGGCGGTCACTGGCAAGCCGAGCGAGCAGCAACCGTCACGCAAATACGCGTGTGGCTCGATCCAGATTCGACCAGATCGCGATGGGCGCTATCGCGGCCATCGTGGCCTGGACGCCGCGTGGCAGGCGTGCGGCGATGCGATCTACGAGTATTCGCTACCTGACGCCGGCGAACCGACCAAGGGGATCGATCGCGGCTGGCTGGTCAACACGTGGTTCCGACTGAAGCACGAGGACTACGATCAAGTCCGCAAGATGATGACGATGCTCAGCAATACCGTTCGCGCAGAAGCCCGCTAGCAGCCGCAGCAACGACTACCGCTCGCCGCCAACGCACCTTGGCTCACTCAAGACCAAGGCGCTCCATGTCGTCTTCGTCGAAACCAAGGTAATGACCCAACTCGTGCCACATCGTGACACGGATCTGCTCAACAAGATCTTCGCGGCCGGTGGCCATGCGTTCGAGATTGCGCTGGAACAGGTAGATCGTAGCCGGCTTTACCGACGCGACGCCCTGCGGCCCAGCCAAGTCCTGCTGTTCGTCGGCGAGCGGCACGCCCTCAAAGAGCCCGAGCATGTCGGGACCAAGCGGCTCTCCATCAACCGGCGCCTCGGCGCGACCGAACGCTTCGTCCGGCACCTCTTGGACAACCACTCGGACACGCTCAAGATATTGCTGAAACTGATCAGGCAGCATGCGAACCGCTTCCTGCACTTCGTGATCAAATTCGTCGCGGGTCAAGCGCACCGGCACCGAGTATTTGTCGGGCGAAGCAGTTGCGGCGCGCTCGAACAACCCATCCGCCTGGCGGTAGCTGCCGCGACGCTCGAACAGGCAGCCGGCGACGACATCGGCATCGACCAACGCATCCGGCAGCGCACGGGCCGCCGCAACCGCCTCCTCAGCCTCTTCAAACCGCCACTGCAAATACAGGCACATGGCCAGCCAGCACCGCGACGAAGGGCAATCCGGATCGCCTTGCAGCACCGTCCGGAACTCGCGCTCCGCCTCGCGAGCACGCCCCAGTCCGAGGCATGCATCGCCCCGTAAGAACGTCAGATCGGCCGCATTGCCACGACCGGCCGCCATCGCATCATCAATGGCACGCAGCCCTGCTTCGATCTTGCCGGACTCCAGCAAGCGCTCAATATCCCGGACCGCCGGATCGTTGCCGACCGCGACATCCGTGTCCGGCGGCACAACTCCTTCAGGCTCAAGGTCCATGTAAGCAGTGAATCGCGAATGCGAAGGCGTGTCGATATCCGTTTGTCAGCAGAACTGCGGTCTTGCGGAAGAACTCGATTCGCTCTTCGCTTTAGCATCCGACTATTGGAGCCAAATGATCAAGCTTGCACGCATCGTCTGCCCGACTGACTTCTCCCCCACTTCGTCCCGCGCCGTCGACTACGCAGCGACGATGGCCGAGTCATTTGGGGCCGAACTCGTGTTGCTACACGTCATCCCCGATATGGACTACCCAATGCGCAGCTTTGGCATGTCCGCCTCGCTTCACCACATCCAAGAAGAGCTCGAGACGCGCGCCAATGAGACCCTGGACAAGCGCATCGAGAAGCTCAAAGAGTCCCTACCCAACGTCAAAGTGCGAACGCATGTTGGTCACGGGGAGGCGCACGTCGCCACGCTCGCGTGCGCCAAAGACGAATCAGCAGACATGATTGTGCTCGGCACGCACGGACACACCGGCATCACCCATGCGCTGCTTGGCAGCACTGCCGAGAAGATCGTGCGCCTGGCGACGTGTCCGGTAACGACCGTACGCACGCCATAATAGTCGGTCGTGCGCCATTGCGAGGGGCGCCTAGAAAGGCGCCACCTCTCGCAGCCAAAACGCCGCCTTCGCATGCCTAGACCTTTAGGATATCTACGCCACGGCCAGCCTAGAACCCGAAGGCGTGAGCCCTGCTGCCCAGATCCCGGCGCCAAGACTCTGGCGCCCAGACTCTGGCCGACCAATCTCTAGGCGGCCCAGTAGAACCTAGACGTCACGCAGAACCTAGACGTCACGCAGAACCTAGACGTCACGCAGAAC
>JBNMNW010000150.1:0-13374 GCA_051278165.1 Planctomycetota bacterium | reverse complement strand
CCGCCCTGCCCCAGGCTCCCGACCTCACCCCTCAGCATCAGCCGGCGGTTCGACAGACCCACCCAACCCCGGTAGCCCATCCAGCCCATCCAGCCCCTCCAGCGGACTGCGCACACCATGTGGCCCGCGATTGAGAACGTGCGTGTAGATCATCGTGGTTCGCACGTCGCGGTGGCCTAGCAGTTTTTGGATGGTGCGGATGTCGTGACCCGACTCTAGGAGGTGGGTGGCGAAGGAATGGCGGAAGGTGTGACAGGTGGCTCGCTTGGTTAGGCCGGAACGGAGTACGGCTTCGCGGACTGCTTTTTGGATTGCGGTTTCGTGGAAGTGGTGGCGGCGGCGTTGGTTGGTTTCGGGGTGGTGGTAGGTGCGGGTGGCGGGGAAGAACCATTGCCAAGCGAAGTCGCGGGGGGCGCTTGGCAGCTTTCTGTGGAGCTGGTCGGGGAGAGCGACGTAGCCGGATCCCGCGGCTAGGTCTTGACGATGTTGGCGTTGGACTTGATCGCGTTGGCGCTGGAGGGCGGCGGCGGCCGGTGCCGGGAGGAGGGCCTGGCGGTCGCGGTTGCCTTTGCCAGAGCGAACGGTGATCGATGAGCGCAGGAAGTCGATGTCCTTGATGCGCAGCTGTAGGGCTTCCATCAGGCGGAGGCCGGAGCCGTAGAGCAGGCTGGCGACCAGGGCTGGCATACCGGTCAGGTGTGAGAGCACTGCCGAGACCTCTCTGCGATCCAATACTACGGGCAACTTTGGGGGCCGCTGGACGCGCACCATGTCGTGCAGCCACGGCATGTCCATGTTGAGAACGTTGCGGTAGAGAAAGAGCACCGCCGCTAGTGCCTGCTTCTGGGTGCTCGCCGCGACGCGCTCCTTGACGGCAAGATGGGTGAGGAATGCGGCGACTTCTTGGGGGCCAAGGTCGCTCGGGTGACGCATGCCTTGATGAACGATGAAGCGACGAACCCAGGCGGAGTAGGCTTCCTCGGTTCGCGGGCTGTAGCCACGCCGACGCACTTCGGTCGCCAGCTGGGCCAGGAGTGGAGATTGACTCATGCCTTACTTGGGAGCCGGAATCGCCCACGGTGACAGACAAAACGCGAAAACTGGCGGCTGCGGGGGTGCGACACCGGCTAGAAGCACCGTTGCCTCTGGCCCCCGCTCCCCCACGCCTTAGGATCTTCGGCCGAATGACCACGAAGAGCCTGCTCGTTGAACTGTTCGTCGAAGAACTGCCGCCGAAGTCGCTGAAGCGGCTTGGGGAGGCGTTCGGATCTGTGCTGGTGTCTAGCTTGCGGGAGCAAGGGCTGACGGGTGCGGATAGTGGCGTCACTACGTTTGCTACGCCGCGACGGTTGGCGGTGCTGGTGCAGGACGTTGCCGAGCGCGCGGCCGATCAGCGGGTCGAAGTCAAACTCGTGCCGGTCAAGGTCGGGCTCGATGGCGATGGCAATGCGACGATGCCGCTTAAGAAGAAGCTGTCGGCGCTTGGCCTGGATGAGAGTGTTGTGCCGACGCTGACCAAGAAGAGCGATGGCAAAAACGACACGCTGTGGCTCGATCGCATGGAGCCCGGCGCGGAGTTGGCGGTGGGGCTGCAGACGGCGCTCGATGCGACGATCGCGAAGCTGCCGATCCCCAAGGTCATGACCTACCAGCAGGCCGATGGCTGGAGCAACATCAAGTTCGTGCGGCCGGTGCATCGCTTGATGGCTTTGCATGGTGGCGACGTCATCGATGTTGCGGCACTTGGGGTGCGCTCGAGCAATGTGACGCAGGGCCATCGCTTTGAGGCCAAGGCCGAGACGATGGTGATTGGCGACGCGGACGGGTATGCCGAGCAGTTGGCGAACGACGGTGCCGTGATCGCTTCGTATAGCGAACGGCGCGCAGAGATTGTGCGGCAGCTGGCGGCGAAGTCGCAGGCCGAAGGGCTGACGCCGATCGAGGACGAAGAGTTGCTCGATGAAGTCACCTCGCTGGTCGAACGACCAAACGTGCTGCTGTGTTCGTTTGAAGAGGAGTATCTCGAAGTGCCGCCGGAGTGCCTCATCCTGACGATGAAGCTCAACCAGAAGTACTTTCCGCTGCTGGATGGCTGTGGCAAGTTGACCAATAAGTTCTTGCTCGTCAGCAACATCACGCCGGATGACCCGAGCGAAGTCATTGGTGGCAATGAGCGCGTGGTGCGACCGCGGTTGGCCGATGCGAAGTTCTTCTTTGAGACCGACAAGAAGAAGACGCTCGAAGAGCGAATCGTTGGCTTGGACAAGGTCGTCTACCACAACCAACTTGGCACCCAGGGCGAACGCGTTCTGCGCGTGCGAGAGTTGGCCAAGGCGATTGGCAACTTGCTCGGTGGCGAAGCGATGGCTTCGCTGGCGGATCGCGCGGCACAGCTGGCGAAGGCCGACTTGCTGACCGAGATGGTCGGCGAGTTCCCTGAGCTGCAGGGCATCATGGGCGGCTACTACGCACGCCACGATGGCGAGCCGGAAGCCATCGCCGAAGCGATCGAAGATCACTACAAGCCGCGCTTCGCTGGCGACGAGCTGCCGCGTGATTCGGTGGGCGTTGCGGTTGCGATGGCGGACAAGCTCGAGACGTTGGTTGGCCTGTTTGGCATTGGCCAGGTACCGACCGGCGACAAGGACCCGTTCGCGCTGCGCCGCCATGCGCTGGGCACGATCCGCATGTTGGTCGAACGCGAACTGCCCCTGCAGCTGGATCAACTGATCGCTGCCGCGATAAAGGTGTTTGGCGACAAGATTGAGGATCCTAGCGACAAGCTGCAAAGCTTCTGCTTCGATCGTCTCGCGACTTCGTTGAAGGATCAGGGCTACACGCCGCAAGAGATCGACGCGGTCGTTAGCTTGCGACCACAGCGCTTGGCGGACGTGCATGCGCGACTGGCAGCGGTTCGCGCGTTCTCGAAGTTGCCGGAAGCGGAGTCGCTCGCCGCGGCCAACAAGCGCATTGGCAACATCCTAAAGAAGAGTGAAGACACGGCTAGTGGCAGCATCGACACGAGCCTGCTGCAAGACGATCAGGAGAAGGCGCTGCACAGCGAACTGACCAAGGTCGCCGCGAGTGCTGGGCCGGACTTTGAGTCGGGCAACTACGAAGCGGCGCTGGCTGCCTGTGCTGCGTTGAAGGGACCGGTCGATGCGTTCTTTGACAAGGTCATGGTCAACGCCGAAGACCCGGCGCTGCGTGCCAATCGATACGCGTTGCTGCGCGAACTGCACACGATGATGAACCGCATCGCAGACCTGTCGAAGCTCGCGAGCTGAGCCGCGAGTTCGCTGCAGATCGCAGCACGGCTCGCTACTAATTACCGATGCTGCGTGGCACGCTGGACCACGCGATCGTCAAACAGCAGCTGCTTGAAGCAACGTTGGTGGCGCCGAGTTCGGGCAAGCTCGAGATCACGAAGAAGACGCAGTCGGGACACACCACGCTGTGGCTCGATGCAAATCGCGATGGCAAGTTTGCCGAGTCAGAACGCATCGTCGGCGAGACGCCGAACACCGAACAGCGAATCCGTGCGCCTGTCACGATCGAAGCGGGAGGGCGCTTCGCACTGCGTATAGACCATGTCGCGGCACTGCCTCGCCTGGTCATCCTTGTGACGCTAGACAAGCCAGGCGCCGAACGGCCACGCGAGATCACGCAGTTCTTGAGGCTACTGTAGACCCGCCACCACCTACCCTGTGGCCGTGATCACCGCCCCGCAACGCCGCTCCATTCTCGCCGCCTCATTGCTGCTCGCACTCGCAAGTTGCGGCACGGCGCCGAGGGACCCGATTCCCGAGCATGAGATCCTAACGATCGACTCGACCGTGTTCGGCGAAGAGCGGCGCATCTCGGTCTACACGCCGAAGGTTTACGACAAGGATCCGACGCAGCGCTTCCCGGTGCTCTACATGCCCGATGGCGGCATCGGCGAAGACTTCCCGCACATTGTGGCGACCATCGAGGCGCTGATCGAAGTGCGCACGATTCCGCCGATGCTGGTCGTCGGCATCGAGAACACCAAGCGGAAACGTGACCTGACCGGGCCCACACGCGTCGCCGAGGATCGCAAGATCGCGCCAGAGGTTGGCGGCTCGGCCAAGTTCCGTGCGTTCATTCGTGACGAGTTGATCCCCGACATCGAACGGCGCTATCGCTGCAATGAAGAGCGCGCGATCGTCGGCGAATCGCTAGCTGGCCTGTTCGTCATCGAGACGATGATGCTCGAGCCAAAGTTGTTCGATCGCTACATCGCGGTGAGCCCAAGCCTGTGGTGGAACAACCAATCGCTGGTTCGCAACGCGCAGGAAAACATGGTCAGCGCGATTGCCCACAACATGCGCCTGTATCTGACGAACGCGGACGAGACCGACATCGCGCCGCATGTAGCCGAACTGGCCCGCAAGCTCGAACAGAATGCGCCGAGCACGTTGCACTGGGTGTACGAGCCGCGTCCAGAAGAGAAGCACGACACGATCTTCCGGGCGGCAAAGAAGGCTGCGTTCCGTTGGGCGCTGAGTCGCTAGCGAACAAGATAGACAGTGTGCGCTACCTGCGTCTGCTCAGATACCGGCGCTGAGAGCTTCGGCCCCTCTTCCGCAAACGCTCCCATGAGCGACGCCCAGACCCACGAGCAATACCGCAACAACCAGGTTCCTTGGCATCAAGAACGTCTACGCTCAGCTTCGAACCATGCCTTGCGAGCTTGGTCCGTTTCACGATGCGTGAGTAGCATCTGTTTCTCTCCCTCGCGAGCCCAACCTCCAACCCTCCCACTCCACACTTGGTCGACCTCTCCCGCTTTCCTCGCCGTCGCTACACCCACGGTCCGACGCCGATCGAGTTCATGCCGAACTTAACCAAGGCGCTCGGTGGCCCGAAGCTTTGGGTCAAACGCGATGACCAGCTTGGCTTGACGCCTGGCGGCAACAAGACGCGCAAGTTGGAGTTCTTGGTCGCCGATGCCTTGGCCAGTGGTTGCGACACGTTGATCACCTGCGGCGCGCCCCAATCCAATCACTGCCGCATCACGCTGTCCGCCGCGGCCAAGGAAGGGCTGAAGTGCCGCTTCGTGATCGAAGAACGCATTCCCGGCAGCTACGACGAGCGCCACAGCGGCAACAACTTCTTGTTCCAGTTGATGGGTATCGAGTCGATCACCGTGGTTCCGGGTGGCAGCGACATGGCCGCCGAGATGCAGAAGGTCCAACACGCGGTCGAGGCCGAAGGCCGCAAGGGCTATGTGATTCCAGGCGGCGGTTCGAACGCGCTAGGCGGGCTTGGCTACGTTGCGTGCGCGCAGGAACTGCAGCAGCAACTGTTTGAACAAGACCTCGAAATCGACCGCGTTGTGCTCGGCTCTGGCAGTTCGGGAACGCACGGCGGCATGGTCGCCGGCTTCTTCGCCAACAGCATCGACATCCAGCTGACCGGTGTCGGCGTGAGTCGCGACCCTGAGGATCAGGCGCCGTTGGTGCAACGCGAAGCGCAAGCTGTGTGCGACCTGCTCGAACTCGGCGTGACCATTCCCACAGACAAGGTGCAGTGTGTCGGCGGCTATTGGCAACCGAAGTACAGCGTGCCCAACGACACCATGGTCGAAGCGGTGCAGCTACTAGCGCGCACCGAAGGCATCCTGCTCGACCCGGTCTACACCGGCAAGATCATGGCCGGCATGATCGGCATGATCCGCGACGGCACGATCGGCAAGCATGAGAACGTGCTGTTCCTGCACACCGGCGGAGCACCTTCGCTGTTTGCCTACGAAGACGTGCTTCTCGGCCGCGAAGTCAAGTAGAGGGCAGCCAGCCAAAGCCCCCCCTACCGGCTCGCACTTAACCCCCTATACTTGCGCCAGACGCGAGCGCCCAGAAGTCGCTGCAGGGCTCATGTCACTAGGGGAACCATGCAACAGATCTCTCACGCCTTCACAGCCATAGCCCTTGCCTGCTCACTGCCGACAACGCTCGCAGCACAGCTATTCGTAGAAGCCGACCGCTCGCCGCTGCCGTTCGAATGCATAGAGATGAAGAGGCTGTGGGTGCGAGACATGAACGGGGATGGCGTGCCTGACATTGTCGCCGCCAATGGCGAACAATCTACAAACCCGTTCACTGTGCTAACAGGCGACGGCAATGGCCGCTGGCACGTTTCTGCGCGCACGTATCCGTATGTGCTTGGCGTTGAGGATTTCGACAACGACGGCGACCAAGATCTAGTTCATGGGCACGGCCTTCTCGCCAACGATGGACTGGGCAATCTGACGTCGCAACCGCAGTTCATTTTCGGCAGCGCCGAGCGGGCGGCGATTGCCGACTTCACTGGCGACGGCTTGCCAGACATCATCACGATTCCCAATGGCAAGTTCTGGCGCAACCTTGGCAACCTGAGCTTCGTCGATGACACCCTCGCGCGCATGCCTACGCTGGCACCCGCTGTCGCGCTCGCCGTCGTCGATGCCAACAACGATGGCAACCCCGACCTAGTCGTCGTGGGGTCTAGCGCAATCGAACTACTGATCAACCAGACCGGGATCATGCAGCACGCCGCCAGCGGTAGCCTGCCAGCGAGCGCGACCGCCGGTACAACCGTTGCGACGATAGACCTCGATGGCGACCTGGACAGCGACATCGTCATCGGCCACCAAACGAACCCGACACTTCTTCTGAAGAGCAATAGCAACGGCACGTACGCCGATGCAAGCGCTCTACTGGGCCCACCAGTTACCGATGTCTGGTCGATTGCAACCGGTGACATCAACGGCGATGGGCTAGCCGACATCGTGCTTGGAGAACGCGTCGGGGGGCGCTTGCTGCAACGCACCGGAAGCAACTTCGTTCAAAATGCGTCAGCCTTTGATGCCCGCAACCGATGCACCACGGCACTCGCAATTGCTGACATGGACAGCGATGGCGACAACGACTTAATCCAAGGTGGTTCCGAGACAAGCCAAAGCTATCCACCGGCCTTCAACTTGAGCAACAAGCACGGCATCGAAACCAAACTGCTGTGGAACGATGGTACGGGCACACTTCAGGACACCACTCGCAGGGACATCCCCGGTCGCAGCCAGCTCGCGTTTGCGGCCGTCGGAGACATCAACAACGACGACTTCCCAGATATCGTGCTCGCAGAAGGCAACGGCATCGCGATGCTCAACAATGGGGATGCGACGTTCACGAATCAAACCCAAGCGTTCCCAGCGACTGGCCGACCGGCCCTTGGAGATCTCGATGGCGACGGCGACCTAGACTGCGTCTTGGTCGAACGACTAGGCCAGGTTTGGACCTTGCGAAACACCGGCAACGGCACGTTCGTCGCCTGGCACGGTCCATATCAAGTCAACTTGCTGCAGACCTTTTACGAGGCGACAGACTGCGAGCTTGCCGACCTTGACGGCGATGGCATACTCGATTTGTTCGTAGCCACCGGCGCGGACTACAGCACCGGCCCGCTACCAATGGACGGCTTGCTGCTAGGGCAAGGCAACGGTTCATTCGTTGACGCCAGCAACCTGCTTGGCGGACCGACGGACATGGATGGCATTGCGATTGGTGACATCGACAACGACGGCGACCTCGATGTCGTGGGCAACTACCACGCCCACATCAATCAGGGAGGATCCTTCACAACGCAGGTCATCCCAGGCTGGTTCGGCAGGACCAAACCGGCGTTGGCGGACCTCGATGGCGACGGTGATCTGGACCTAGCGATTGGCTCACGGTGCCCAGCGATCTGCCCCAACAACGACGACCCACCCAATGCCATCGGCATCAATGATGGCAATGGCAACTTCAGCATCTCCCAGGCCCAAGGGACCAACCTTCTTGCCACATGGTCTGTAGCTGTCTTTGACGCCGACAACGATGGCGACACCGACATCCTCTGGGGCAACGGCGATTCCGGGCGGCCTCAAGACCTGCTGTATGGCAACACAGGTGGTCCTCAGTGGAATACCAGCGACGCCATCGCCTACGAAGAAGAGGACACCCGACAAATTCTCCTTGCGGACTTGGACCTCGACGACGACCTCGACCTGATCGCCATCAACGATTCGAAGGACGCGAGCGACGGTCCGCGCAGCAAGATCTTCGTGAACATGACGCGCCAACTGACCGCGCCCTACCCGGCACGTATTGGCTACGACTACCAACTGAAGGCGCACGGTGCGCCGCTTGGCTGTGCCCTATGGATTTCGCCACAATCAGCCATCACGCCATTACCGCCCTACGGCACGCTGGGCCTCGGCCTGCCAGGGTTAAGCAGCTTCGCGCTACTCGGCCCGCCGACCACCGGCAACACGGTCGAGATCACCACGCCCTTGCCGAACACACCCGCACTCGTCGGGGCCACGGTCTATGTGCAAGGCATCGACATCGCGAGCCTACGCCTAACCAACAGACTGTCAGAAACGCTAGTCAGCTGGTGACCCAGTGACCGGTACGGTGCCAGGCACCGTGCCGCGGCGAGACCGCACCGAAGTGCGGAGACCGGTGAGGTTTCCTGGGGCAGATCCGTGCAAAAGCCCAGGTTCTAGCCAGGGTCCAGCGGCTGAATTGCCGATACTAGCGGCATGTCAAATGCGACTGCCGGACTGAAAGCCGACAACCCGTTCTCCTCCCCCAGCACGCTGCCGCTGCAGGCGCCGCCGTTCGACAAGATCACTGAAGATCACTACGTGCCTGCGTTTGAGGCTGGCATGGAACTCAACATCGCCGAGATCGAAGCGATTGCGACGCAGAGTGAGGCGCCGACGTTCGCCAATACGATTGAGGCGATGGAGAAGACTGGCGACGTGCTGGAGCGCGTTGCCTATGTGTTCTTCAACCTGACGGGCTCGACGGTCACCGATGGGCTGCAGAAGATCCAAGCGGAGATCGCGCCGAAGCTGGCCGCGCATCGCGATGCGATCTGCCTCAACCGCCAACTGTTTGCGCGCGTGCAGGCGATTCATGCCGACCGATATGGGCTCGATCCCGAGCAGCAACAACTGACCGAACGCACGCACGTGTCGTTCGTGCGCGCCGGTGCCCTGCTCGACGATGACAAGCAGCAACGCATTCGCGAACTCAATGAGCAGGCTTCGAAGCTGACGCCGAAGTTCCAACAGCGACTGCTAGCCGACACCAAGGCGCTTGCGGTGGTCATCGACACTAAAGATGAACTCGACGGCCTCAGTGACAGCGACATCTCTTCGGCCGCGGATGCGGCGAAGGAAGCGGGGCACGAGGGCAAGTTCTTGATCACGCTGCAGCTGCCGACGTCACAAGGCATCTTGTCGTCGCTCAACAACCGCGACACGCGCAAGCGGGTTTACGAGGCGTCGATTGCTCGCTGCAACCAAGGCAACGACAACGACACCAAGGAGATCGTGCTCGAGCTAAGCACGCTGCGCGCCGAACGCGCCCAACTGCTCGGCTACGAAACGCACTCTCACTACGTTCTCGATGACGAGACCTCGGGCACGCCCGCCGCCGTCGAAGCAATGATGGGCAGCATGACACCCACCATCGTCGAGAAGACCATGGCGGAAGCCAAGGAACTGCAGAAGCACCTCGACCAGGTAGCCGTCGGCACCAAGCTCGAAGCGTGGGATTGGGCATGGGCTGCGGAGCAAGTTCGCAAGGCGCAGTACGACCTCGATGAAGCGGCGGTGAAGCAGTTCTTCGAGTTTGAGCGCGTGCTGCAGGACGGCATGTTCTTCATGGCCAACCAGCTCTACGGCATCACGATGCGCGAGCGCACCGACCTGCCCGTCTACCACGAAACGGTGCGCGTGTTCGACGTGCTCGACGAAGGTGGCGAGCAGATCGCGCTGTTCTACGCCGACTACTACGCGCGCCCGAGCAAGCGCGGTGGCGCGTGGATGAGCAGCTTTGTTAGCCAGTCGGAGCTACTTGGCAGCAAGCCGGTCGTCGTCAACGTCATGAACCTCAAGAAGCCGAGCGAAGGGCCGACCCTGCTCAGCTTTGACGAAGTCACGACGATGTTCCACGAGTTTGGTCACGGCATGCACGGCATGTTTAGCAAGGTGCAATACCCGACGCTGGCTGGCACCAGCGTGCCGCGTGACTTCGTTGAGTATCCGTCGCAGTTCCACGAAGACTTCGCGTTCGATCCGGCTGTGCTCGAGCGTTGCGCCAAGCACTTCGAAACCGGCGAAGCCATGCCGACCGAGCTCAACGACAAGATCAAGCGCGCCCGCAAGTTCGGCCAGGGCTTCTCGTCGCTCGAATACATCGCAGCGGCATGGCTTGACCTCGCCTGGCACTCGCTGCCCCACGGCACCAAGATCACCGACGTCGATGCGTTCGAACAAGAGGCGCTCGACGCCGCCAACGTCGCCTACCCGCTGGCGCCGCCGCGCTACCGCAGCACCTACTTCGCGCACATTTGGGCGGGCGGATACTCGTCCGGTTACTACGCGTATCTTTGGAGTGAGGCGCTCGCCGCCGATGGCTTCGCCTACTGCATGGAGAACGGTGGCATGACGCGCGAAAACGGTCAACGCTTCCGCGACACGGTGTTGTCGCGCGGCTTGACGCAGCAGCCGATGGACATGTTCGCGGCGTTCCGTGGTCGCGCGTTGGATACGCAAGCCGTGCTGAAGCGGCGCGGGTTGGCGTAGCGGGTTTAGCTCGTGGCGCGGTTTTGATGCCGCGCCCACGCCCAGCCGGCGCACCAGATGGTGATGCCGATCGCGTGAATCGTCAACAGCAGCTTCCAAACCAGTGGCAGCCAGTTGTCGAGCACCGCGGACAGCGGACCGAAGCCGATGCCAGCTTTCGTCGGGACAACGATGCCGGTGGTCACCAACATGCGTTGCGGGGCCGGGTGCGCGGCGCGCCACGCCGCATCCCCCTCGACCAGTTCGTTCGTCGGCCACGCGACCGGCGCCCACGGCGGCCAGATCCAGAACAGCACCTGAGTCAGCAGTAGCAAGCCGATGAAGATCGCCCGGTGACGGTTGCTGACGGCAAGAAAGCGAGTTGCCGCAATAATCAGCGGCAGCAGGATCAAGTTGGAGTGGCGCGCCCAGTCGAACGCGATGCAGAAGATCACGAAGATCCCCAAGGCGACGAGCCAAAGGTGCCAGCGTTCGCCGGTTTGATTCTTGGTGTGCTGGTGCCACGCGAGCACCGCCAGCAGCGGACCGAAGGCACACGTGTAGTGCACGGCCGCGAGGTTCCACACGACGAACGAACCGCCGGGGAACAGCGGGTTGGCCATGAAGTAGTCGACGCTGTAGGTCTCCGCGACGCTGGCCTTCACCCAAAAGTAGAAGCCCGCATAGATCGCCAGCACCGCACCCAAGCAGATGCCATCGAGCTGCCAACGCGAGTCCTCGCGGCGTCGCAGGAACCACAGCCACGGCACCAAGAACACCGCCATCTCGTGGTTCGTCAGGTTGACCAGCAGCAGCGACCACATCACGACCGGCTTGCGCACGGCAACCATCATCCACAGGAAGAGCGTGTAGCAGATCGGGTCGGTGTAGCCGGACCAGTGCAGCTTGTACATCTGCACCGGCGCCGTGATCGCCACCGCAAACGTCACCAACAAGGCATCGAGGTAGAGGCCACGCAAGCGCTTCACGACGAAGAACACCGACATCAACATCAGCGCGTGCAGGCCATGGGTGAAGCCGACGTAGCTTTCGCCGCCCAAGCCAAACAGCCACGCTACGAACGGCACCAACGCGCGATGCGGGAACAGCCCTCGATTGCGGAAGGGGTTCTCCGACATCAGTTGCCATTCGGTGCCAAAGCCAATCGCGTGTGCAACTGGCGGCACCAACCAACACGACATCGTGTAGGCGAACCAGCCGAACGCGATGGCGAGCAGCAAGTCGCATGCAACACGCTGCGGCGAGGGACGGTCGAGCAAGGCGTCGGCTGAGGTCATGGTGGGGCTTCCGGCAAAGAAGGCTACCACACCGGCATGCCTTGGACTGCGCCGGCGCGACGCTACGAAGCCCCTATTACGTGGTCAAGCAATCGCTGCGAACCGGGCCTTCTCATGGGAACGACAATCGCCAGAGCATGACCATCGCCTCACCTCAACTTGACTTCAACCGTGTCCGTAGTCAACACGCCGGGCTGCACAATGATCGTCTTGGTGCCGACGATCTCAAAACCACGCCGAACCACAATCAGCGCCGGGCCAGACGGCACGTCGTCCGCCCGTAAGAGGTGTTTGTCGTTACCACTCCAGAAGGGCTCGTGATGCGTCCACATCTGCAACCTGACGCCGCGAGCCACGCGGCCACGACACCGCGCTTCGATCGATACGCTGCCTCGCTTGCCAAGACGCACCGTTACGCGCGGTGGCACAGGTCCTTCGCCGAGGTCAAACCAACCGTATTCGGCCCCATCGTTGCTGCTAATCAACACGCGCATCGGGCGATCCGCGACCTGACTCACCCGCAATGTCGCCTTGCCGCCACCCCCAAGACCCAGGCTCACATTCTGCACGCTACCCAACTCGGAAGCCCTCGACACCTCGAGGTCGTTGGCCGGCTCACCATCCGCCCCAATCACATCTAACGTGATCGCTAGCCCGTTGGCGGGCGGCACCACCACAGTGGGATGGAACCCGCTCTTGGATGCGTCGACCGGTTGGAAGGACGGAGGTGATGGCTGCTCGGATTCGGCAGGCGCCTTGCGTTCCTTCAACTGCAATTCGACGTAGGCTCGCGGCTTGTCCGCCCGCAACTCAACGATCGCTTTCGCGACCAAGTTGCCCTCGGCCGTCGCCGTAACCATGTGCTTGCCAAGAGTCTTTGGCTGCACCGAGAAGCGCTCCGCAGGCCGGATGTCTTCGGCACGCACCCGGAAATCCTCAGCGCTTGAGAGCAACACCCTTGCCGGCCTCGGATTGCCCGCGTGATCAACCACGACGCCCTCGATGCGCAGCGCACCTGGCGCGGCGAGTACGACTTGTGCGCCTTTGGTGGCGATCCAATGCGCCTTGATGTTGCCGAGCCCAGGACCCAACAGGCGAGCCAAGCCAGGCACCTCAGCACCAGCTTCGAACTCGAATCGCCCAGCGGCATTGGTGACCACTTGCGTCGGCCACACGTGCGGCGAGTTGGAGCCATACAACAAGTGACGCGCCTCCAACGAGACGCGCACTCCCGGCCACGGCCGCGAATCCGCGCCCAACACAATGCCGGTCACCCGCACCGATCGCCACAACAGCAAACGCAGTTGCTGGTCGACGTAGCCTTCTTCAGTAACAGCAACCAACAAGCTGCGGCCAATGCGTGAGTGGTAGGCGCGCACGAACACGCGATCACTGGTCACCTCCAACCTGCAGACACCGTCGGCATTCGTGCGCCCCGCATCGCTGGCCGCGCCTTTGGCC
>JBNMNW010000149.1:0-13484 GCA_051278165.1 Planctomycetota bacterium | reverse complement strand
GAAGTCCGCGATGCGCGGCTGCGTTCCTGAGCCCCCCACTTCTGGACCGCGCGGACCGCCGGCAGCTTCCGCCTCAGCCAATGCCTCGACAGATGCAGCAAGCTGGTCGCCACCCTGCCCCGCGCTCAGAACGCCAGAGAACCCGGCCGCCAGAAGACGCGCTCGCTTGCCAGGATCATCTTCGCCAATGATCGCGATCCCCGGCTCTTCTTCGTCGCGCGCGACCTCGCCAAGTGCCGCGAGAACGGCGGTCGCCTTGATCTGAGAGGGGTCGACCAGGATCACGTCGGATTCGGCGGCTTGCACTCCCTGCACCAAGTCATTGCCTTCAGGATCCTGGTCCTCAAGATCCTGGCTCTCAAGATCCTGACCCTCAACGATCTGCCCCTCAAGGATCTGGACCTCAACATCTGCCTCACGGAGCAACGCGAGCAGACGTCTTCGCAGATCGCCGTTGGGCATTGCGAGAGTGACGTGTGGCGCGCGACGGTCGCCGGACTGGGAATCAGAAGTCATGCTGCCGAAGTTGTCTCGCCTACGTTACCGGAGAGTCGGCCGCATTGGATGGGATCCAGGTCACAAAACTCATCATGATCGTGCGCTGCAGTATGTTCCGCATCGTCACAGCACGCAGGGCGTGCGGCAGCGCGTGTGCAGCGCGCAACCCGAGCAGCAGCCGAAATCGCGCGCGAACTGTGGCTGACGGCAGTCGCTCCGTGGTTTTTGCTAGCACGCAGCCTACGATCGCTGCCTTAGGTCACTATATGTCTCAAGCTCCAAGCCACGATTCTACTCTCGCCCAAGACGTTGCCGGCTTCTGCCTGCAGCAAGTCCCAGACGCCCAACAAAGCCGTACGAGTTTCCCGAACTCGGATCTTTGGGCGGCCGTAGCCAAGACCGGCACCGGGTTGTGGCTCGACACCGGCGACATTGCCGCCGCGCAAGCATTGTGGACTCAGGAGTTCGTCGCACTGACGACCAACAACACCCTGCTCAACAATGAAGTGCAGAAGGGCATCTACGACGAGCTCGTGCCCGGCACCGCGAAGCTGCTAAAGGACCAGGGCGTCAGCGGCGACAACATCGTGCAAGAGATCGCGTTCGTGTTGAACGCCGTGCACGGCCTCAAGCTGGTGCGCACCTTTGATGCCGATGTCTCGGTCGAACTGCACACGGCCATCAGCAACGACGCCGAAGCGAGTTACCAATACGGCAAGCGCTTCCACGCGATTTGCCCCGACCGCTTCATCGTCAAGGTGCCACTGACGCCGGCCGGCTTGATCGCCGCGCGTCGCCTGTCGAATGACGGCATTCGCTTAAACTTCACGCTCGGCTTCTCAGCTCGTCAGAACCTGCTGATCGCGTCGTTCGCGAAGCCGACCTGGGTCAACGTGTTCATGGGTCGCATCGGCGCGTTCATTGCTGACAACAAACTCGGCAATGGCAAGAACGCTGGTGAAAAGGCCACGCTCGCGAGCCAGCGTGCATTGCGCAAGCTGCACGCGGATGGCGGCCCGGACGTTCGTCAGATCGGCGCTTCGATCCGCAACGGCGATCAGGTCAACGATCTGCTCGGCCTCGATGTCTTCACGATTCCGACCGGCGCCGCCAAGAGCTTCATCGAGCTCAACCCGGCACCGGACACGATCGTCGACAAGACGGGCAACGATCCAGCAGTGAGCTTTGGCGACGGCATCGATGCCGCGGCTGAAGGCCTGAACTGCTTCTGGGATGTCAGCTCTGACTTTGAGAAGGCGACCGTTGCTGCTGCGGCACTCGATGCGAACTCGGCAACAGCTGCGGACGTATTGGCGACGCTGGCCAACAACGGCGCTGGCGATGTGTTCCCGCAATTCACCGCCGAAGAAGTGGCGAAGGTCGACAGCGACGGCAAGATCCCGGTGCACGCCGCTTGGCAAGCGCGCGTCAAGGCTGGTACCGCTAGCTGGGATGGCATGCTGACCGCTGCGGCGCTCGCAAGCTTCACGAAGGACCAGAACGCGCTCGACGCCCGCATCAGCGGCTTGCTGTAGTCGCGTTCGGCCAAGGCAGCTACGGCGAAGCAACACGGTTTCGCCAAGCGCACTCACTTCCAGCAAGCCCCCCGTGCCGTCACCCGACCATCCCAACCGATCAAACCCACGCGTCATGCTCGTCGAAGATGACGAGAGTTTGCGCCTCGTGCTCGGTCGCGAGCTCAAGCGAATGGGCTACGACGTCGCGACGCACGACTCGGGAATCGGGGTCACTGAGAAGGTCGCGGCATTCGAACCCGACACCATGCTGCTCGACATGAACCTGCCGGGCGTCGGCGGCCTGGAAGTGCTGCAGCAAGTCACCAGTCACGACAGCCGGCTTCCCGTGATCGTCTTCACGGGACACGGCACGGTCGAAACGGCCGTGCAAGCGATGCAAACTGGCGCGTTCGATTTCTTAGCCAAGCCCGTCGCCCTCGACGTCTTGGAGCACACGCTACGGCGCGCGATCCAGCACACGCGATTGCTAGCAGACAACGATCGACTGCGACGTGCAGCCGCCCACACAGCGGCCGGAGCCCTAGCCGTCGCCGTTGCTAGCGAGCAAGCGACACGCCTGGAGCAACAAGTAGCGCGCATCGCAGCATCCGAAGAAAGCGTCCTGATCTTCGGGGAGAGTGGCACCGGCAAAGAACTCGTTGCTCGACGCCTACACTCAGGATCATCACGCCACCAGAACCCGTTCGTGGTCGTGCACTGCGGCGCCATCCCGAAGCAGCTAGTCGAGAGCGAGCTGTTCGGCCACATCAAGGGCGCGTTCTCTGGCGCCGACCAGAAGCGACCAGGGATGTTCGAAGCAGCCGATGGCGGCACGCTATTCCTCGACGAAATCGGCGAGCTACCTCTCGACGTCCAACCAGCCTTGTTGCGAGCCCTGCAGTTTGGCGAGATCCGTCCTGTTGGCAGCGATCACGTTCGGCACGTCAACGTGCGCTTCCTAGCCGCCACGCATCGCGACCTGCGGGCCGACGTCAAGGAAGGCCGCTTCCGCGAGGACTTGTTCTATCGCCTCGCCGTGCTCGAGCTCAGGGTGCCGGCACTGCGTGACCGCAAGGATGACATCGAGCCGCTGGCACAAGCGTTCTTGCGGCGCGAAGCAGCGCGGTCAGGTCGCGCAATGCACTTCGAGGCATCCGCTATGCAGCGACTGACAAGCTACAGTTGGCCCGGGAACATACGCGAACTAGAGAACGCGATCGTCCGCATCGCCGTACTGGTGGACGGCCCCGGAATCACCGCCGCACACATCGACGACATCGTCTTCGTCGCACGGACACCGGCTGCAGCAGGAAGCGAGCTACCCAGCTTCGACCTATACACATTGGAACAGCAAGCAATTGACGCGGCCCTGCAACAATGCGAGGGCAACAAGACGCGAGCCGCCGCGATCCTCGGGATCGCCCTGAAAACGCTCTACAACAAGCTCAACGCGCGCAAAGGCACGGCGACGGACTGATTCGCTCGAAGACTGACTCACAGAACTTCTGACGCAGCAGCTAGCCCAGGCTCGTCATCACAGTGTGCCTCCCCAACGAACACACAGCCACCGAATAGGTCGGCACGGTGACAGGCACAGAAACAACGTGTTGCTGCGACCACCCGCGCCAAAGCTCGGCCGTTGATCTCCACGCCGCAGTTCGAACGTGACAATCGGAATGCCGAGGTCAACACCCGCGTAGCTGCCGAGTGATCCCGGCATGCTGCCCAGACGTCGCAACGGCAGCGGACACGCATCGGCCATCGCCGCAGCGACGGCGCGCGCCGGACCATCCCAATCGACGCAGGCAACGGGCTGGTGAATCGACACGATCCGTGCAGGTTGGTGACGGTCGAGTAGTTCGGCGAGAGCGCGAGACTCGGGTTCACTCAAACCCTTGGCACCGTGTCGACGCCGCTCCTCGCGGTTCTTCGCTCAACGTACGTCCATTGAGCAGTTCGGGGTGCGCGGTGAGGTGTTCGAATAGCCGTTCGAGCAATGGTGTTCCGGCCGGTTCGCTGCCGTGGATTGACGCGAGCACCAAGACCACTTCGTCACCGCTCGCCATCGTTACGGCTTCGATCGGGCGACCTTCGAACGATTAGCCGACTTCGGCGCAGGCCCTACTTCGGCATTGGCATAATCAGAACCGGCGTGGTCGAGCGGCGCACGACCTGCTCCGCCACGCTACCTTGCAGCATGCGCGCGATGCCGCGACGACCATGCGTGGTCATGACGAGTAGCGGCGCATGCATCTCCTCGGCCCGCCGGACAATGAGATCTACGGCGTTGACAGAGACTTGAACCTCGACCTCGATCGGCGCGTGCGAGTCGAGCGCGAGCACCATTTCGCGAAGACGCTTGGTGCGCGCATCGATCGCGGGTTTGTGATCGACCGGTGGTGGCGCGGCCGGTGCGCCACCGCCAAACGGCGGCAGCACGGGGTCATCCACAATCGACAGTAGTCGAACCGGTTGGCCTAGCCGGCGGGCAAGCGCGACGGCCGGAGTGTGCGCCGCGACAGAGGCTGGAGATACGTCGGTTGCGATCAGCATGGGACCGTCCGCCTCCAAATAGAGTTCGCCATGTTGCAGCATGTGATCTGTCAGCAGCAACACCGGCTTGGTGGCGCGACGAATCACCTGCTCGGCCGTGCTGCCGATCACTGCGCGGCTGATCCCGGTTCGACCGTGCGTTGGCAGCACGATCAAATCTGCTGCCAAGCGGTCGGCGGCAGCCAGGATTGCTGCCTTGGGGTCAGCGGCTTCTTCGATCTCGACGTGAACCGGCCGGTCCGCAGCGAGCGTGCTGACAGTGTCCTTAAGCGAACGCTGGACCTCTTCGAGCGATTGATCGGCGGCGGCAAGATTGTCTGCCAGCGGCGCATGCAAGACCAACGATCTCGGCGGGATGGCGTGGTAGAGGGTGACGCGGGCGCCAAGTCGGTTGCCCAGCTTGATTGCGTAGTCGAGGTGCTCTTGCGCTTGGGGGTCGCGATCTGTTGCGAGCAGGATGTGAGGATGGTTCGAGTTGGTAGTAGCGGCCATACACTCAACTACGCCGCTGGACACGGGTCCATTACCGGGTCGTCGTGCGGAGGTGCTCGCCGCTTGGTGGGCATACCGAGTCTGCAATGTGCGGCTTGTGCCCGCGCGCCACGACCGAGGACCGCTCGAACGTTCCAGAGACCGATTCGATCGACAACCAGAGTGCCCTTGCCCGGCACGTGGCTCGAGGCGCACGTGGAATGGCCGACACGCACCTGAGCTGTTCGCCTCGACGATTGCTCAGCTACTTCGTCGCGTCATCGACTAGCCGACGTGCATGGAGGCGCGCGATGTCGAACATATAGGCTGACCCGCCGCGCGTCTTTGCCGCGATCGCGAGATGGCGGCGAGCCTCACCGGCCCGGCCCATCACCTCGTGGTAGAGCCCGATGTAGAGATGGCCGTAGAAACGCGCCGAGTCGGCTTCGATCCCGCTCGCTTCGTCGATCGCCCGGGCGACCTCAGCGGGAGTCGTCCGACCCTCGAACATGGCGTAGACCTGCATCAGCGGCACGCGCGCATCTGGACCGACCGGCAGCAGCGCCGCCCTGGCTGCATCGGCGCCGTCGAGCTGTGCCTTGCACAGAAAGTGCCACACCGCGTTCTCGACGTCGTTGGGGTTGACGCTGCGATGCACCTCGAACTGCCGAACGCCCTGCTCGAATTGACCGGCGTAGTAGTAGGCGATGCCGCGCTGCCAGTGATACGGCTCAGCGGTTGGCTCGGCCGCGAGGAACACGTCGAAGTCGGCGATCGCCTCTGCGAAGCGTCCCGCTCGCAGATGCTGGTCGCCGCGCTGATTGAGCTCACGCGGTGTCAGCGGCGTGTCTGGGGCTTGTTCATTCTGCTCAGCGGGGCTGACGTCTGCAGATCGCTCCGGGGACTCGCAGCCAACGAGCACGATCAGGAGATGGCAGCAGAGGAATGTCGATCCTGCACGAAGTCGCATGCCGCTAGTTTCGCAGGTCGCTCGGTGCGTGCACAGGCTATGCAACCAAATCACGCGAAGGTGCACGCTCCACCTGACCGAGCGCCGACAACCGCTCGATTGGGCCCTCGGGTTTCGCAGCTTGCACACGTTGCGCGTGACTCGCGTATGGTGTTGGGATGGCAGACAAGGCCGACAAGCGACGCAAGGACGACAAATCCGACCAATCAGGCAAGGACGAAACCCAAGGCGGCGAGGACCAGAAGAGCTTCGGCAGCTTCAAGGACCTGCTGCGCGCGCAGGGCGTCGAGGCGGAGCCCGAGCACGACGCGGATGATCGCGGCTGGACCCTTGAGTCGCGCGACGGCCGCACCGCCGACGATGTTGGCACCGACTCGATCCACGGCAAGATCCTGTCGCGGCCAGCGGCGTTCGGACCGATGGAGCACGGCCCAGACTGCTATCGAGACCTCGACTCCGAAGAGCTGCGATTGCTCGGCACCTTCCGGGTCCGCACGGTGTTTCCTGACGACGTCAAAGCCGAGGTCGAGGCGCTGCCCGACGATCCCGGGCCGGCCGACTTCGAAGGACGACTGGACCTGCGCGGCGAGCGAATCTTCACGATCGACGGCGACGACGCGCAGGACTTCGACGACGCAATCGGGATCAAGCAACTCGACAACGGCAACACCGAGATCAGCGTGCACATCGCCGACGTCGGCCACTACGTGCGGCCAGACACCCGGCTCGACGACGAAGCGATGACCCGCGGCACCAGCGTCTACCTGCCCGACCAGGTCGTGCCGATGCTGCCGGAGAAGCTGTCGAACCACCTTTGCTCGCTGGTGCCCAAGCGCGACCGGCTGGCCTTCTCGGTGTTCATGGAGTTCACGCCCGCAGGACAGCGGGTCGGCTCACGCGTCAACAAGAGCGTGATCTGCAGCGTGCAGCGCAACACCTACCGCATCGTTCAGGAGTTGCTCGACGGCAGAGACACCGAGGAGACGCGCTCGATCAAGTTCCTTGAGCCCGACCTCAAGCAGTTTCGTGAATGGACCGTGGGCCAGCAGAAGATCCGCGACCAACGGGGTTCGCTGCGCATGCAGTCCAGCGAGCGCAAGTTTGTGTTCAACGCGAAGCACGAAGTCGAGGCCATCGTCGAGGACGACAAATACTTCTCGCAGACCCTGATCGAAGAGACCGCGCTGGCGGCCAATCAGGCAGTCGGCGATCTGTTCCGCAAGCGCGGTCTACCAACGATCTATCGCGTTCATCCCGAGAAGGACATCGAGGAGATCGAAGGCGTCGCCAAGCTGCTGCTCAAGCACGGCCTGCGGGTGCCCGACAAGGACCGCCTGACCGGCCGCGACATCGGTCGCCTGATCACGATCGCGCGTCGCAAGTCCAACAGCGAGGCGCTGGTCGCGCGCATCATGGGCCTGATCGATCGCGCGGTTTACGAGGTCAAGGACCACGAGAATGTCGCCAAGCACTTTGGCCTGGTGCGCGAGGCCTACCTGCACTTCACCTCGCCCATTCGGCGCTACCCGGACCTCGTCGTGCACCGCTGGCTGCATGAGATCGAGAGCCGCGGCAGGGACGCCGAGAACGAGTTGCGCACCAACGAGATGATCAACGAGCTCAACGAGAAGGCGATGCACAGCACGCTGCAGGCCGACATCGCCGCGATGGCCGAGAAGGCCGTCGGCGACCTCAAGGTCTGCGAGTTCGTCGAGCCATTCATCGGCGAGACCTACGACGCCAAGGTGATCCGCGTCGCGCTACACGGCATCGAAGTGCGCATCCCGCGGTTCAACATCACTGGCTTCCTGCCGACTCGCGACATCGGCGAACGCCCCAAGATCAACGGCCCGACGCTGCAGATCAGCGGCGGCAGCAAGCTGTTCTCGTTCACCGAGGGCTACGCGATCCGCGTCAAGATCAAGGAAGTCGACTTCCTGAAGCTGCAGGTGTTCCTCGAACTCGACTCGCAGCGATCCGTGTAGTCGCGGCGCATGATTTGGCATGGCTCATGCCAGGTAATCGGGCACCAGACCTGTATCTGACGCTCGCGGCGAACCTGGAGTCGTGGTCGTTGCCATTCTATGGCACGACAAACGTCGCGGTGCTGGCGCACCTCAGCAACACCCCAGTGCTCCCGGTGGGTAACAGCATAGAGGCACCCGAAGGCGTCGCCGTGACATGCATGCTGACGGGCTCCATGCAGCTCACCTACTGCGACCAACCGCCGCCACTTGATCCCCTATCGCAAGTGCGAAAACGAGGTCGAGAAGGGTGAGCAGAAGCGCCGTGTGCCCTTGGACCGACGTTCAGTTCGACGGCGGGCCGTTGTATGGCCAGGACTTCTCATGCAGGACGCTCTCGCCCACGCCGAAGTAAACGCCCGCGAAGGGACTGCCAGCCTCGGGGGTCGTAGAAGGTCACGTGGGGCCAGCCCTTGGCCGGCATGATCATCGACAACTCGAAACTGCCGGCACCGCGCTCGAGGATCAGTTGCTGGCTCGGCTCGATGGTCGTCAGGCCCTCAGTGCCGCTGTTCGTCACGCCGAGCAGCAGCACCCCGCGCTCGTGCGAGGCGAGCTCGTAGGTTCCCTTGACGGAGATCCGTTCGCCCGGCATCCATACGCCGCGGTCACCCATCACACGCTCGATCCGAATCGAGTCGCCGCCGGGAAAGTCCTGGGCGCCGAGTTCGAAGGCGACTGGCGCCGCGGTGCTGTGCGTCGTCGGCATAAGGAAGCAATTCGGCGAGTTCTAAGCCCAGATTAGGGTCGCCCGCGCCCGACCGATGCGCGATTGGCTTAACATCCCACGCGTGCGCTTCCTACTTGCTGTTCTCGCCATGTTGCCCGCTTGCACAATCGCGCACGGCCAGCATCCGCCGCTGCTTGACCTACCGCCACGTGCCGCTGGTGCCATCACCGGCAGCGCGCTGGCGACGCAGCTACAGGGCAGGACAGTCAATGACCGCGAAGCGATCCTCTGGCGCGAACTCTCCGCGGGCAACATGCCATCGCACCTACGCGAACTGCAACCCGTGACGGCGACAGCGGTGATCCAAGGGCAGCTTCGTTCGGTCACGTTCTGGTGTATGCCGGACTACGTCGGCGTCGGCAGCGGCAGCGACTGGCTGCGCATGCCGATAACACCGGGCCTGGCCCAACAGTTATGCGATCAACTTGATTGCGTGCTACCTACACGGCGCATGGTCGATGCGATCTGGCAGGCGGCGCCGCTGAAACTGCAGCCATATCCGTTCAGCCCTTCTGCCTACAGCATCACGTCCGTCTCGGTCTTCTACTTGCAGCACCAGCAGATCGAACTGCAACGCATGGGCCAACCACCGACTCTGATGACGGCCGGCATCAAGAAGGACATTGTTGCCTCATCGCTGATCGCGAACTGGCCCGGCCGCGTGTGCATCTACGGCTGGCATTACCCGAGCGGTGCGCCAATCCAGCCATTGTCGAAGGTGCATACGTCCAGCTATGTCGACTACAGCCACGGCGCGCGACTAGTAGCGCGCCGATGCGAGGTCGACGGCGTGGCCACGACTGTCGACGGAATACTCGCAGACCCTGTGCTGCATCCCTTGCTCAGCGACGAAGGAACGTTCTCCAGCTATCGCTATCCTCCAGCGACCTTCGAAGGGTTGCCTTTGCACGAGACGTTTCCAGCTTCAGGACCGCAGCGCAGTGATTGGCGCGCAAAGTTCACAACGCCCATATCGGTAATGGCGTCGCCGGCGCCAACCAGCGGCGATGGCACGGTGTTGCGCATCATGGATCCCGCCGGCGGGACCGACAGCCTGCGCATCGACTTGGGATCCGTTCGTGACGTAGCTTGCCATGCAGACTTGTTGTGCGAGCATCGCCCGCAACTCGCGGCGAACGGTTTCGAACGCATCGGCGTGTTCGTGCGCGACCGTGCCACAGGCGCCTTCGACGGCACCTTGAATCAGCAAGGTGCTTGCTATGCACTGACCTGGGATTCTCACGATGGACGCTTGCGCTGCTTACGCGCGGCAAATGGCGTGCTCACAGACCTTTTGCCAACGCCACGCTACGTGACCGGAACGGCATGGCGACGATTCCGCGTCGAGGCAACCGGCAGCACGCTGCAGTTTCATCTTGATGGCGAATTGCTACTCGCGACGAGTGACACCACTCATGCGAATGGCGCCTTCGGCATTGGCTATCACGAGTTCTTCGCAACCAATAGCAACATGCTCGGCGCGCGCATGGATGCCTGCTACGCGGAGGTGCCGGGAGCGTTGTCGCTGCGGCTAGCGCCAGGCATCTCGCCGGGCCGGATCGATCTGCGTCGCCGACGGGGCGTCCCCGGCGATGCGTTCTTCACCGCCGTGACGTTTGCACCCGGTGCATTTCCCAACGGCGGGTTCTTCGGACTCGACATTGCCATCCCAGACCTCGCGAACCAACTGCGGTCCGGGCTACCCGCATTTGCTGGCGTGCTCGATGCCAATGGCGCCCATGACTTGACGGTTTCCGGCTTGCCCCCCGGCCTACCCATACAGAGTGTCGCGTTTACGTTCGACTCGACATTTCGCCTGCTGACCGTCGCCTCGCCCATGCAAGTCACCGTTCGCTGACCTCTGGATTACTGCCCCCTGAATTACTGGGCAGCTAGGTCGACGAGCCTCAGTCGCATCAGCCCAAATCCTACTCAGAGGGTGTCATACAGTTGGTTATCGATCTCGGCCTCCACCGTGATGATCGCGGCACCGACCTTCTCGATTGTCGAGGCTGCCTCGGCGAGCCCCCCAACAATGTCGGAACCGAGCGCCAGGGCTTCATCGACCCACTTTATCCATCCTGGCACACCCTTCTTGAGTCCGTCTAGTGACTTCTCGAACTTGTCCTGCCGGGTGTTTGCGGTCTCAATGCTCTCGTTGACCTTGATGGTGCTCTTCAGCAACAGGTCGAGCGCCTTCTCCGCCTTGTCGAGCGGCATCCCAATCTTGCCGATCTGCTTTGAGTTGAGCCCGGCGGTCGCCGTCGCCTTCTTAAACTTGGTCGCCCACTTCGCCTGTTGGTCCATGGCGTCGTAGATCTTCTCGGAGAGCTTCCGAGACTGCTGGTCGAGCTTCGCGATGTTCACCTTGTGAACGCCAATGTGCCCCTCGCAGTTCTTGAGGCTCGGCGACTCGACACCTAAAGCCTTGCTAATCACGTTGAGACCGATCTCGATACCCGACTTGGTCCAGTTGGTCTTACCAGGGTTCTGAACCAGGCGGTCGACGACCTTCTGCTGGGCTTCGAGCTTCAGTGCTGCCTTGCCCACCGTGGTCGCGTCCGCCTTCTTCTTCGCCGCCTCGTGCTCTACCGCCAGCTTGTCCCGCTGCTTGATCGCCTCATTGATCTTTTCAGCGTGCTCGGTCATGAACAGCTTGAGGGTCATGAACTCACCATGGATGAGGACGGCGATCTGATTGGCTGTCGACGCGATCTTCACCAACTCCTGCACGATGCCGACACCGCCCTTGATGATCCCATAGATCGCGAACGGTCCGAGCGCGGCCCCAGTAACGACAGCGATCGTGACCGAGCCCGCAATCACCACGGCCTTGACCGCGCACTTGCCAACACATTTGATCTTAGCGCCCTTGAGATCGGCCTGCCCCTTCTTGAACTTATCGAACAGTTCCGTGCAGGACTTGGCCAAGTCCTTGCTGACTTCGGCCAGGTCACTCTCGAGCGTCGTCGTGAGGTCGCTAGCAAAGATCTTCGCCGTCTTCGCATCGAAGTTCGTGGCCTTCTTGTCAGCGGCCTTGACCGTTTTGACAATGTCCGCCACGGCCTTGTCGGCCTTGCTCTTCGCGGCGCTCTGCAGCTGCTGAAGCCAAGTAGGGTTCTTGGACAGAGTTTTGTAGAGGCTGTCGTCGAGCTGAATGGTGACCTCAACCATCAGTCCATCTGGCACAACGACCCGATTCAGACTGGCGCTGCTCTTAACTTGCTTCGCGAGATTTAGCTCAACGGCCTTCCAATTCTTTGCCATGGCGCAGTTCTTTCAATTCTCAGAGTCGATAGACGTGGTGACCGCCGCCCCAGCGGCACGGTAGATTGCGGGGGGAGACGCGCGAGGACCTTAGCACGGCCCCTCGAACATGTCAGCTTTGCGACGAAGCTGGAGCCGCTGCCCCACCTTCGTCAACCGATCACCGTTGGTCCCGGCTGGCATCCTCAAGTTGATGATCGACCAACTCGACGCGACGGCACCTTCCTAGCATGACAGGCATGTTCTCGCTCTGGAGCGCGTCGACATTGAACACAGGCTAGGCACGGCGCATGCTACTCATTGGTGCAGACCATCCTGTTCGCAACCCTTGGCTTGTTCGCGCTGCTACACGTGGCCAACCTCGTGCGTAGCCGCGCGAGTGGCGATGCATGGCGCCCGACGATTGCGCAGTTGCTAATCGGCTTCGTCACCAACTTCTTCGACACGTTGGGCATTGGCAACTTCGCGCCAACGGCAGCCGCCTACCGCTGGCTACGCATCGTGCCAGACGAGCGCATTCCCGGCACCATGAACGTCGGCCACACGTTGCCCGTCGTGCTGATGGCGTTCCTCTTCATCGGCGCGATCGAAGTCGACCCAACGACCCTTGTCGTCATGATCGCTGCGGCGATCCTCGGCGCTTGGCTCGGCGCAGGAACGGTCACGACGCTGCCTCGGTCGAAGATCCAGTTTGGCATGGGCCTCTCCATGCTGGTGGCAGCTGGACTGTTTACGATGGCTCACTTCGACGCATTTCCGGTCGGCGGTTCCGCGCTCGAACTCAACGGAATGTCCCTGGTCATCGGCGCCGTTGGCGTCTTTGTTTTCGGTGCCATGCAGACGATCGGCGTCGGTCTCTATGCGCCGTGCATGATCTTGGTCGCCGTGCTCGGCATGAATCCAAAGGCCGCGTTTCCGATCATGATGGGAGCCTGCGCATTCTTGATGCCGGTCGCCAGCGCACGCTTCGTGCGACGAAAAAAGTGCGACCGCGCGGCTTCGATCGGCCTGACCCTAGGCGGCCTGCCGGCCGTCGTGATCGCGTTCTACCTAGTGGAATCACTGTCGCTGACCGCAATTCGCTGGTTGGTCATCGTCGTATCCGCAGTCACTGGCATCGCAATGATCCTGTCTGCTCGGAGAACGCCGTCACCAGAAGACTCAGCCAACGCATAGCAACAGATACGGCACCACTCAACGCAACACCACCACAACTCCACGGTGGTCCGACGCCACAGTCTCCGGCACCGACGCCTCAACCACCTGCCATGACGGCGTCAACAACACCCAGTCGATGCGCTTCTTCGGCGTCGCCGCTGGATAGGTGAAGGCACTCGCGTCATCAGCGCATGAGTCGCGGAACGTCGCGGTCAACTGCGAGTGCACCGCACTACCGGGAAGGTCATTGAAGTCGCCGCATAGAATCACAGGCACATCGCTCGCGGCCTGGCGCG
>JBNMNW010000148.1:0-13569 GCA_051278165.1 Planctomycetota bacterium | reverse complement strand
CGCAATTGAGCGTTAGCAGCCTATTGCCACGGTCCGTTGCTTTGGTGCCGGGCGTCGTCGGTCAGTCAGACTTGTTGATCTGTTTGTCAAGCAACGGAGTCGTAACCATTTGGGATCCATCCTTGGGTGATGGGGTGCCAAACTTCAACGTGCAGGCGCGCCAGCTCATTGTCCCCGGGGTGTTGGATGACGAGTCGCAGATCAAGGTCGAAGATGTGGATCGTGACGGCTTACTTGACGTGATCCTGCTGTTGTCGCTTTCGTCATTGGATTCGGGACAAGACCATTCGTTGCTAGTCTTGATGCGCGGCAAGCCCGTACCGTTTGGGGAATTCCCGTTTGAGCTCCCCACCAATATGTTGGAGGTTCACGGCAATGCCTCGACGTTCACTCTGGCCAACTTCACCGAAGCTACCGAAGCATTGGAAATGGCTGTGGCCATTCCCACTGGCACGACGCCGACATCACTGGACGGCAACCACATTATCTTCTGTCGATACTCGGCAGGTCTAACTCCCAAGGATGACCAGTTCGAGTTGAGCTCGGAAATTGGAGGACCTGCAAACCTGCTTGCCGGAAGTCAGCCTGCACGCCTCGCCTCAAGCGACTTTGACGGCGACGGTGTCAGCGACCTGATTGTTGCCTGCGAGGGCGATGACTCATTGCGGCTATTTCGCAACACGGATGCACCCGGCGGCCAGTCGAGTGAAGTCAATGTCGGGGCGTTTGAGGAGGCGCTCGGTTCGCCTTGGCAGCTCGGAGCAGGCAAGCCGACGATCCTGAAGCTCAGTGACGTCAACGGCGACGGCAACCTAGACGTGGTCGTGGTGACCGAGTTCACCGGCCAGACGACTGCCACGTCGGTGGCTAGTTACCTGAGCACGGGCACCGGCGATTTCGGCGATGCTCGTTTTGTGTCGGCTACACGAGCAGGGCTGTTCCCAAACAAGTTGTCCTTGGACCTTGGCGATTGGAACAGTGATGGCGTTCCGGACTTGTTCTTGGGTTGGGCTCTACAGATGTCGACGACTGCGAACCTACGAGTCCTCTTTGGGGGCACTAAGTAACAGCTGATTCCTTAGCTGTTGGTGGTCGAAAACGATGACACCGTGGGCAATTCCTGCCCCCTAAGCTTCTGTCGGAATGATCCGGCAGGAGATCATTGATGCCGTTTCGCCCGCCGCGCTGTCCGAATCCCAGTTGCTCTGCTCACCAAGGATGCGGCCCCGGGCGCATCATCCGATGGGGGTCTTTTCGGGCCCGATGTCGTGAGCGGCGTGAGCAACGCTACCGCTGCCTTGAGTGTCTTAAGACGTTTTCTCGGCAGACCTTTCGGTATGACTACCGCGACCGTCGTCCCGACTGCAATGACCGCTTGTTCGACCTTCTTGCCAGTGGTGTTGGCCTGCGCCAGGCCGCTCGTGTGCTCAACCTGGGGCCGAGCACGGTGCAGAAGAAGATGCGCAAGTTGTCGCGCACGTGTGAGCAGCTACATGAGAATCTCAGCCTGTCGTTGCCGCCGGGCCGGACCTATATAATGGACGAGGAAGAGAGCTATGAGCAGACGTCGATTCGACCGCTGACCGTGCCGATTCTGATCGAGAGGCAGTCTTGGTTTGTGGTCGCGACCGACGTTGGCTCGATCCGTCGTTTGGCCCCCGCTGGCACCGCGCGTCGAAAGCGGCAGGACGTCGATGAGAACAAAAATGGCAAGAGGGCAGATCAGAGCCGCCAATGTGTAAGGCGCGTTTTGCTCGCGCTCCGGCGCAGAGTTTCGGGGCCGATCGAGTTGTTGACGGATCAAAAATCAAGTTATGCGACGCTGGCGCGCGATGTGTTCGGGCGCGATATGACGCATGCGAAGACTGCCGGCTCTGCTCCTCGCACGACGCGTAATCCATTGTTCCCCATCAACTTGATGATCTCGAAGAGCCGCGATAACTGTGGTCGGTTGCGCCGTAAATCGTGGTTGGGATCGAAGCAGGCGAAGTGGCTCCGCGGTCAACTCGCAATCTTCACCGTGTACCGCAACTACGTGCGCCAGCGCTTCAATCGTGACAAGCCGCATGAGACACCTGCGAAGTTTCTTGGCCTGCTGCCGCGGCAGCTGCATCCGATGGAGATCGTGCGTTGGCGGCAGGATTGGGGCGTGCACAGTCTGCACCCTGCCAGCTTCTGCGGCACTGAGACTGTCTTGACGGGAGGGGTTGCGATGTAGCAATGCCCGTGGCCTGGATCTAGTTAGGTGTCGTGCTCCTCATTGTGTGGGCCCTAGACCAACACCCAGGGGATCAGTTCTTCGGTGGCGCTCGCATCGGTGGCTGCCTATGGTGCGCGGCGCAATGAGCCTTACGTCGCAATCTAATCGCAGTGGCAAAAAGCAGCTGCCTGTTCTCAACATCGCGATGGTCGGGCACGCCTTCATGGGGCGTGCGCACGGCAACGCATATCGTCAGGTGAATCACTTCTTCGATCTGCCGGTGCAGGTTGTGCCGAAGGTGATTGTCGGGCGTGATCAGAAGCGTGCGGCAGCTGCGGCTCAGAAGCTTGGCTTTGAGTGTGCTACCGCGGATCTCGCTGCGGTTCTCGCCGATCCATCTATTGATGTGATTGATGTCGCGACGCCGAACGACAGTCATTATTCGATCTCGATGCAGGCTCTGCGCGCCAAGAAGAATGTGCTTTGCGAGAAGCCGCTGGCGATGACCCTCGTGGAAGCGAAGGCGATGGCTCAGTTGGCCAAGAAGCAGAAGGTGCGGGTTGGCATCTGGCATAACTATCGTCGTGCTCCAGCGACGATGTTGGCGGCCAAGATGATTGCGCGTGGCGATATCGGCGACGTGCTGCAGGTGCGCGCCGTTTACCTGCAGGATTGGCTTAGTGATCCCAAGTCGCCGGCGAGCTGGCGGACATCGCGCAAGACCGCTGGCAGCGGTGCGCACGGCGATCTCAATGCTCACCTGATCGACTTGACGCGCGCGTTGACGGGGCTTGAGTTCGACTCTGTGTGCGGCATGCAGCAGACCTTCCATAAGCAGCGCCCAGCTGGCGGCGGCAAGATGGCGAAGGTCGATGTCGACGATGCGTTTTGCATCATGGCTCGCTTCAAGGGTGGCGCGATCGGCACGTTTGAGGCTACGCGCGTCGCGCCGGGTCGCAAGAACTACAACTGCATCGAGGTCTCCGGCACGACCGGCACGATCCGATGGAACCTCGAGCGTATGAACGAACTCGAAGTGTTCTCGCAGCAGGATGCGCGTGATGGGCAAGGCTTCCGCACAATCATGTGCATGGACGACGTGCATCCATACGCGCCCAACTGGTGGCCTGATGGCCACATCGTTGGCTACGAGCACACCTTTGTGCATCACGTTAAGGACTTCGCCGAAGCGCTCGTTGGCAAGAAGCCGTTTGCGCCGAACTTCGACGATGGGGTTGCGGTGCAAGCTGTGCTCGAAGCAGCGCTGACCTCGGCCAAAAGTAAGGCCTGGGTCAAGGTGCCGCGCTAGAACGCAGCCAGCTTGCGGCTTGGTAAAGCCGTTCCGGCCGGGCTTGGCGTGGGCTGGCCTCATTCAGCTATGGGCTAATGCGGGCGCAGGCCAACGTAGCCATAGATCAAAGCAGTGTGGCCAAGCTGAGCAGTGGCCGAGGCCCGCAGAATATATGGCGCGCAGAGCCCTTGGGCCCGCGCGGGAGGCTCCGCACTCATGCGAGCCTGTTCTCGCCAGCGACGCAATCGCGGCGGTGAGTAGCGCGCGCCAGTAGCAGCGCGCGCGGTGAGCCTCAAGCATTGCCGCTCGCGGCCCGTTCCTTCAGTGTGGTCGCCGAAGGATCAGAGCGTGGTCGCCGAAGGCCCTCAGCGTAATTGCCGAAGGACCAGAGCTTGATCGCCGAAGGCCCGCAGTGTGGTCACCGAGAGTCTTGAGCGTGGTCACAGAGACTCCTCAGCCTAGTAGCCGAGGGTCATGACGAGGCCCGGCGACATGGCGACTGGCAGCGAGAACGGGAGCGTTGCGTCCCAGTCGAAGCCTTGGCCGAGCAGGGTTTGGCCCATCAGTTCCGGGTTGCACGGAAGCGGGATGCCGAAGATGGCGTCTCCGGACGCGTTCGCGAAGCCGATGTTGATGATCGACGGGGTCACGTAGAGCAGCGCGGTCGGTGGGCCACCCGGAACCGGGACGCCTGGCAGAACCGAGCCGGTGCTGAGGATGATGCCGGCGAACGGCGCGCCGTTCGGGATCAAGCCACTGACCGTGATTGCGAAGGCGGCGTTACCGACGATCGGCGCCGGGGCTGAGATCGTTGGCGTGCCGATCGACGACGGCGAGCCGGTGCCGACCTGGGTGGTCGTGGCGGTCGTGCAATCGCCGATGAACAGGCGGTCCGTCATCAGGGGCAGCATGTCGACGTTGTTGGTCACGCACTCGCGGTAGGTCAGGTAGACGCCGTTGGCGCAAACCGTGTTGGTGTTTGCCGTGAAGCGTTGGCCATCGTCGCAGCCGTAGATGCCGCCGAAGTTGCCGACAACGCTCGTGCCTTGCACGCATAGACGAATGCGCTGCCAGCCGTCGTTGACACCCGCTTGGATGCTGACCGGGCCCGCGAGCACGGTGAAGTCGCCACCGGCGAGGGCGCCGGCGCCGTTGTTGAAGTCGACCAAGTAGAGCTCGGACGTGAGCTGCGTGCGGTTGCAGATCCACGCGATGCCGGTGTGGCCGGATTGCGTTGTCGTGCAGTTGACTACGCCTTGGAAGCCGCCAACGTTTTGGTATTCACCGAACGAGTCGGAGTGGCCGCGCACGCCCATGGTCCAGTTTTCGCCATCGTCGAAGTCGAACGCAGCGTTCGGACCGGTGACGTAGACGTAGGTTTCCAGCAGGTAGTCCGCCTGGGTGAAGTTGTTCAGCCAGTTGGCGTTGCCGCCACTCGTGTCGCCCCACGTGGCGCAGTTGCCACCTTGTGGCGATGCCGGGATCGGAAAGGCCAAGGTGGTCGGATCGACCACGTTGCCGGAGACGAATGAGAAGGTGAAGTCGTTGGTAACGTCGGTGCCGACGATGCCGTCGAAGTCGTTGATGTATGGCAGCGCCGTGGTCATGCCGAGCAGGTTCAGCGTGCCGGGCGTCCACGGAACGATGCGGAAGTCGCAGCCGTTGTCGTCGGTGTCGAGGCCATCGATGCCGCGACTGATCGAGTTTTGGAACATGCCGCCGTGCTCGTGCAGCTGGATGTCGCCACCGAGGCCATCACCTTCGAGCCAGATCGGCAGTGCGTTGGACCAGCTCTGCACTTCCCACGCAACACTGTCTTGGTAGACGCCAGCTGCGTCGCTGAGGAACACGGCGTCGGCGCCGTTCTCAAGCGAGTAGGTGAGTGGTTCGTTTAGGTTCGGAACAGAGGCCATGCCGATGACATAGAACTGACCGGGGGCGAGGATCGCCGTGCCGATCGTGTGCACGTTGCCCGACGCCGCTGTGCCGTCTTCTTCGGTCAGCGTCCAGCCTGTGATGTCGACGTTGTTGGCGCCGCCGTTGTAGAGCTCAATAAATTCGAAGTCGTCGGTGCCCGTGTCGTCGTAGCAGAGTTCGTTGATGACGACGCCTTGAGGCGCTTGGGGGGCAAACATCGCCGCGGCGAGGATGAGTTCGGCAAACATGGATACTCCGAGAGCAGAGGTGGGTGGCGCTTGGCGCGTTCGTGAAAAAGGGCGCGATGCATGGGCATCGCGTGTTTTGGTGGGGTGATCCTAGCGGATGTCGTTCGATTCATGCACAGTGTGATCTTGATTGGGTTTGCGTTGTAGCGAGCATCAGGACCCGATTGGCAGCCTGGATTCTGCGCAACGTATGCGCAATGGTGGCGGTGCAATGAGTGGCACGAACCAGTCCGAATCCGACGTCGGTCGCCATCCGGTCCGTCGGATGGGCTTCTTGGTGGGCGTAGTGGCGTTCGCGTTACTGCAGATGCTGCCGGCGCCCGCGTCGCTGTCGCCGGCAGCATGGAATACTGCCGCTGTCGTTCTATTGATGGCGTTGTGGTGGACCACGGAAGCGGTGCCGCTGGCTGCGACGGCGATGTTGCCGCTGGTCTTGTTTCCGACGCTCGGTGTGCTGTCGATGCCGCAGGCCGCGGCGCCGTACGCCAACGACATTGTGTTCTTGTCGATGGGCGGATTTCTGATCGCGGTTGCGATGGAACGCTGCGGCCTGCATCGACGCATCGCGCTCAAGATTGTGTCCATGGTCGGCACGCAACCGCGCCGGTTGGTGCTTGGCTTTATGTTGGCCGCGGCGTTCTTGTCGATGTGGATCTCGAACACGGCGACGACGGCGATGATGTATCCGATCGGCATGGCGATCGCCGTTTTGTTCCGGCCGCAGGATCAGGAAGGTCCGTTCGAACTCGGCATCTGTTTGATGCTCGGCATTGCCTATGCGGCGACGATCGGCGGCGTCACGACGTTGATTGGCACGCCGCCTAATGCCGTGCTTGCCGCTGCGGCCAGCGAGACGCTTGGCATCACGATTGGCTTCGTCGATTGGATGATGGTTGGGGTGCCGATCGCGTTGGTGTTCCTGCCGATCGGTTGGCTCATCTTGACTCGTGTCGTGTATCCACCTGGCGAGTTGCGAGGCGATGCAAACCAAGTATTGAAGGCCGAGCGAGACAAGTTAGGGCCAATGTCACAGGCCGAGTGGGTGGTCGCATCAGTCTTTGTGCTGACGGCATTGGCCTGGGTTATGCGGGCGCCCAAGCAGATCGGCGATCTAAGTATTCCGGGCATTCAGACGTTTGCTCCGATGGTCAAGGACTCGACGATTGCGATGGCTGCGGCGGTCGCGTTATTCCTCGTGCCAACCAGCTGGCGGCGGTTTGAGTTCGCGCTCGACTGGCCGACGGCCAAGCAGATCCCTTGGGGCATCATCGTGTTGTTTGGCGGCGGCTTGTCGATGGCGCGCGCGATGGCGGAGACGGGACTGGCTGCGTGGATTGGCGGCTACGTGACCGAGTTCTCGTCGTGGCCGGTCTGGCTCATTCTTGGTGGCGTCGCGTTCCTGTTTTTGTTCCTCACCGAAGTGACCTCGAACGTCGCAACCGCAACGATGGCGATGCCGATCATGGCGGGCGCTGCGGGCGGTCTTGGCATTGCGCCGCTGCAGTTGATGGCGACGGCCGCGTTGGCTGTGTCGATGGCGTTCATGTTGCCAGTTGCGACTCCACCGAACGCGATCGTGTTTGCGTCGGGCTACGTCACGGTGCCGCAGATGGCGAAGGTTGGATTTTGGTTCAATCTCATCTCCGGCCTGTTAGTAACCATCGCAGCCTCCGTATTGGTACCCATCTTGTTGCGATGACCCATGAGTGAACACGACGTAGAAAGCTCCGGCGAGAGCGACGCGAAGGCTGCGCAGCCGTCGCAATTCATGGGCCTGCCAGAACGAGTCGTTGCCGCTACAGACGTCGCGGAATTGAACTCTGGCGGAGTCGATCGTGCGCTCTGCGAGTCTGGTCGACGGTCCGGTCTTCACACGTTCTTTTTCGTCTTTGTCGTGCTGACGGCGAGTTGGTTCGCCTCGCGCGTCCAAAACTCGTTTGGCTCGGTGCAGGTGCGAGGGATCTCGTTGCCGACGCACAACGGGCAGTGGCTGACCGCGGACCTCTATAAGCCGCGCACTGCGACGAGCGCCAACAAGGCGCCGTTGGTGGTGGTCGTACCTGGTTTCCAGCGATCGAAGGAAGCGCTGGGCAACGTCGCGATCGAGCTGTCGCGGCGCGGCATCGTGGTGATTGCAATCGATCCCTACGCGCAGGGTAATTCGAGTTCGTCCATGCGTTCGAAGTCGGCGACCAAGGAAGGCTATGGCATGTTTGCTGTGGTCGACTACGTGCACGACACCAACAACCTCAACTACGTCGACAAGCAGCGTATTGGTGTGACCGGTCACTCGGCTGGCGGCAACGCGGCGATTCGCGGCGCGAGTTACTTCGGTAAGATCGCAACCAAGACTGGCAAGCCCAGCAAGCTGCACTCGGTGTTTGTGTCCGGCTACATGCTGACGATGAAGGACACGGTGCTGCAGCACGTGCGTTCGAACGTCGGCGCTAGCTACGCGTTGTATGACGAGGGCGCATATCGCAACGAGAACCAGAACGGCGATATGCGCAACGCGCCGGAAGCACTGCGGTTGGTGCGGTCGGGCTTGGCCGAAGGCGTTGTCATTGAGCAAATCGAGGTGGGGCGCTATTACGGCAACAAGCAGTCACGCACGTTGCGCGTGATGCACAACGAACCGTTGCTGCACCCGTTCCAGCCATACAGTCCTGAGGCGACGGCCAACCAGTTGCAGTTCTTTGGCGATGTGTTCGACCTCGAGCCAGAGCTTGCTGTGCACGACCAAGTGTGGCATTGGAAAGAACTGCTGACGCTGGTGTCGTTGGTTGCGGCCCTACTGATGTTGATGCCGTTAGCGCGTTGCCTACTTCGCTTGCCGGTGTTCACGAGCCTGGTGCAGCAAGTGCCTGCGCCGCAACCCCGGCCTGCCGGCGCTGGCAAGAAGGTGTTCTGGTTCGTCTTCGCGTTGTCAGGCGGCATCGCATGCGCGTCGTTCATCCCGTTGTGCGAATGGTCGCAGGAGATCTTTGTCGATGCGTCGCAGCGGCGGCAGACATGGTTCTTCCCGCAGCGCATGAATAACGCCGTGATGATGTGGGCGGTGCTCAACGGCGCGGTCGGGTTCGTGCTGTTCTTTGCCGTGTATGCAATCGTTGGCCGCAAGCACGGCATTCGCGCCGGCATGTGGGGCGCGGGCATTCGCATCGGAGCGTTCTTGAAGACCGGCGTGTTGGCGGTGCTGCTGTGGGCGTCGTTTTTCTCGTTGCTGACGTTGGTGCACTATCTGTTCCACGTCGACTATCGGTTTGTGTTCCTCGGCGTGCGCACGTTCCGAGCCGAATTGTTGCTGCTGCTGCCGATGTACTTGCCGATGTTCTTCGTCTTCTTCCTGGCGAACTCACTGCGCATGAACGGGGCGATGCGGTTCGAAGGCCAATCGGAGTGGCGGAGCCTGCTGCTGGGCGGATTGGCTAATACGCTTGGTTTGCTGCTGATCCTGGTCATGCAATACGTGACCCAATGGGCCACCGGCACGGTGTTTTGGACAGACTCCTGGCTCTACGTGAACCTGTTGTTTGGCGTCGTGCCGATCATGTTCCTGCTGCCGCTCTTCAACCGCTGGTTCTTTCGCATGACTGGCCGCATCTATCTCGGGCCGATGACGACGTGCCTCGTGTTCGTGACCATTCTACTGTCGAACACGGTCTGCTACCTGCCGCTGTGATAGCTGCTGCGGAGATCGCGCCGAGACGGCCGCTCCGGCTACAGCTACTGAAACTCAAGCACGTGCGCGTCGGTCGTCGTGAAGTCCACGTTGCCCGTTTCGTTGCTCGGTCCCCATGCGAGGCCTTGCACCAGCACCGATGCGCCGGGGAACGAGAACGGCAGGCCGATCACGACGTTGTGTGGCGTGGTCAGGCTGTTTACCGAACTCAGGACTAGCATCGTGCCGGTGTCGATGTGTAGCTCCGGCCAGGTGATCGATGGGGTTGGCGGCAAGCCGTTCGGGAACAAATTGACGAGCAGCAAGCCCGACGACAAGTCGTAGACGCCATTGAGCGACGACAAGCGCAGCACGAGCAGTTGACCCTGCGAGATTGGGATGTTGGCGCACGCGTCGACAGGCTCAGGAAGTGTGCCGGATTCGAGCAGCAGGTGGTCGCCCGAGCCAGGGAAGGCGCGCAGCGATGGCTCAGCGCAACGATCGGCGATCGCGGCCATGGCGTGCCAACCGTTCTCAGTCAAGCCGAGGCCTGCAAGCCAATTCACCAGTGCGCCACCTTGTGCGAAGCTCACCGGGATGTTGCACACCTGCTCTTGGTAGATCGAAGTGTAGAGGCTCATGCCAGCTAGCAACGTCATCATTGGCGCTGGGTGGAACAGGTCCGGATCGTAGAACGAAGGCATCCATTCTAGCAACGCGACGCCATCGCCAACGGCTGCGTTGCGCGCAGCGCCTGGGCCGAACAGCGCGTTGATGTCGGCGGTGGCCAGCCGGTAGTTGTCGCGGATCTCATGGTGCATCGGCGTCGGTGATGCAAACGTTGCGGGGTAGAACTGGTGGCCGAGCGAGCGTGCCCACGTTTGATACAGAACCGCTTTGGCAGCCGGGCTATGGCTGCGAACGTTGCTGACAATGTTCTGCGCGCTGGTCCGGAACAACGTCGGGTTGCCTAGCGTCTGCGTCGCCTCCAGCGACTGCCCCTGCATGACGACGAAGTCCCACGTCTGGTTGCCCGGCAACGAACTCGAGATCGCCGCGATCTGACCACTGTTCGTCGCGTGATGGTGCAAGTCCTGGCCGCCGGCTAATCGCTTGACGATGGTTGGCGCCGGATGACCGGCTTGCATCGCGATTTGCTGCACCATGTTGGCGACGCTGCCGTTTCGTGACGAATAGCTGTTGCCGTAGAATAGTAGATTCTTGCCTTGGGCCTCGCAGGGAGAAGCGAAGGCTAATGCTGTTGCGGCGAGCAGAACCGCGAAACGTGGACGTTGCATGGACGCGAGTCTAGCGGCGGATGTCGCCTTCGTGGGGCCTGATGTTGCTCGCGCAGATGGTGCTGTCTGGGTTACGTTGCGGGCCTCCGTTTTCTCGTAGGTATTCCGAATGATGAAAGGTCCCGGCATCTTCTTGGCGCAGTTCATGAGCGACGATGCGCCGCTCAACCAGTTTGACACGGCTTGCAAATGGGCGAGCGATCTCGACTATCTCGGCGTGCAGGTGCCGTCGTGGGACGCGCGCTGCATGGACCTGAAGAAGGCCGCAGAGAGCAAGGGCTACTGCGATGAGTTGCTCGGCACGGCTCGCGCAAACGGCGTTGAGATCAGCGAACTTACTTCGCACTTGCAGGGACAGCTGGTCGCGGTGCATCCGGCCTACACATCGATGTTTCAGGTGTTCGCACCGCCCGAGGTCAACACGCCTGAGGCGATGTGTGAATACGGTACGCAGCAGGTCAAGTGGTGCTTGAAGGCAAGCGAGCACATGGGCCTGAAGGCGATGCCGACGTTCTCCGGCGCGCTGATGTGGCACGCGGTCTACCCGTGGCCACAGCGTCCCGGTGGCATGGTCGAAGAAGGCTTTAAGGAGCTCGCGCGACGTTGGCGCCCGATTCTCGACTACGCCGAAGAGTGCGGCATCGACTGCGCCTACGAGGTGCATCCGGGCGAAGACCTGCACGATGGCGCCAGCTACGAGCAGTTCCTTGACAGTGTTGACCAGCATGCGCGCGCCTGCTTGCTCTACGACCCGAGCCACTTCCTACTGCAGCAGCTCGACTACCTCGAATACATCGAGCTCTACCACGAGCGCATCAAGGCCTTCCACGTCAAGGACGCTGAGTTCCGTCCGAACGGTCGCACTGGCGTCTACGGCGGCTACCAGTCGTGGCAGAATCGCGCCGGCCGGTTCCGTTCGAGTGGCGATGGCGACGTCGACTTCCAGGGTATCTTCTCGCTGCTGGCGAAGCATGACTACGAAGGTTGGGCGACGATCGAATGGGAGTGCTGCTTCAAGGACAGCCAGCAAGGAGCCGAAGAAGGCGCGCCGTTCATTCAGGCGCACATGATCACGCCGCCGTCACGTTCGTTTGACGACTTCGCTGGTGGGGAAGTCGACAAGTCGGCAGTGCGCCGCGCGCTCGGGCTCGAGTAGCGCGGCCCGTTGGTCGCCCGCTGGTAAGGGTCAGGCGAAAAAGGCATCGCGCCTTGCGAACCAACCCTGATTTCTGCGTCGACTGCAAGCGCACCGGCGTGATCCGCACGCTGTCGATGCGCAGCGGCCGCTGCTCGCAGAATGTTCTCCGCTTTTCACGCTGGTCTGCTCGCAGGCTAGGATGGTTGCCAGATGACTACCGAAGTCGCTAGCAAACCATCCGGCCTGCTGCCGAAGCTGCCGCTGCTATTGGCATTGGCGATCTGTGCGTTCTTGGCGATGGATCGCGTGCACGGCAACGAGCACTTGATGTGGTCCTTCGCTGGCGTTGGTGGCGGGCTGGTGCTCTGGTTCTTCGCCCTGAAGCTGTCCGGTCGAGCCATGGCTGTCGATGCGGTGCGTCCGGTCAAGCAGCACTACATCCAGGCGTCGGTGCAGATCTGTCTCTACCTCTACTGGGGCTACTTTTGGATGGTGGGCGACACGCGCCCGATGTTCGTGCAGGCGCCGCTGATCTTGGCGCAGTTCTTCTACCTGTACGCGTTCGATGCACTGTGGTCGTGGACGCGAGGGCGGGCTTGGCGCTTCAGTTCGGGGCCGACGCCGATTGTGCTGAGCACGAACTTGTTCATCTGGTTTCAGGATGATTGGTTCGTTTGGCAGTTTGCGATGATCACCACCGGCCTGCTTGGCAAGGAGTTCATCCGCTGGACCAAGGACGGCCGCAAGACGCACATCTTCAACCCGTCGGGCTTTGGCCTGGCGTGCGCCGCGACGGTGTTGATCGTCACCGGCACGACCGATTTGACTTGGGCTAAGCCACTGTCCACGACGCTCGAAGTGCAGCACATCTTCGTGGTGCTGTTCGTGCTTGGGCTAGTCGTGCAGTACTTCTTCGCAGTGACCCTGATGACGTTCGCGGCGGCACTGGCGATGATCATCAGCAACCTGCTCTACACCGAGATCACCGGCGTCTATCTGTTCGCGAGCACGAACTTGCCGGCTGCGGCATTCCTCGGGCTGTTGCTGTTGATGACCGACCCGTCAACCTCGCCGCGCACCAACATCGGCCGCACGCTGTTCGGCCTTGGCTATGGCTTTGGCTACGTCGTGATGTTCGAAATCCTCGGCCGCATTGGCGCGCCGGAGCTCTACGCCAAGCTGTATCCGGTGCCGATCCTCAACTGCACGATCCAGATCCTCGATCGCTTCGCCAAACGCGGTGCGATCGGTCGCCTCAATGATGCTTGGCAGAACGGGGTCTCCAAGCAGGTGAGCAATGGGGTCCACATCGGCCTTTGGTCGATCGTGTTCGGCGTGATGTTGGCAACGTCGTATGTGCCGTATGCCGAGCCGGAGACACACCCGGGTGACTCGATTGCGTTCTGGAAACAAGCGATGGTGGAGCATCGTTATGACGCTGAGCGCAAGCTGATCATGGTCGCCGGCTCACACGCTGTCGCTCGCAACTCCGCAGAGGCCTACAACGAACTCGGCATCATTGGCCTGCGTTCGACGTTAGATTCGGCTGACGTCGACACGCGGCGGCGCAACGCCACGTTCCGGTTTACTCTGGCCGCGGAGCTTGGCCATCAGGCGGCGGCGAAGAACGTGTTGATGATGTTCCTGCTGCATGGCGCGCGTCGCAGCGATAACGATGTTGCCGCGGCGATGCAGGTCTGCGAACAGTTGGCCGCCAAGGACGACGCCTTGGCGTGCTACTTGTTGGGGCTGGCTTACGAAACTGGCGGCGGCGTGAAGATCAATCTGTCTGAGGCCTTGGCTCTCTACCTGCGTT
>JBNMNW010000147.1:0-13653 GCA_051278165.1 Planctomycetota bacterium | reverse complement strand
GGTTAGCAGCTGCACTTGCAACTCGACATGACCTTTCAGCGTGAACTTCAGCGCGTTCCCGAGCAAGTTAGACACGATCTGGCGGACGCGATCGGCATCCATCAGCAGCCAAAGGTCGGTCGGTGCGTCGATCCTAACCCGCAGGTCAACGCCACGCTCACGCGCCGACGCCCGGAAGAACTCCGTGATGCGTGTGATGGCCTGATGTAGCAGCACAGGCTCTGGCGACACCTGAATCTTGCCAGCCTCGAGCTTGGAGAACTCCAGGATGTCGTTGACTAGCACCAGCAGGGACCGCGTGCACACGTCCATTGTGTCGAGGTTCTCGCGTTGATCGAGCGTCAACTCACCATCATGCAACAGGTCAATCATCGAACCGAAGCCGTTCAAGGGCGTGCGGATCTCGTGACTCATCGTCGCCAGGAAACGAGCCTTAGCCTCGGTAGCGGCCTCTGCCGTTAGCAGTGCTGCCTTGAGTTTGTCACCGATCTTACGGGCGTCATCAAGCGCGCTGCGCGTTGCTTGCATGCTAAGCAACAAGTCCGGTGTGGCGTCGCTTGGAGGAAAGTCACTGATCTGTAGGCCGCGCTGTTTGAACTCAACGATGTCTCGCACGACCGCGCCGCCCCAGAACGCTGTGAGCGCACCGTCATCGAGCGCCATGGTGCTGCCCTTCAACTCGAGTTCGGCCTGCACGGCACGCAGCAACACCGTTGCCTTGGGTGCGATCGGCAGATCAACGAACGATTCGACTCTCGTTGGGCGCACAACTCGGAAGACGTCTTCGACGCGCATACCTGGTTCGGCGCCAAGTCGGCGCTGCAAGGCAACGCCGACAATGGTCAGCGTACCTGTTGCATCCACAACGAAGCCAAATGGCACCGCAGTGGCGAAGTCGGTCTTGCTAATTTTCATGCACGCAAGCGCCAGAATCAGGCAGTTCGGACCAAGAAACGGGGATGACCAGACGCGTCGTCATCGAGTTGTTCAACGTCGATCGTGACCGAGAAACGACGTGCAAGCCCTTTGAGCAGACCAAGCACCATGGGGGCCAAACCGGCCCGCTCCGAGCGGTAATGCAAGATGCTCGAGCCGTCGTCGCAGGCTTCGCGCGCGAAGCTCGGCGGCATCAACTTGGGCATGGTGCCCGCGATGCGCGCATGCATCGAATCGAGGTTGTCAAGAAACTCGTCAAGCGTGCTGCCCATCATGGTCAGCAAGTCGCCGTAACCTTCTTCGATGGTATAGGTCGTCCAATAGTCGCCGAAGGCCTCCAGGATGGCTGCCGGTTCAAGGCCTAGTTCGGCAGACGCAGCAGCGACCAAGCCAAATGTGACGGCGTCGTCATAGGCCTCCATCGCGAGAAACTGAGGGTCCTCAATTCCGGTTCGACCGCAGATGCGCTGCCACGCGTCGGCTCCGAACTTCTCTGTAACGAGACCCTCTACCGCTCGATTCACGAGTCCATACATGGTGACCCCTATCGGCCATTCTTCGGACCTGACTCAGAACTAGTTCGCACTGCCTTGCGAGAATGAGCAAACTGCCCATAGCAAGGGGGTCGCAAGGAAATGGCAATTGATAGGCGTTACGCCAAACCATGGGTCAGGCAGTAAGTGAAACCCACATGCGTTGTAATTGTCGCACGTTGTTGGGTGTGTCTTGGTAGGCCGTGCGATTGTGTGCGACCAGCCGGTTGTTGACCCAAAGGATGTCGCCGCGCTCAAGTCGAAACCGCACGACATTGTCTGGGTGCTGAAGCAACGCATCGAGTCGATCCATGGCTTCGACTTCGGCCGCATCTAACGGTATCCCAGCCTTGCGGTGCCCAACTTCGATCCAGTAGCGCATGTAGCGGAACAACACGCCGCCCTCGCAGTCGCTGTCGGCGAAGATCGGAAAGCGGTTACGCAGCAGGTTCTCGTGCGTCTTCTCCTTACCTGGAGTTACCACGTCGCGAAATTTGTTGCGACGCAATGACTCGAGCAACTTCGGTGCGTCGCGTTGCAGAAGAGAGTGTACGCGCAAGGCGTTACTAACCAGGCTGTCACCACCCTGTTGACTTGGTTGTTCGCACAACAAGCCGACGAAATCGGGGACGACATCCACAGCGCTGCTATCGGTGTGGAAGCAGGTCTCGGAGTTCGTCATGGAGACCGGGACGGACTGCGTCTTATACGACGCCCCGCGGTCCATCACGGGATACAGCCGGCCGTACTGCAGCATCGGTTGCCCGAGTGCGCAACCGAAGGCAACGTAGAAGCAGCGCAATTGCGCGTTGTCGAGGCCAAGCAAGCCAAGACCTTGCAAGCAAAGCACACCATCACCTGCCAATAGGTGCTGCTTGACCTGCCGTCCGAACGTCACCAAGCACGGCCAATGCGCTGGCTGCCACTCGAACGTTTCTTCCGTGGCCAGCGGCTCGTTGACGGCAAACTCAAGCAGTTCATTGCGAACAGCGGCCGGCAGATCACATCGCCACGTACCGCGTTGATGCAGCTCAGCCGCCGACCAGGAGAGTTGCGAATAAGCGCTCGACTTCGAACCGACAAGGTTGTTCATGGGAGCCTCCTGGAGCATCTGATGCCGTACTATTTGGTCAATTGGAACGCGAGGTGCAACGGCTTGTCACGCAGTGGCCCAAACCATTCCGGGTCTTGCAGCAGATGCTCTTCCGTTGCGCGCAACTCCGTGACTTGTGGCATCTGGGTGAAGCCAGCTGCCGACAGCGCGCCGAAGTAGTCTTCGAGGTTCTTGTGGACACTACGAACGCGCACACTCTTGCCGTCCTTGCGCCAGATTTCTCCTTCGAACTGGCAGTCACGTCCCGAGAAGTAACCCTTTGATTCGGGATCGAAGTAGAAGGGTGCAACGTTGTCGCCCAGAAATGCTAGCGACGGATGTGGAACTGCGAAGATGAAGCGTCCGCCGGGCCGAAGTACACGATGCACTTCGCTCATCGTGTGTCGCGTCTGCTCAAGGTTCAGGTAGTTGAACAAGAACACAGCGACACACAGATCAAGACTCTCGGGCGCAATGTCGTCGAGATCCGTCGCGTCACCGGCGCGGTATCGAATGCCGAGCTTCTCTTGTGATTCACGCTGCTTGGCGCCATTCACCATTTCTTCCGAGACGTCGATGCCGAGAATGCTGCCAGCACCTCGACGCTTCAAGCCGCGCGCGAAGTAGCCTTCGCCGCAACCCAGATCCAACACGTCGAGGCCGGCTACAGGCTCACACCATTTCAATAAGAACGGGCGCGCCGTGAAGTCCGATAGCAAGACCGGCTCGGAGCGCTGCCAGTCGTTGCTAGCATCGTTGTAGAGTTCTCTGGTAGTGACGTTCATGCGTAGTTGGCCAGTTCGTCGTTGACGATTTCGTTGTAGAGGTGATCCCAAAACTCGCAACGCAACGCGAGTGCCATCTGCATACCGCGGCGAAGACCGGCGAGCCCTCCTGGTGCCGCAGCGAGATCGCGAGCGATCTCGAGCAGGTCTAGTTGGTGTTGGTCGTCGACGAGGCAATGCAGCTCAAAGAACACGAACTCATCGCGACGAAGCGTCCCCATGCTCATGATGCCCTTTAGCAGCTGCTCGTAGACCGGGCGCACGATGTGCTCGGTGCCGAGTCCCAGTGCGCCGACCGCCTCGGCAGCGGTGGCGTTCTGCAAGTAACTCAGAAAGCGTGTGCGCCACCTTGTTGCTGCCGGTGACGGGCTTCCGAGCTCTTCACGAGGAATGCCGAGTGCATTACAGAAACGGCGAAACAACACGGGGTGTGGCACGCCAGCGACCGTCGCCGGGTTGATGCCTTGCGCGAGCAGCGCCTGGCAATCGTCTGCGCCGAGATGACCCTGTTCTTCTTCGAGGTTGTGCTCCAGCTTGTCACGATGATCCGCCTGGCTCAGGCGCGAGATGACCGTGGTCAGATAGCGAGGAAACCAGGCCGAGTAGCCGCTGTAGTCGAGCGCGTAGCGACGCAACACAGAGACCATGTTGGGGAAGTCGCATGCCGCAAACCGCGTCAAAAACGGATGCTTGACCGCCGGATGTGCCAGCGATTCACGGATCAACGCATGTAGAGCAGGGTCGCGATGGTCATTGGATTGCAGCGAAGGGGCGGTGCTGATGGTCGTCATGGCAGCGGGGGAGCTTTGTGCGGGGGTGGAGGGGGGGCTTTGTCCGGCGTGAACGGTCTGCTCTGTGCGTATGCTCGGACCTTAAGAAGTGGCCGTGACATGGGCGTCTTGAGTGCCATAACACGCATTCTCATAGTGGGATATGTCCCGTCAGATTTTTGCCGATAACGTCATGGTGCGATTTCGGTATGTCGTGATAGCGGTGGTCCTGGCGCTCGTGTTCGGGCTCGGCGCAATACTCGCGACTGGCTCAGACATCCCTCTGCCCCAGCGACGGGCCCTGTCTTGGGCAGCGGCCCCTAGCGGCGAATCAAGTCACGCCGAGCCATTGCCGGAGATGACGGCAGCAGGCCGCCAGCCGCTGACGCGCCGCGAGGCAGTGTCGAGAACCAGATCGCGGTCATGCGTTGGCCGATGCGTTGACTGGCAGACACGACTAGCCATTGCCGGTTGCCTGATTCGGGCCGGCGATCATACGACTGAGAGTGATGCCAGCGGCCGCTTTGAACTCGACGTTGCCGACGGCGACGTCGACATCACGGCAACTGTCACGGTCACGGCTGCTGATCGCATCGGGGTAACGCGCACGATCGAGATGCAATCGCAGACGTTCGAGCTAAACGATGTTGCCCTACGTGCTGCTGGCCGCGTAGCGGGATTACTTGCAGACGATCGTGGCCAGCCGTGCGCCAATCGTGTGGTGACGATTTCGCCAGCCGAGCATGTTGCTCGTGACGATGGCTGGCAGGAGTTACTGCAACTGCAGCAGCGCACGAATGCTGACGGCAGCTTCCGATTCGCGATGCCGACGCCTGCGGGCGCCATGCACGTTCGGGTGCAAGAAGTGCCATCACTGCTGGGGGAAGCGAACCATGTTCTGTTAGCTAGCCAAGAACTGTATTTGTCTCTGCGATGTCGATCATGGCATGCCCACGAGGAATTGCGCGGCTTAGTACATGATGGCGCGGGCGAACCGGTAGTCGACGCGTTGGTGCAGGTGTTCGCGGCCCCCTCAGTGAATTCTCCTGTCCTGCAAGCCGCTCACAGCGACAGCCTCGGACGCTTCAGCTTGATTCGCAAGGATGCCGGAGTTGCGAACGTTTGGCTGCGCACGGCAACGATCGACGGCATCCTCGAATCCGGGATCAGCGGACCACATGCATGGGGAGACTCAGACGTCCGCGTGCAGTTATCGCGCACGGAAGGTGTGTGGCTGCATGTTGCAGATGCCACAACGGGCAGCCCGATCGAGCAATTCGCGGTGCAGCATGCTCGAACGTCTGGCGTACGCTCCGCGCAGGGTGGCGCGATCCGGTACCAAGGCAGCCACCCAAGCGGCAAGTGTTGGCTCGAAGGAATTGGCGCAGGCTCTCATGAGATCATCGTCTGGCCAGCGGGTGCTCGCTGGCTGCCGAATCTGCCACACGCATTCACACTCGAACCAGGAACCCGTGAGGTGCGCGTCTCGCTTGCACGTGCGAAGGAGTTTCCGGTATCCGTGCTAACAGCCACGGGTCACGGTGTGCCTGGGGTTTCCGTTCAGTTACTAATGCCAGCCGACAATCAGGTCGTTCGCGATCTGGCCGAACTGTTGCAGCACGGGGGCAGTCGAGTGCGCCCGAATGTGCGTTTGGCGACGGCTTATACGGACCAATTCGGATTCGCCATGCTGCGCTGGATGGACAGCGATCGAGCAATGCAACTGCGCGTCGAGGGTCTTGGCATTGCGCCGCAGATTAAACGCGGGGTACATTTGCGTGCGCAAGGCGTCACGATTCGAGTCGCAGATACGGGGGCTCTACACGCCACCCTGCACGGCGCCGCCGGCATGCGGATAGAATTGACCCGCGAAGATTGCGGAACGCAGCTACCGACGGCGTGGAGCGCACCACTGCAGTTGGATGCCGACGCACAACTCAGAGTCAACGTGCCGGTCGGCGATTGGTTCGTTCGTTTGGCGACGAGGATCCCCAACGGCAAGTGGCAAACGCTGCCCGATGCGATCGCGAAAGTTGCCATCCGACCTGGCGTCACCTCACAGCTGGAGCAGTCTGTGGTGACGCAATTGGCACCCTGCGAATACACCGGCCGCGCATTCGTCGACGGGCGACCAGCACGACACGTCGCCTTGCTGCATGGGGTGGATGATGGCAATGGCGGCGTGCGTACTGCTGAGGTTTCCGTGCTCGCTACAAACGATCGCGGCGAGTTCCGATTCTCGGACCTGCGGGCAGGCTACTATGCGGTGGAGCTTCGCATGACCTGCTTAGGACAGCAGGTCGCCGTATCGTCACAAGACTGGCGACGGTTATCTGGCGGCCAACATGTGAACAGCGAGACGATGTCCGTGACTACGGCAACGATGACGATTGCGTTGCGTGACACGTCGCATGCGGCCGTGACAACGGGTCAGCTTCTGCTGCGTGGCGCCAATGGTTGCGTCTTGATGGGGTCGCCGAATGCACACGGACTCGTGACATTCGAGGGCATACCGGTCAGCTCTTACGAGTTGCAACTGCGTCGCAGCGGCGAGGCCCAGCAGCTAGGGCGGGTTTCGCTAGCTAGCAACATGCCCGAGCCTCAGCTGTTTGTCGTTCGATGAGCATCGTTCGATGAGCATCGTTCAGCGAGCGATGACTGCGTGCGCTACTCGCGCTTGACGGCGACTTGCAAGCCATCGCGCGGCCGAGTGCTTGAGCACTACGCACAAGTTTCGCAATCGGCCCCGAACATGAGCTCCTAGGTGCAGTTTCGCGCCATGACTTGGCCGTTTCAGCAGGCTCGTATTGAGACCATTCCGGGCTGTTGCATTGCACGTCAGCGCTTCTTCGGGGCGTTTGGCGAGATGGCATTCGATACGGCTTGGCCAACACCCTCCGTGATGGCCATTCGCTATCAACCACGCTTCACGCCATCTCGCCCATGCTCCACCGGTCGATTGCTCGATTCCTTGTCACTTCCATGCTTGCTGTCGCGTCGCTTAGCGCTCAGAAATCTGTACCGCCGGCGCTGACCATCAATGAGTCGTCGCTCATGAATGGTGGCACAGCATCCATCAACTACGCCAACGCGGCAATGGCGAACCAAATCGTCATGATTGACATCGACAACGGCATGCGGCGTAGCACTCTGACAGCCGTCATCGAAATCGTGCTTGATGCCAATGGTATGGGCACCGCCACCTGGCAGGTGCCGGCTTGGATGGGGGCGAATTTCAATGCGCCAGGCGTAACCGAAGTCCACCGTGTAATCATCTAGACGGCAACTGCCCGAAGCGCCGGGTCGAGCCAACCTGGGCCCTACCTGCTCAGCAGGCTTTCGATCTGCTGCAAGTGTAGGGCGCTGCTAGCGACCAGTTGCGAAGGCTCGATGCGCGAGGCAATGGCATGCATGGCTTGCATTCCATAGATCACTTGCTCAACGAGGCTGTCCAGACTCTGCTGACGCACGGCCCAACTAGCGTCATTGGCATGCAGCTGGTCGGCAAGTCCGGATAGCGGTTCCGTGAAATTGGCGTGCTCGAATGCAACTGGTATCGGCACCACCGCGAGCAGGTCCTGGAGCGCATCGTGCGCCGGAGTCGCGATAGACGCATTGCCCTCAGCCAACTCGATCAGCAGTTGAATCGATTCGACCACGTCGAAGAAGACCCGACCGCCAGCAGACTCGCGGATCGCTTCTGGCTGCTCAACATCAAGCAACAGGTTGATGGCGTGTTCGAAGGGCAGTGTCGTTGTCGTGTGCTGCAGCAGAGCGCCAGTCACCGCGATACTTACCGCCAACGTCGCAGCAACCAAGAACTTCGGCGTCACCATGAACGCAGCTGCTGCAGCCAGCAATGCCTGCCAAGGCCGGGCTCGTCGCGGTTCTCTGGCCGGAACCGCCCGCAAGTTAGAGGGCATGCTCGCTTCAGCCCGGGTATCTGAGTCCGAACCAACCGCGCCAGCGACCCACTGATCAATCAACCGCCGATCTAGTTGGGCATGCCGCCATGCCTTCTGACCATCGGCGTCATCAGTTGCATTCAGTTCTGGCGCATCCAGTTCGGACGCATCCAGTTCGGCTTCGAGTTCACGCAACTCCTCTTCTGCCTCCTGCAACACACGACGCTCCTGGGCATCTTGTTCGCTCGCAGCCAAGCAGATGGCGCGCCAAAAAGCATCACCTTCTACGACCATGATTGATCGCGCCCCCCAACGCCGAAGCCCAGCTCGCCGAGCGTTCGCCACAGAGTCTTGCGTGCGGTGTTGCGCGAAACGTAGATAGAGTTCTTGCTCGTATTCAATTCGCTCGCGAGTTGACCCGCGTCCGCAACATCGCCATTCCGGAGATCAGCTTCGATCACGGATCGCTGCATGCGCGGCAATCGCTCGATGCAGCTGCGCAGAGCAGCCGAGAACGAGGACTGGCAATCGCTTGTCATCTGTTCACCGTTTGCGTCTGGGGTTGAGGTCGGCGTGGCCGCCATTAGCGCAATGGTATCACTGCGCGGCTCCCATCGTCGACGTTGCCGATCGCGCAAGATAGCTCTACCAGCGTTGCGAGCAATGACGAAGAACCATGCCCGCAGCGTGCCCTTGCCAGGTTCGTAGGAGTCGATCGCACGCCACGCGTTGTAGCTTGCCGTGCTCATTGCTTCTTCGATTTCCGCATTGTCCAAACTGCTGCCGAGTGCCCTCTTGAGAGCACTTTGAGTAATTGCGCCATACCGCTCCAGCAGGGAACACAGACCGGTACTCTGACGATTCTTGAGGAGACGTAAAATCTCCGCATCGCCATCCGGTGCTGTGCTGCTGTCAGGTGGCTGCATGACCGAGGCCTCGGGGCCTCTGCTAACAGTCATATGCGGGCACCTTAATGGAAACCGAAAGAATCTGGATAACCGCGGCCTGACGCCGACGGTCCTGAGCGCCGTCGTAGCCTCACCCCATCACGCGGCGTTGGTGCACGGATCCCATGGATGCTGGCGCAAGCTGCCGATACGGAGATCCCCGAGCCGCAACAAGCCATGTCACGCACCAAGTCCCGAGCCCACCCAAGTACAAGAGGAAGGGTCGAGTCGGCAACTGGTCGGACTACGACCGAGCGTTGGTCGAGCGCGGCAATCTCACGATCTGGTTGTCGCCGGATGCGATCGCGCGGTGGAATGCCAAGCCTTCGGGGCGTCGCGGAGGGCAGCGAAAATACTCGGACCTAGGGATCGAGACGGCGCTCACGCCGCGGCTCTTGTTGCAGTTGCCGCTACGCTAGGTTGAGGGCTTGATGGGTCTCGCGCTCGATGTTCCAGATCACACGACGCTCTCGCGGCGGGGCAAGCATCTGAAGGTGTCGCTACGTGTGCCGAAGAAACCTGGTCGCATTGATATGGTGATCGACAGCAGCGGCCTTGCGATCTTCGGCGAAGGCGAGTGGGCTGCTGTCAAACACGGCGGCAGGGGCATTCGCGGCTGGAAGAAGTTGCACCTCGGTGTCGACCGCGATGGCGTGATCGTCGGCCAAGTGCTGACAGGCATCTCCTGGCCAGCAGTCGGTAACATCGCTGAGCGAGTTGTCGCGGAAGATCTCGACCCCGATCGGTTTCGCGGCATTAAGCGCATCGCCGTCGACGAGATCAGCTTTCGTAAGCGTCACCGCTATCTCACTGTCGTCACTGACCACGATAGCCGGAAAGTCATCTGGGTCGTTGCAGGGAAGAGCTCCGACGTGCTCAAGACCTTCTTCACCGAGAGTTGGCCCGATGCTTGCGAGGCAATCGAAATCGCGACCATCGACATGTCGGCGGCATACCGCAAGGCCATCCTCGAGGGTCTGCCCAACGCACAGAGCGTCTTCGATCATTTCCATGTCGCAAAGCTGGTCAACGAAGCACGCAACTAAGTGCGGCGTGAGATCGTGCGCAACGCTGAGGCGGTGGCGGCTTGTCAGCCGTAGCGTTCGTCGATGGGCGGGGCCTTTGCGGTGGCCTATAGACGGCGGGCGTCGATGGTGGTCTTGTTCTCACAGCCCTCCGAGTTGCAGGATCATGCGTTTTGATCGGGTTCTGCCCGGTGCCTGACGCACTCAACTCAACCAACCGACCTACGACCCGAACCGAGCGACCATGTCCGACCTGGCGATTGCCAAACAGTGGTGCGACGAAGCCCGCAAGATCTTAAACTTGACCGCGCTGCCCTCGACCAACCGGTCGGTGATGGGCGCCCGTGGCGACGAGATCATTAAGCTGCTCGGTGATATGGAGGAGGACGATCGCTACAGCGATCCTGGCAGCGACGGCTTGATCTTCAAGGCGGCTCACGACGCAAATGAGCAGCTGTTCAAGGATCTGACGGAGCGCGCCGCGGGCTTTGCGAATGACTCCACCAAGAGCAAGTCTGAGCGCAAGTCACTTGTGCTTGCAGTGTCTCAGAAGCTGAGCGTTCTCAAGAACGAACTCCGCGCGCTGCTGGGTGGCGCCATTGCCGCGCCGAAGCTAGTCGGCAAGCAAGAAGCCCAGGCCGCCGCGCTGATCGCGGCGAAGCAGCGCTACGCCGATGCGCACGGCGAAGTTGAGCAGTGGGCCATAGAACTCAAGAGTATGGCACCGGTCGAGAGCTTCGACACCGTGCTCCGTGACATCCTTCTGGAGGCCAGCCTAAAGCCGAAGGACACTGCCGGCTACACGAACGGTCTAGCCGTGCTTGGCACCGCTAAGTCGCAATACGTCGTTCAGAAGAAGTTGGCGGCCGACTATGTCGTGTTGAAGGGCCTCTACGAGGCGGGGCTTGCCGAGGCCAAGGTGTGGGCCGCCGAACTGGAGGGTAAGAACCGGCCGGCAGAGCAATACGACACGGATCTCAAGGTGATCATTGCTAGTGCCGAAGGCAAGCCGGAGACCACGGTCGGATTCACGCAGGCCCTGGCCTTGCTCGCCACCGCCAAGTCGGACTACGCGGTCAAGACTAAGCTGGCAGATGAATACGTTTTGTTGAAGGGGCATTACGATACGGCGCTCCTCGAGGTCAAGAAGTGGGCTTTCGATCTGGGGGCTCAAAACGTTCCTGGGCAGCCCGCGGCGGCCAAATACGACTTCAACATAAACAGCATCATTGCCGCCGCCAAAGCGGAGCCCGAAAGCACGGCAGGTTGCACGGCGGCGCTTGGCGCCCTCGTTCTGGCAAAAGCTGACTACGCGGCCAAGTTGAAGGCTGCTGAGAAGGACCGTGACGACGCGTTGGTTACAGCGCGCGACAAGCCAATCTATCTTACGAAGGTTGCGCGCATTGACAGGGCCATCGGCATCATCCAAACCTGGCCTGGTGTCAAAGAGCAGGTCCAGGCACTCAAGGACCTGTTACAGGTTGGCGTCGACGAGTTGGGTCGGACGAAGGCGAGTGTCGGTCCCGAGGGTGACTACCGGAAGGCCTACAAAAAACTCGCTGGAGTCACGAAGATCACCGAGCAAGCCCGGCGCGCCGCTAACGATTGGCCGCGGGCCGCGGGAGGCAAAGAGTTTCCGCCAGCTCGAGACAAAGCCAAGCAGGCTCTCAGTGACTACTTCAAGGTCGCTCGACTGTCCGATCCCGAAGGCGTCGATGAGTTCGATAAGCATTTTCGCGCGATCCACAGTGAGCTTGAAGCTGGCATCCATACCGCTGCCGAGGCTGTCGTTGAGATGAACAAGTTGGTCGTTGCCGTGGAGGCGAGTAAGAGCACGGCGAATAGCAATCTGAGCAGTGGCAGGGAGGCTCTTAAGCGAGTCCTTGCTCTGATACTGAAAGTGCGCGAGCAGACCCAGGTCAGTGAATTCCAGGCGTTTTTGGTGCGTTTTCGTGTCCTCGAGGCCAAGGCCGGAGCGATGCATTGGACAGCTGCTACTATGGATGCGTTCGATGTTCTCGAAAGTGAATTGCAGGCGTCGCTGGCCCGCGTCGGACCAAGCTTCACGGCCTGGAAAGAGGCCGAAAAGAACGTTAAGGACAATTACTTTGAGCAGCTCCGTAGCTTGGCCTCGGGCCAGGGCGGCGTCGAGCACCTGGTCGGCATTGCGAGCCGTCTGAACAACAGCTTCATCACTGCGCAGCAGGATCACGCCAGCAACGAGCACGATTACGCAAAGGCCGCGGCCGAGGCGAACGCGGTGATCCAGGAGTTCGATAGCAAGATCAAGCCAGCGCTGACGCAGTTTGAGGCTCTCGAGCCGAATCTCGTGAATAGGCAGAAGCAGTGGGCTGCCGCATGGACGCAAGTTCAAGCATTGGTAGATAAGCTGGCCGATGATGACGGTGATCCGTCCAAGTTCCAGGCGCAGCTCACTATCCTCGAGAAGGAGAGGGGTGATGACCTGTTAAAGATCCTTCGGACTGACGCGGAGACGGCGGCCAAGGAGGTACTGCTGACGCAGGTCGATGCCCAAGCGAGCATGACGATCATTGATCTGGGCAAAGAGATCGAGACGCTCATCGCGACGCCAGCCGCTTTCGCTGCCCACAAGAAGGTCGCGGCTAGCGAGGCGTTGGCGGAGCAGGTCGCAGCCAGTCTGAAGACGGTTCGCACCGGCCTCAACTATCTGGCTGAAGATGAAGCCGCGGATCCAACGGCCCCCAACCCGGCCAAAGCCCTTGGCACCGATCTGACCAAGCTAGCCGCGGATCATGCCGCTGCTGTGGACTTGGCGGATGCAGATGCAAAGACGGTGGCCCTCACGCAAGTGAGCGAGAGCCTCGTCTTGCTCGATAAACGCATCGAGGCGCAGGTCGCGAGCAACAAAGAACTCATCAAAGCTAAGTCGACGGCGATGCGTGCGAAAGCGGACACGGTCGGCAAGCAGCTTAAGAAGGCGAAGAAGGACTTTGGTAAGTTCAAGGGGCTCTTTACCGAGCTAGACGAGCGGCTCGGAGTGTTCGTGGCAGTGGCGGACAGCACCCTGCTGACCGTTCTCACTCAGTGCGGGCAGGGCCTCGACGTGCTGGCGAGTGAGTTGACGGCCATGACGAAAGAGGAAGTTGCGAAGGTCGAGACGGCCATCGCCGACTTGCGCGGCGCGACTCTTTTGGATCATGAGCATATGAAGGAGTGCAGTCCTGGCACGCGCGAGGCGTTGCTGAGCAGGCTCACCGCCGAGCAGTTGCCTGAGGCGTATGGCTTGACGCCGCAGCAGGCGATCATCAAGGTGCTCGCCCCGTTTAAAGTCAAGGTGGAGAAGGCGAAGGCTGAAGCCACTGCGGCGCACACAGTTCGCGTCAAGATCTTGGCCGACGCCGATGAGCTAGCGATCGAGGTAGCCAAACTGCCGGGGGCCGGATCGCTGATCAAGGCGCTGAACGGGCGCCTCGATGGCTGCAAGACGCCTGGCGAAGGGCAGGAGGCTGATAGTCGGCAGAAGTTGACCGCAATCGCGGCGCTGGTCGCAGCCTATGCCGCTAATCCAGAATCGCTGCTAACAGCCGAACGCATTGCGCGGACGATCGAGCAGGATGACGCGATCGCGGGGCCTGCACTCGATGCGCGCATCAAGGTGTTCGGCAAGACGTTCATGA
>JBNMNW010000146.1:0-13707 GCA_051278165.1 Planctomycetota bacterium | reverse complement strand
CACAGGTTTGGCCGGCTTGGTGGCCGCGCGGCGCAGTCCGCCAGCGCGTTGCCAGTTGGCTCTCCGCTTAGGCGGAGAGCGTCTCGTCGTTGATCTTCTTTGACGACTTCTTTTTGTTGGCGGCGTCGTCCTGCTTCGAGGACTTCTTCTTGCTGGGCTTCTTCTTCGGCTTCGCCTTTGAGCTTCTGGCCTTTCGGAACGCTTCACGTGCCATTCGCAGTGAAGCGCTTGCGTTGTCGTCAGCCTGCTCGTTGTTGAGCGTTTGCTCGAAGTTCCGTCCTGGGCGTGGTGGCGTGCGGTTCGCGCCAGAGTTCGTTCGTGCGTTTGGATTCGGAGCCGGCGGCGTGATCTGCTCGGCGCCGTGAATGTGCACGTTCACCGTGCCGTCTTCGGCATTGATGATCAGCGTGCCGATGCCGTTGAACGCGTTGCTGTTGTCGCCGTGCTCGCCGTGGCTTTCGCCATGGCTGTCGTGCGCGGGCGCGCTACTGGTTGCAACAGTCGTCGTCGCGTGCGTGCCGCCCTTGGGCAGCGGGTGACCCTTCGGCAGCCTTGAATCAATCATCGACGGTGCGGCCTTGTTGGTGCGGCGCACGCGGGCTTTCTCGACCTGCTTGCCGCCAGACACCACGCGGCCGGAGACCCTCGGTCCGACTATTCCAACTGGTCCGCCGGATGCGCGGCGGGCGTTTCTCGGTGCGCTTGGGCCAGCGGGGCCGCCTTGCGTGTGACGGGCTGGCCTGCTTACGAAGCCGTTGGCTTGCGCTGCTGCACGAAGCAGTTTGTCGCTGTCTTCCTTGCGCTGCAGCTGCAGGCTTTCGAACTTTGCTTCCATCGCGCGCAGCTTCGCCTTCAGGTCCGCGTTCTCCTTCTTTAGGCGTCTTGCCGCGCTGCTCTCCTGCTTGCTTTTGCCCTGACCGGCCTTGGCGAGGTCGCGTTGGATCGAAGTGCGCAAGCGAGCGATCTCCTTGCGTTCTTGGGTCAGTTGCGCGATCGCCTTCTGGGTTTCCTTGCTGGGGGTATTCGAGCCGTTCTTGGCAGTGCCTTGTGCTGCGGCCAGTTGGGCCTGTGCGATCTCAAGTTCCTGGGCTACCTGAACCGTGCGGCTGCTGTGGTCGGCGTTGCGTTGCGTGACTTGGGCAAGGCGAGTCTCGAGCTTAGCTAGTCGGCCGGCAAGTTCGTTCGCTCGCTGCTTGCTGGTGTTCTGCTCGGCGAGCTTGTGCTCCATCGACTGCATCGCCTTGTGGGCGTCCTCGAGCTGGCGCTTGAACTTCATCTCGCGCTCCTTCTTGGCGCCGGCTTGCGCTTGCTGATGCTTGCGATAATCGCGGCGTTGGTTCTCGGCGTTCTGCTCGAGAGCTTGCTCTTCCGCCTTGATACGGGCGTGCATCTCTTCTTCGCGCGCACGAATGGTCTGGTGCAAGGCCTGCTCTTCGGCTTTCTGCTGCTTGACCAGTTGTTCGTGTTGCTCGGCCATTTGCCGTTCCAGCGCCTGGTGCTGTTCCTGGCGCTCGCGTTGCTGCGCGTTCATCTGCTCCTGCCTACCGCGTTCGTCGGCGGCGATCTGGCGTTGCTGCGCTGCCATCGCCTTCTGCATGGCTAGGTGCTCCTGCTCCATCTGCTTGGCAGTAGCTTCGAGGCTGCGTTGCTCTTTCTCCATGTGCGCAACCATATGGTCGCGCTGTTCGCTGAGCTCGGCTAGCTGCTTCTCCCGCGCCTGCATCTCCTTGGCCATGCTCACCCGCATCGCCTCCTGGTCCTTGCGCATGTCAGTCTTGGCCCGCTCCATCTCGGTGCGCATTTGCGAACGCTCGCGATCAAGCTGCTCGCGTTGCTTGCTGATGGCGCCCTCCTGCTGTTCGATGACACCTCTAAGCTTCTGGACTTCCTGTTCCTTGTTCTGGATTGCAGAAGCCTGCTGAGTCGTCTGCTCCTTCTGTCCCTCTTGTAGAGACTTCAGGTAGGTGTCCATGTTCTTGAGTCGTTGCTCAAGACGCGTGACTGAGTTCTGTAGGTTGCGGCGCTCACTTTGCGCGCGGCAGCCAACCAAGCTCACTAGGATCACGATCAGTGGCGTGAATACGAGGCTTCTGTTCATCGGTGGGGGTCCTCCGCTAGTCGTTTCGACAGATGGTCGAGAGAACTGGAAGGTAGCGCCTCAGGCCCATTCTGGAAAAACATCCACATGCATGTGCAAAGATTCCTCGCGTCGGCCTGGGCCTCGGTTCACGGACCGAAGGAGCCGCCGGCGCTCGTTGTATCTGTCCTAGAGGCAGGGTTTAGTGGCTTGGCCGCCTCGCCAGGTCCGCGTTCGATCTCGTGGCCCGCGATGCGCGCTGCATCCGATGACCTGCCGATTACGTTCGCCTGCGTGCGGGCAGCCAATCCGCTGGCCGACCGTTCGGCTTTGACATCTTTGTGCTCGCAGTCAGCTGGCGAGCGGACCGTGGCGCATCGCGCGGTCGCCGACGCGGTCAACTGTGCGGTCACCATCGGGACGCAATCCATCGTGCTCGACCTGGGTGTCGTGGCGGTTTACGGCGACATCGAGGCGGAGGACGTCAACGAGCTGAACTACGCCTGGAGCCATGAGCGGGCGCACGCTCTGCTCGCCCGCCGCAAGGTTGGCCGCAACGCCTCCGTCGACCGTGCCTGCCGGGAGCTGTTCGCGATCATTAAGTCCTTTCCTGACATGCACTTTTGCGTGACGCAGGGTCGCAGTCTTCGCGCTGTTCTCGACCTGGAGTCGATGCACGACATCCTCGAGGACCTGGGCGGGCGGCGGCTTGGTTACTGGCACGACGCCGGGATTTGTGCTCGGCGAGAACAGATTCTCGGCGAAGCGCAGGGTGAGTGGCTCGAATCGTTCGGTAACCGTCTGCGAGGAATGACGTTAGGTGATGCTTCCGGCGATGGACTATATCTTCCTCCGGGGGCAGGTGGGGTGGACTATGGGCTCTGTGCCTCCTATGTACCTCGTGCTGGGAACTCCTTCCCGGTCGTGTTGGAACTCGATCTCTCCGTAGCCCCTGGCGAGATGGCTGGCATGCGTTCCTGCCTCGACAAGTATGGCCTGTAACACAAGGTTGCTAGCCTGTTGACCCGATGCTCAACGTAGAGCCGTGCTGAGTCCCCAGCTCGTTTCCTCAATGAACACCTCATCCTTGGCCAAGCTAGCGAACGGCGGAGCCGCCCGAACCGAAGTGCTGCGTGATCTACTCAAGACACGCCAGCGTCTGCTCGTGCTTACTCACAAGAACCCTGACCCCGATTCCCTCGGTGGTGCGATTGGCTTGATGGAGTTCGCGCGGCTGGCATGCGGTATCGAGACCAAGCTCGCCATCACCGGCAAGATCCTTCGCGCCGAGAACCAGGCAATGGTTCGCGAACTCGGCATCGAGATGGCTCGTCTCGAAGAGATCAAACTGAGCGATTTCGACTGCGTGGCGTTGGTCGATACCCAGCCGGGGTTTGGCCACACGTTCGTGCCCGCGGGCACCGCCGTCGACATCGTCATCGACCACCATGAGGGTGACGGCAGCAAGCTCGATCCGAGCCAGACGGCGTTCGTTGATGTGCGGCCCGATATCGGCGCGACCAGCACGATCGTCGGTAGCTACCTTATGCATGCTGGCGTCGAGCCGAGTTCTCAGGCGGCAACGGCTCTGCACTACGGCATTCGCACCGACACTGCCGACCTGTCACGCAACGTCAGCGAACTCGATGTGCAAGTGGTCGACTTCCTGGCCAAATACCTCGATCGTCAAGCGCTCGCCGCGATCACCAACCCGGATCTGCCGGTCGCGTATTTCCGCACGCTGAAGGACGCCCTCGGCAAGGTCCGCATCTACGACGGCCTTGTATTGTGCTCGCTCGGCAATACGACCAGCGCCGAAATGGTGGCCGAAGTCGCCGACATGATGCTGCGCATGGAAGGCACCACGGCGGTCTTCTGTGGCGGCTTGGTCGGCCAGAGCTATTACATCTCCGTTCGCACCGAAACCGGCGGCGATGCCTGGGGCCTGATCAAGGCTGGCATCGAGACCGAAGAGGGTTCTTGCGGTGGTCACGGCTCGGTGGCGGGAGGTTCGATCACGTTGGACTGCGCCGATTCCCGAACGCTGCGCCGCCTCGAACGTCGGCTCGAGCGCAATGTGCTCAAAGCCATGGGCGTTTCAGGCGCCAATGCAGTCAAGCTCGGCGAAGACGACGACTAGAGTTCGTCGATTGGGCGTAATTGCCTCTGGGCACCCCGAGGCGGGTCGGTTCGCCCATGTTGCAGTGCTGGCTGCTATGCTTCCTTGCGAACCATGCGCCTCTACGTTCTCGCCATCGCTGCCGCTACGGCAGCCGTTGTTGTTTTGGGTGTCTCCGACCGCGCGGAGAACGCTTCACTCGTTGGCGACTTGAGCGATGCCCAGGCATCTCTCTCCAAGCGGTCTTCCGAACCGCGATCCGAACTGCCTTTGGCCGCTATCAAGCAGCTTCAGTTCGTGCCGAACCGCGGGCAGTGGTCGGCGCCAAGCGACAGCAGCGATCAGGTTCGCTATGCAGTGCTTGGCGATACCACTGGTTGGCTGCATGACGACGGCTACTCGTTGCGGTTGGAGCGTTGGTCGCAAGAGAACCTGCACGAACCGCAGCGCAGTTGTTCCGGTGCGATCGTGCGGACGCGATTCGTGGGCGCCGCGACGACCGGGTTTGCCACTGGCAGTGAGTTCGCAACGCGTCACAACTTCTTGCACGGAGCGCATCGAGTTTGCGATGTGCCTTCGTTCGACTCCGTGACGATGCAGCGCGTGTTGCCGGGCATCGACGTGCACTTCCGGGCGCTGCCTAGTGATGCCTTCGTTGCGGGTCCGTTCGAATATGACTTGCTGCTCGCGCCAGGCGCTGAGCTGTCGAGCTTCGCCGCTGAGTGCGAAGGTGTCGAGCACCTGCGCATCGATGCAGAAGGACGCTTGGTCGCGGCGATCAAGACGCCGCAAGGCGAACGAGAGTTGCTGCAGCAAGCGCCAATTGCCTGGCAAATTACAGCGACCGGCAAGCAAGCCATTGACGTGTCGTTCCGACTGTTGGGCACCACGCGATATGGCTTCGTCGCTGAGGATCTTGATGCATCGCTAGCGACCGTCGTCGACCCCGGTGTGATCTGGGGAACGTTCCTTGGTGGCGGCGCAACCGATCGCATCCACGACACGAAGTATCTGCCGGGCGTTGGCGTGTGGGTTGGTGGTTGGACCGGGTCGACCGATTTCCCCGCGACCGTGGGCGCATTCCAATCAACTGGCGTTGCCGACGGCTTCGTCGCGAAGCTCAGTGATGATGGCCAGTCCTTGGTGTTCGCAACGTATCTCGGCGGCAGCAACAGCGAGCAAGTTCGCGGCATCGCCTTGGCAGCGGATCAAACCGTGACGGTCGTTGGCTTCACCAACTCGCCGGACTTCCCGACCACCGTGGGCGCCGCGCAATCGCTGTATTCGGGCGGCAGCTTCTTCTTGGATGTTGGCGATGCGTTTGTGTCGCGCATCAGTGCCAATGGTTCGGCCCTGCTGGCCTCGACGTTTGCTGGCGGCCTGTTTGATGACATCGCCGAGGATGTCGAACTGGATGCCGTTGGCGATGCCATCGTCGTCGGTTGGACCACGTCGTCCAACTTCCCGATGCCAGCCGGTGGCTTCCAACCCGCGTTCGGTGGTGTGCCGGTCGCGCAGAGTGACGGCTTCGTGCTTGGCGTGACCAAGAATGGTCAGTCCTTCAGCTTCGGCACGTTCTTGGGCGGACAGTCTGGTGAACAGTTGCTCGGAGTTGCACGCGATCCGGCGACCGGCGACTTGGCGGTGGCCGGTTGGTCGTTGGGCGCGGACTATCCGACCACGCCAAGTGTCGTGCGTCCGTCATCCAGCGGCGACATTGATTGCGTGCTGACCCGTCTCAACGCGAACGCCAGTGTCGCGGTGTTCTCGACCTACATGGGGGGCATCGGTGAAGATGCTGCGCAGGCGGTGGAGTTTGATACCGATGGCTCGGTGTGGATCGGTGGCTTCACCGATTCGGTCAACTATCCGGCGACGCTGACTGCGCCACAGCAGTCGCTTGCCGGGGCCAACGACGGCTTCGTTTCGCGCATCTCAGCGGCTGGCCAGTCGTTGGTGTTCTCAACGTTGCTTGGTGGGCCAGGCCAGGACCGGGTGCGGGATATCGATCTCGCCGTGCCGGGCATGTTCATTGTCGGGGAAGCCGGGACAGGCTTCCCGGTGACCAACGATGCCGTGCAGACGCAGTTCTCGGCGGGAGTCATCGATGCGTTCGCGACGTTCTTGACCAACAACGGTTCGACCATTGCTTGGTCAAGCTACTTCGGTGGCGTCGGCCAGGACTCGTTGCAGGCGGTCGACTTCAACGACAACGGCATCGCGGTCATCGCTGGCTACAGCTACTCGACGGACTTCCCGATTGCGCCCGCTGGCTACCAGGGCCAGCTGTTTGGCGCCGAAGATGGTGTTGTGTTACAGCTCGATTTGCTCACCGACCTTGGGCCATCGATGCAGGTTGATTCGCTGAGCCCGCCGAGCATCGAAATCGCTGCGAGCGGTGAAGTAGAACTGCTCGAGTTCGACCTGACGAACCTTGGTGATCGCATGCTCGCCGTCGACTCGGTGCGCGTGCTGATTAGCGGCGCTGGTGCGACTTCGGCCAATGTTACCAACCTGCGTGTTCTGCGCGCCGGTCCGGAACGCACGGCTGGCGAGTTGGTTGGCGGCCCAAACGTGGCGTCGCCAGGCGCGGAGACGCTGGTGACGCTATCGGGCGTGACTTTGCCTGGTAAGTCGTCGACGCGGTTTGTGATCATGGCAACGGTTGCAGCGAGCAGCACAAGCTACGAAGTGGCTGCGGCGATCGTTGATGCGTCGGCGTGGCAGTTGCACGCGATTGGTCTCGGCAGTGGCCCGACCGTCAGTGTCAGTGGTTTGGGGCGCGCGATTGGCTCCGCCTACGTGCTCGGCGCGCTTGCTGGCGATGTCGATGGCAGTGGCACGCGCGATGTCGTCGATGTCCGCCGCTTGGCCAATCAAGTCGGCACGGCCAACCCGACCGCTGATACCGATGGCGACGGCATGGTGACTCCGATCGATGTGCAAGCGACAGCACAAGCTGTGCTCGGCCGCGGCACGGTGTTCTCGGTGCCCAGCCAAATCGTTCGTGGCAATTGGTTGCTGGTGCGTGGCTTGTTGCCGAGCAGTGCTTCGGTGCAGGCCGTGCTCGGTGGCCGTTCGTTGTTGGTTGGCCGCTCGCTGCCCCGCGAACTGTCGGTGCGCGTCGACACGGATAACCCAATCGGCCTGCAAGAACTCGTCGTAACGCTCAATGGTCAGATCGTCTTCAACGGTCTGGTCGAAGTGCTCTGATGGCGCGCGTCCTGCTGCTCGGCGGGCTGGATCCAAGTGGCGGTGCCGGCATCACGGTCGATGCCACAGTGGTCTCACTGCTGGGTGGCGATCCATTGCCGATTGCGCTGGCGACGACGGTGCAAGGCTTGCGCGGCTTCGTGCGCTCGGTGGCCATCGATGCCGCAGTGATTCGCGAGCAGATCCGCACCGTGCTCGCCGATGGTCCGGTGGGTGCCGTCAAGATTGGCTATGTCGGTTCTGTCGAGCAGGTCATTGCCTGTGCCGAAGCGCTGCAGCCTCTGCGTGATGTTGCGAAGATCGTGATCGACCCGGTGTTGTCGGCGACCGCCGGTGGCATGAACAGCGGCGACGAACTCGCAGTAGCTTATCGCGAGCACCTCGTGCCGTTCGCCCATCTGATCACGCCGAATACGCCGGAGCTTGCGGCGCTCGCCGATGGGCGCGTGGGGTCGCTGCTCGAACTCGGAGCGCAAGCGGTCTTGCACAAGGGCGGCCACGGAGACGGCCCGGAAGCCATCGACGAACTGTGGCCTGGTGAACTGTGGCCTGGCGAACTGGTCGCTGGTGAGCCACCGATTCGATTCCAGCGTCCACGGTTCGATTGTGGGCCCGTTCGCGGCACCGGTTGTGCGCTTGCCGCCGCGATCGCGACGCACCTAGCGGATAAGCGCAGCCTGCTCGACTCTTGCCGCACCGCAGGCGATTGGCTTGGCGCGCTGCTGTCGCGCGTGAAGTCGCGTCCGGATGGGCTGCCGAGTCACTTGCCGTTCAATCAGCTCTAGCGGCTTAGGTCCCGCCACAGGCGCTCTCAGCTGTCGTGCGCGCCAACTGCATCGGCGCAAATCGAAGCTTGCCGCAGCGCGGTGCTAATCACCGTCTCCATGCGAGACCCGAAGCCAAGCGCGCGCGCTGGCTGGGGCCTCGCGCCCAGTCGGCTCGCAGTCGCGCGACTAGCCGCGATCGAACAGCGACTTGATGACGCTGGCGTAGCGTTCGGTGATCACGTGCCGTCGCACCTTCATCGTCTGCGTTAGCATGCCGTTGTCCGGTGTTAGGCCTTCGCTGAGAACCTGCAGCGTCGCGACACGGTCGGTGGGGCGGCAGCCGTTCTCACGCGTAATCATCCGGTCGAGTTCTTTGCGGTAGAGCTTGCGAACCTTGTCGCTGAGCAACACGTCGCCTTCGACTTGCCATTCGCTCTCAGGCACCTCGTGGGCGAGCGCGTCCTTGCTTGGCACAATCAGGACACCGAGCGCCTTTTGGTCTTGGCCAACAACGACCGCTTGTTCGATCAACGGCGACGTCTTGATCAGCGTTTCGATCGGCTCCGGTTCGACGTTCTCGCCGCCCGCCAATACGATCGTGTCCTTGGCGCGCCCGGTGATCCAGAAGTTGCCGTTGGCATCACAGTGACCGAGGTCGCCACTGTTGAACCAGCCGTCCTCCGTCAGCACTTCCTTGGTGCGCGAAGGGTTCTCGTAGTAGCCGCGCATGATCTGCGGGCCTTGGATCCACAGAATGCCGGTCTCGCCCTTTGGCAGCGGCGTGCCGTCTTCTCGGCGCGCTTCGATGCGCGTATCCGGCAGCGGCGGGCCGATGTGGCCGGGTTCGAATTGATGCGGCAGCCGGATCGACGCGACCGGACTGGTTTCGGTCAGTCCGTAGCCGTTGCGCATCGGCATGCCCATGCCGAGGAACGTTTCGTCGACGTGTCGCGGCAGGGCGCCACCGCCGCTGACGCACAGCCGCAGCTGCCCGCCAAAGACGTTGCCGCGGATCTTCTTCAGCACGATGCCATCGATGATCTTGTGCTGCAGTCGCTGCCACATGCCGAGCTTGCCACGGCCTTTTTGGCGCGACAGCGTCAGTCCCTTGCGCAGCAGCTTACCGGGCACGCCCGTGAGCTTGAGCGAGTGGTTGACGATGCCGTCGTGCAGGATCTCCCAGACGCGCGGCACGGCGGCGAACACGGTTGGCTTGATCTTCGGCAGGTCTTCCTTGAGGCGCCGGCGGTCGGTGTAGACGAGCACGCCTCCGGTGAATAGCGCCAGGTAGTCCATCATGCGCTCATACATGTGCCACGCCGGCAGAACGGATAGGAAGCTGTCGTTCTCCGTTACCTGCAGCACATTCTGCACCATGCGCATGTTTGAGATGACGTTGGCGTGGGTCAGCATGACGCCCTTTGGCTCAGCCGTCGTGCCGCTGGTGTAGACGATTGTCAGCAAGTCGCTCGGCTGGACGGCCGCGCGTGCTGCTTGCAGCTGGGCGGTCATCTCAGCTTTCTTTTTGGCGCCGCTTGCGACCAGGTCCCCGAGCGCGAGCGCACCGTCGATCTCGGTCTCGTCGGCCATCACGATGACGTGCCGGAGTTTCGGCAGCTCGGCCTTCATCGCCATCAGATCCTCGGCGACTTTTTCGGTGTCCGCGAACGCTGCACAGCAACCGCTGTGGGCCAGAATGAACTGCAACTCCGTTGGGGTCGTATCTGAGCCACGTGGCACATCGACGATGCCTAGTCCGGCCAGGGTCTGGTCGATCAGCAGCCACTCGTAGCGGTTTTCGGCGATCAGCCCGACGTGGTCGCCGCGCGCGAGCCCGAGCTCAAGGATCGCAGCCGCCAGAGAATCGACGTCTTCTGAGACGCGCGCGAATGAGATGGAACTCTCGTCCCTGGCCGATCGGCGGGGGAGAAAAATGCGTTCGCCACGTGGGCGAACGTGCTGATCCAGCAGGTTCGGGAACGTCGATGGGATCGATGACATGCGCGAGGATTCCGGCACCAGCCTGGGACGTATCAAGGAAGCGAATTCCGACGCTTGACAACCGTGGTGCAGATCCATACAGATGTGCGCCCTCGGTCGTGGGGTCAACCCTCAACTCTGGATTCGCTCACGCTGAATCTAGGTGGTAAGGTTGCTCCAGACGAGTTGGTTGCTTCACGGCAGCGGTTGCCGCATGGTAGCTGTTGCTTCGAGAATCCAGGATGCGGGTGTAGCTCAGTGGTAGAGCATCACGTTGCCAACGTGATGGTCGTGAGTTCGAATCTCATCACCCGCTCCAATTTTCTCCCTGCCGTTCCCACCCGGGACGGCAGGTGAGGACACACGTCTCACGGTGCCCAAACCGGTGACGTCTTCCCGAGCACGTTTACTTGAGCATGCCCGCGGCCGTTTCCCGCCCAAGTGTCCTGCCCCAGTGTGTCCCCAGGCCGAGTGTCCCCAGGCAGTGTGACCCCAGGCAGTGTGACCTGCCGAAATCTGGCGATGAGAGGCTGCTGCGACGTCTGGAAGGTGCTTTAGCGTTAGGAATGCTGCGGTGTGCAGCTGGCAGCCATGAGTTGCTTCGGGCGACGTTTGGCTAGCCCGCCGTCTCCGGGATCTAGATGCTTCCGCCGGCGTCCATTCGGGAATTGCGCCTGACCCCACGTACCGTTTGGCCTGCATTCGTGCTCGGTACCGTTGATGTATAGGTTCGCGCCACCGCCATCTTTGGTGCCGTCGAGCGTGCCCATTCTGGCAGCTCGTGTCGCGGCTGAGGCTGTTCCGGCTGCCGGCGCGGCACAGTCGCCCTGCCATCGAGGCCGCGAGCTGCAGGGCCTCCGGGCGCAGGATTTGCTCAACAGTTTTGATCGTCATCAGACTTTCTTGCGGCGACGGCAGCTGTGAATTGTGCCGGCCGGCATCGTCGCCGGCGGTCGGTCAGGGAGATGAGGTCTCTATTGTGAAAGAAGTATACAGCATGCTACTTATAGAGGCATGAGCAACACGCTGTCACCTGAGATGGTCGAAGTCGTCAAGTCGACGCTCCCGTTCCTCCGCGAAAACGGCCTTAAACTGACGGAGCACTTCTACCGTCGCATGTTTGTCGGCAATCCGGAGGTGCGTGCGTTCTTCAACCAGGCGAATCAAGAAAACAGCAGCCAGCAGCGCGCGCTGGCGGCCGCGATCTGTGCGTTTGCCGAGCATCTCGAGACCCCTGAGGCGCTCGCCAGCGCCGTCAGCTTGATCGCCAACAAGCACGCTTCGCTTGGGGTTGCTCCAGAGCACTATCCGATCGTTGGCGAACACCTGCTCGGCGCGATCGATGACTTGCTGGCTCCGGCGCCGAAGCCGGTGCTGGATGCGTGGGCGCAGGCTTACGGGGCTCTGGTTTCGATCCTGACGTCAAAGGAGGGCGAAATCTATGCGGCGCAGGAGACCGCGCCTGGCGGTTGGAAGGGCTTTCGCCAGATGGAGGTGATCGAACGCAAACGCGAGAGCGAGTGCATCACATCGTTTCATTTGCGAGCGCAGGATGGCGGGCGATTGCTGCGCTTTGCTCCAGGGCAATATCTGACCGTTCGCGTGCCAACCCTCGAGCACGACAGTGACGATCCCAACGTGGCGCGCACGACCATGCGCAACTACTCGCTGTCGGGTTCGCCAGACTGGGATCACTACCGCATCAGCGTCAAGCGCGAGGCCCCTGGGCACGCCGACACGCCGGAGGGCTATGTGTCGAACTACCTGCACTCTGGGGTTGGCGTTGGCGATGCATTGGAGATCGGACCTCCGTGCGGCGACTTCGTGCTCGAAGAACACGAATCGCGAACGCCGATTCTGCTGCTGTCAGGCGGCGTTGGCTTGACTCCGATGCTGTCGATGCTGCACAGCATTCAGTCGAACCCGGTGACGTTCTTGCACGGTGCCATCGATGGCCGCAACCACGCGCTGCGCGAAGAAGTGTTGAAGCTCGCCGCCGAGAAATACAACGCGCGCGTGCACTTCCGATACAGCGTGCCGACTGCAGAAGACGAGCGCGACCAACACCATCACAGCAGTGGCTTGTTCACGTCGGAGTTCTTGTCGCAGTTCCTCTCAAGAGACACCGCCGTCTACTTCTGCGGGCCGAAGCCGATGATGCGGCACGTGCACCAGACGTTGCAGGCTCTCAAGCATCCGCCCGAGTTGACGCGCTTTGAGTTCTTTGGCCCGCAGCAAGAGCTAGAGGCCTAGCGCGTCGCCAAGGTAGGTGGTTCTGACGCGGCGCTTGTTCGTCGGTTGGGTTTGGGGACGTCGTTTTCGCCATACCAAGAACGGCATTGCCGCAGTGGGTTAGCGTGACGAACGCCTTTATCTGCGCCCATGAACGCCTGGAATTGTCTGTTGCTCGGAATCGCCCTCGCCGCCCCCGTGGTCGCGCAGGGCCCAAAGCCCGGAGTCACTGCTGACTGGGGCAAGGTCGAGACTCGCATCGCTTGGCACGGCACCTGGACCGGAGCGCTCGCTGCAGCCGCCAACCACAAACCGAAGGCCGTCGATACGCGCCGTCTGCGCCGGCAAGGCATTCGTAATGGCGTGCAGTGGCAGGCCGAGTTGACGGCCCAGAAAGGGCGGTGAGTTCTCAGTGAACTGCTAGTCTGAGCGCATGCGTATCGTAGCACTCGCCATTCTCACTGCGGCCGTACCGTTGCTAGCCCAGTCCAAGCCAGTAGCGCCGCCCAAGCCAGCGAAGCAGTCGCTTGAGCAGCAGGTCGACCGGGCGTTTCGCGGTTGTAGTCGCGAAGGCTACCCGGGTGCTGTCGTGCTGATCGCTCGCGGCGACGAGGTTCTGCTGCAGAAGGGCTACGGGCTCGCCGATCTCGAACGCAATGTGCCGCTGTCACCGAACTCGGTGCTCGATATCGGCTCTACGTCGAAGCAGTTCACCGCCGCATGCGTGTTGTTGCTGGAGCAAGAAGGCGATCTGAGCCTCGACGATCCCATTCGCAAACACATCGCCGAACTGCCTGCGTGTGTGCAGCCGGTGACGCTGCGTCACATGATGCTGCACACGAGTGGCTTGCCGGACTACATCAGTCTGCTGATGGATAGCGGCGAGCATGTCGAGAACCGCACGACCATGGACGATGCGTTGCTGTCGCTTGCCGATGTCGATGCGTTGTTGTTCCCGGTTGGCACGCAATGGTCCTACTCAAACAGCAACTACATGTTGCTGTCCGAAGTGGTCGAACGCGTTTCTGGCCTGCCGCTGCCTGTGTTCGCCGAGCAAAACATTTTCAAGCCGCTTGGCATGAAGCAGACGCACATTCATCGCGAGTGCACCCAGCTGGTGCCCAATCGTGCGTTGAGCTATTCGCGTGGCCTGAAAGGTGGTTGGCGTTGGAACTTTAGCAACTGGGAGCAGACTGGCGACGGTGCGGTGTTTACGACCGTCGGCGACTTGCTGCTGTGGAGCCGCAATTTCCACGAAGGCAAGGTTGGTGGCCAGAAGCTACTGGCGGCGATGGCGCAGCCGGGCAAGCTCGACAACG
>JBNMNW010000145.1:0-13806 GCA_051278165.1 Planctomycetota bacterium | reverse complement strand
ATGCACTCGGGTTGGTGCTGTATCGTGCGTTCTGCGGTGTCGACCTTCGCGAGTTGGTCGGCGAGGTTGTCAGCAGTCGTTCTCGACCGTTCCTGCTGACCTCTAGTCAGTGTGACTTGTTGCCTCCGAGCGCGCAGGCCATCTTGTATCGCTGCCTCGATCCCATACCCGATCGTCGGTACCAAACGGCTGCTGCGTTGGCGGATGATCTGCGGGCTGCTGCCGGTCACGGAACCTTGTCAGCGCGGGTGCCATCGCCATTGTCGCGCTTTTGTCGTGATCGTCGTCGCGTTGCTAGTGCCGTCGCAGTTGCGCTTGCCGTTTGCTTGTTGGTGGTTTGGTGGCAGTGGCCACGTGGCCGCGATGTCCTGTTCTTAGCCAACCATGATGACGCGGAAATCGTGCTGGAAGATGGGCGCAGAGTGCGCCTTGGCAATCGGCATTGGTTGCCCTACGGACAGCACCGTGTGCAGATGCGGGGGCCGAGCCTTCACTGGGACACGAAGCACGTGTCTGTGGTGCCGGGCATGGGTGTGCAGCCAGTGCATTTTTTGACCTATGACGAGTCGCAAGCTCTCCCGGCGTTTCGTCAACCTGGTCAACCCGCCATTCAATTGATGTCGGGGCATGGCCGCGATCCTGTCGGGCCCGGTCTTAAGGTCGATGAGGTCTCTATCGATGGTCGCGTTCGCGACAACGGATCGTCTCCGTGGTGGCAGACCTTCGAAGTGAAGCCAGGAGAGCACGTCTTCCGAGCGGTCGATGGGCTCGGTCGCGTCGAGCAGCAGTCGTTGGTTCTCGATAGCGGTCCGGTGGACATTCAGCTATTGCCGGGCGTGATGGCGGACGTTGATGGTGATTACCGCCGCACCTGGAGTTCGGTGTTGTCACCGCGAGCCGACGACCTTGAATTACACGGCAACTACTCCAAGTGGATGGGGGGGGCGCGTGAGTCCGGTCTAGGCGGCCTAGGTGCGAAGCAGGCAGAGTGCGCGTTGACGGCGCCGGTCGCAGGGCAGACGGTGACCGTAGACTTGGTTTGTCGCTTCCCCAGTCCGATGCGATCGGCCGTGGTCTACTTGCGTAACGTCGTTGGCCCGTACGGCGAACTGCAGATCCATGCCGGGTTTGATGGCAGCGTGTTGCAGCCGTGGCGGCGGGGCGCGGACGGTCAATTCGAGGCCCGCCAAGCCTTCCGCATTGCCGAAGGCTCTGCGACTCTACGCGTCCGGGCAACCATGCGTGTAGCCTCGGATCCGGGGCTTGCTTCTGTCGACCAGAGGTTCCTCGATGGCTCCGTCTTTGGTGGCCATTGGACGGACGAACCGCCGTGCTTTGCAATCGTTGCAGACCCGGGCGACCAAGCCCGGTTGCCAGTCTCGAGTAGACCGACGCTCGAAGATTTGGAGGACTTTGGTGAGGTCGTTGATCACGGCTTGGTGACCTCGGCTGCGCTGCAAAACATCTCGGTGGTGGCGATGCTGCCAGGTCCGAACCTAGCGATGGATCTGTTGATCTCGATGAACGATGGGGCAAATAGCTGCGTCGTGCAGCGTTGGTCATGGCCCGGCTTGGTCTACAAGGCCTCGTTGTTGCCCGAGCAGATGCATGCTCGCAAGCAGGGGTTGGCCGATGGGGACGCGTTTGGTGGCAACCTGGCGGTGATAGCAGGCCTCCGCCCCGATGGTTGGAGTGATGTCGTAGTCGGCGATCATTCGAGTGCCATCCGCGGCGCGGCTGCCGGTGGCGGTCTTGCCCGCATGTCCTGGCCCCAAGGCAAGCCACTATGGATGTGGCCATCCGCATCCATGGAGTCGTTCGCTCCTCTTGGTGACGACCAATATGGGGCGCGCGTTGCATCTTGTGGTGATTGGGATGGCGACGGGGTTGCTGACATCGTTTCGTCGGCGGTTGGTTTCTGGGCTAGTCCCGACGATCCGCAGGTCGGGAAGGTCGAAGTTCTGAGCGCCGTCGACGGAGCGCTGCTTTGGCGTCAGGTCGGCGGTCGCCGTCGCGGCGAGTCCTGTGCCTATGATGTTTGGACGTTTGATCGCCTGAAGCCGGCGTGCTTGCTGTTGCGTAGTGCCAATCGGCCCGATGGCGTGGATGCCGCCCTCGAAAAGTATTGGTCCGTAAGGGGCGGTGGGCGCGATGGCGTTGAGACGAGTTCAGTGGCGTCGCCGGCGATGTCGACTGCTACCCTGGTTGGTTCCGACGGTGCTGACGAGGCGGCGCTACTTCTGCTGGTCAGCGGCCAGTCACAGGCAATGGGCACGGGATTGCGCCGTTACGTGGTTCGTGACCGCGAACTCATTCTTGAAGCGGAGCAAGCGTTGGACTTGCCGAAGCTTCAGCCCAATCAGCAAGGGCGTTTCAAAGCCGTTCGTGTCGGCGATCTCGACGACGATGGCGTGCGCGATGCAGCGTTCGTGTTTGCTGGCGAAGCCTACCGAACCGGTGTGCTGTTCGTTTCCGGCAGCAGTCTGCGGTTGCTGGGGTTTGCCGAGTTGCCCTTCGAACCGAATGGGGCAGGTGTTTGGGCGCCGGCCAGGTCGGGAGCTCCGGCGCAGTTGCTGCTCCCTGCTGGCCGCCGGTTGCTCGGGGTGATTCCCAAGTAGAGTCGCTACGGCAGGGTGACGCGGTAACCGTCGGTCAGTCGCACCGGCATGCCTGGCTCGGTGCAGGCACGGCGACTCGTGCGCCGTACAAAACAGCGAGAACTCGGCACTGGTATGAACCGTGCATCCGCAAGAGCTCAGCGTCAGCCACGGGTCGGCATTGCCCATCAAGACCATCACGAACTGCGGCAGAAGAGGGCTGCTCGTCCAGCTGTTCGCCACGATGGGGGAGTGCACCGCCAGCGCTGGCCAACTCGAGGTGGTTGTCAGCACTTGCATGCCCCAGGCCCTTGATGCGCATGTTGGAGCGCCGCTTGGGTTTGGTAGAATGTTAGCGCGTTGTTCGCCGGAATCGGTAGGCAGCCGCCGCCTAGGTTGTGGGGCGTGAGTTGGGTTGGGCCCGACTGTGCGTACAGGGTGTCGGTGATCGCGAGAATGAGGCAGTGCTTGAGCCCGGTGTTCCTTTCTGGTGATGGCTGTTGCGTGTTGCTGGCCGTGTCTCCTTGAGCATCCCGACGCGCCAGCGCACTGCTTGGGGTAGGAATGTCCGTCTGGGCCGGGTGTGACGGGTAAACCCTTATTGGGCCGGTTTGCTCAGGCCGAACGGGTGCATTGGCGCGACTGGCTCGAGCCTTTTGGGCCCGATGGCAGCAGGTCTCTCGGATTGCGGGCTGGGGAAAGAACTGGCACAAGCCAAGATCTACCGATCTCTGCCCTTGCGTTTGCTGTCGGCGTGGCTACCTTGTTCGCCCCTTCCGAACCCCGAAGTCCACCATGTCCAGAGTCTGTGCAGTTAGCGGTCGTCGCACCCGAGTTGGTAACAAGGTCAAGCGCCGCGGTCTGGCCAAGAAGGACGGAGGCGTCGGTCGCCGCGTCACCGGTCGCAGTAAGCGTAAGTTCAAGCCGAACTTGCAGCCAGTTCGCATCATGACGCCGGAAGGCACCGTGATGACACTGAAGCTCTGCACCAAGGTCATCAAGCGCGGCATGATCACCCTCAAGAAGGGCGACAAGACCGTCACGTTCCCGCTGATGAAGGCCGTTCGTGGCCGCAACAGCGCCTTCGCGAAGGCTCAAGCCCAAAAGGCGTAAGAGTCGGGCGTGCAGGATTCGAGTTCTAGAGGGGTAGCCTTCTAGATCCGGTCTCGCAAAGCCCGCGTGTTTGGCTTCGACGTTTTATTCTGATTGGGTCATCCTGATGGGGTGCCGTCTAAGTCGAGTAGGCAGTAGACACATTGGTAGCAATCGCTGCCGAGCTACCTAGGAGACCGCAAGATGAGCGAGACTCCCCCTGATCTGACGGAAGCTGAGCAGACCCTCCGGGCCGTTAGCGACGTTTCTTTACGGTTGCTGGCCGGGACGGTGTCCAAGGCCAAGATGGAACAGCTCCGTCGCACCGTCGAGCAGAATACCGCCGAGTTCCCTTGGCAGGTGGTCACCCAGACCGTGCTTGCCGAGGAAGTTGATTCGCAGCGCCTCGTGCAGCAAGGCCTCGCCGCGCATCGTGATTGGATCTTGCGTGGCGGGCGAACGGCCAAGGGGCCGTCGGTGACTCACCGTGCTAAGGGCTTCGTGGCCCGGCTGACTGCTCAGTTGATCTTTGGCGCGATCTTCGTCGCCGTGATCCTGATTGCGTTGCTGGTGCTGAAGTACAAATTGCCCGACTTCGACATCTACCGGATCCTCACCTGGATCCAGGACCTGTTCGCCAAGTAGGTGGGCTTCCGCGCGCTGCCTTGGCAGTTTGTGGAGTGTTGGGTTTTTCAGCGGACAAGTTTGCACCAGTTGTGGTGGCCGCTTGAGATCGAAGATCCCGTGCTATCGCGTGAAGGCAGGCTCTAAAAGCGTGTTACGGTAGTTTTGACCAGCATGAAGGGGCCTCTTTCGCAGGGGGCTCGATGTCTAAAATACCCTTAGGTGGGTGTTGAAATCTGGTGGAGTCCTGGCATGATGCCCCTCTGGCCCGAGCCGAACGTGACTAGCCTGGTTGCGATCGAGGAGGACCGGGGAAGTCCTCATTCGTGAGTGTCCTCCGCAGCGAAATGCTCTCTGACTGATTTGAGACGCTAAGTCCCTGATTGACCATTGGGGACAGTTCGAGATCCTGACCCGATCTTGATCTAGCAGACACCGTCGGGTCGTGGCTGTGTGGTGGAGACCAGTATCCCCCCTCCCTAACCGCCCTCTCCATTGCGTAGCCTGACCCGCATTCGCGGGCCTCAGTTCTGACCGGCTGAGGCCCGTATTTTTTTGTCTGCAAGGTAGTTGCTGAGCTTCTGTTCAGGCGAATTGGTAGCCTGCCCGAAGATGAGAGGTAGTTGCGACCAAGGATCCCGCCGCGGTGTCGGTGGGGTGCCAATTTAAGATGACGAGACCAGGCTTCCGCAAAGGCCGCCCGGGAGGGGCCCGCCAACCAATCGCCGACAACGACGGCTTCCTGAGCAGTTCTCTGTTCTCGCAGGCGCAGATTCTGCACCTGATGAAGAACGAGTTTGCGCGTGCACGCCGACACGGCATTCCCATGGGGGTTGTGCTGCTGCAGGTCGATCGCATCGCCCAGCTTGCCGATCTTCATGGCGGCAACCTGCGTCAGTCCGTTAAGCAGGCCGTGGCCCGACTAGTCCGCGAGAAGACTCGCGGTTCGGACATGATCGGCACGACCAACGATGACCGCTACTTGCTGGTCATGCCGCACACCGACTTGGCCCAAGCGCGCATCGTTGCCGACCGCCTGCACCAGTTGTTCTTCGAGGTCGACGTCACCATTGACGGCAACCCGTTGTCGTTGACAGCGAGCGTTGGCCTGACTGCCTGTGATGATCAGGGCACTCTGTTCTTCGATTCCTTGCTGTCTCAGGCAGAGACCGCGCTCGAATACGCCACCAGTAGCGGTGGCGATCAGGTGGTCTCGTTTGGTGAGACCCAGCTCCGCGATGGTGGCTCGGACGATTCGTTGCCATTAGGCGACGACGACTTCGCCGACCTGGACGAAGACGAATACGAGCGCGAGCCGATGGATGAAGGGCGTGATGGCTGAAGATCAAATGCGGATTCTGCTGGTCGAAGACGAGCAGACGATTGCCGTCACACTTACTGACGATCTCGAAGGTGCTGGCTATGAGGTCAAGCACTTTGCAGATGGTAAGGAGGGCATCGCCGAGTTGCAGAAGCGCAGCTACGACGTCGTGATCACCGATGTTCGTCTGCCTGGCGCGGATGGCTTGCAGGTATTGCAGGCCGCCAAGCAGGCTCGACCCGACACCGAAGTGATCATGATGACGGCCTATGCGACCGTCGAACACGCGGTCGAAGCGATGCGGCTTGGGGCCGACGACTACATTCAAAAGCCGTTCCTCAACGAGCATGTTGTCGACCGCCTGCAGCGCATCGGTAAGTTCCGCGCGTTGTTGAGTGAGAACCAGCGCCTCAAGGAGCAGTTGCAGACCAACGAAGGTGGTCTGCCTGGAGTCATTGGTCAAAGCCGATCGATGCAGGCCGTGGTCAAGATGGTGCGCACCGTGGCGGTCACCGATGCTTCGGTCTTGATCGAAGGCGAGAGCGGCACCGGCAAGGAGCGCATCGCACGGGCGATCCATGCTCTGAGCCCACGCAAGGATCGCGCGTTCGTCGCGTTGTCCTGTGGCGCCCTGCCCGACACGCTGCTCGAAACCGAACTGTTCGGCCATGAGCGCGGCGCGTTCACCGATGCTCAGCGGCAACGCCGTGGTCGCTTCGAAGTCGCCGACGGTGGCACGATCTTCCTCGACGACATCGACGACATGCCGATGTCTGTGCAGGTGAAGTTGCTGCGCGTGTTGCAAGAACGTGAGTTCGAACGCGTCGGTGGTGAAGACCTGGTGAAGGTCGACATTCGCGTCGTGACCGCGACCAAGGTGCCGCTGCTCAATCACGTGCGCGAGGGCAAGTTTCGCGAAGACTTGTACTACCGCCTCAACGTCGTGCCGGTGACCTTGCCAGGTCTGCGCGATCGCGAAGGCGACGTGCCGTTGCTGGTCCGGCACTTCATCGACAAGCTCGGTGGCGGCCGTAACTACACGGTCAAGACCGATGTGCTTGAGGCCATGAGTGGTTATTCGTGGCCCGGCAACGTGCGCGAACTCGAGAACCGCTGCAGCCAGGCCATCGCGCTGTCAGGCAGTGCCACCGTGCTCAAGAAGGAGCACCTGTTGCCGGTCGACAAGACCCGCCGGGCGGCCCTTGATCCTTCGGAGCAGCTGCAAACCCTGCGCGAAGTGCTAGTTGTTGCCGAGCGTGCCCACCTGGAACGCGTGCTGCGTGGCGTCGGCGGCCATCGCACCAAAGCAGCCTCGGTGCTCGGTATATCCCGCAAGGTTCTGTGGGAGAAGCTGAAGGACTACGGGATCGAGTAGCCTTTGCGCGTGCCTACCCGCTCGTTTGGGCTAGGCAGCGGCCTACCTAATCATTTGGGCTAGGCCAAGCGATCGCTAAAAGTCCGACCCGCGTTCCGACCCCGGACGCGCAACCCAATTGCCAGCAGCCCTATGTCTAGGCTCCGTGTGAACGTTCGATTGCTCCGCCCGAACTTGTTGTCGTCGCGCGCAGAGTTTGCCGCCGCAGTGATGGGGCTTCTGCTGGTGGTGTTGGGCGGTCCCGCGGCGCTGTCTGCGCAGTCGTCGTCTCGGCAGAAAGCGAACGTCGCGGCGCCGCAGCGCTTCGAGCGCATTCTGTGGTGCGCCGACGGCAAGGCCGGTCCTAAGTTGGCGCGCAAGTCGGGCTACACCGCCGTGCAGTTGGGACGAGGTGGCGACGCGGCACCGTTGCGTTCGCTCGGTCTGCGGTTCTACCTCGACCAGCCGATCGGCAAGGGTTTGCTCGAGTTGCGCGACAAGGAATGGCAGCCGGTGGTGCAGTTGTTCGAGCGCACCCGCGACGCGTCGCAGTTGGTGCGGCCGACGTGCTTTGCCGAGCCCGATCGCATCGACGAAGCCGCCACCGCTGCTGCGCGCGAAGCACGGCGCGTCGGTCGAGAAGGCATGTTGTTCGTTGCGCTCGCCGACGAAGCTTCCTCGACCCGCCACAATGCGCCGCTCGATAGCTGTCAGTGCACGCATTGCTTGCGCGACTTCCGCGCCTACGTGCGCGAGCGCTTCTCGGACATCGACGCGTTGAATACCGCGCTCGGCACGCACTACCTCAACTTTGACGTGGCCGTGCCGGTGTCTACCGACCAGTTGCGCAGTCGCGAACTCGGCGACCAGATGTTGCCGGCTGACCTGCGACCGTTGTCCTTGTGGCTCGACTTCGTGGACGACCAGTTCGCGGGTGCCGTGCAAACCATTCGCGAGCGCGTGCAAGCCGCCGTGCCCGGCGTGCCAGTAGGGCTTACCGGGCTCGCGGTGCCGGGGCCATTCGGTGGCCACGACTACGGCCGGCTGATCACTTCTGACACTCTCGCGGAGCCCTACGATATCGGTGGCTCGATCGAGTTGGCGCGCAGCTTGTTGCCGCGTGGTGCGCATCGCTATGCCACGCTGATCCCGCCGAGCGAAGGCTCCGAGGCTCGCAAGATCAGCATTGCCCAGTACGTGCGCGCCCGCTTGATGGCGATGGCGAGCCAGGGCATGGCCGGCGTAGTTGTTTGGAATGACCGCACGGTTGCCGACGAAGATGGCAAGGAGACCCGCTTCGGCCTGGCGGTGCGTTCGGCATTCGAAACGTATAGTGCCGAGTTCGACGCGTTGGCCGGTGCTGAGATTGAGTCCTCAGCGGTGTGGGTGGTGGAGTCGCACGCTTCGGTGCGTGCTTGGTGGATGATCGATTCGGCCAAGGACGGCATGACCTGGGTGCGTCGTCTCGCGTCGTATGAGGAAACCCACAGCACCAGCCAAGCGGCACGCCTCAGCTGGATTCGGTTGTTGCAGGATCTCGGCCAGCAGCCGACGTTCGTTACCGCCAAGTCGCTATCCGAACGCCTGCTCACCGAGCGGCCACGCTGTGTCGTGCTGCCGGCGACGCTCGCCCTCAGTGATCGCGCCGTCACGGCTCTGAACGTCTACGTGCGCAACGGTGGCTCGCTTTTGGCCGACCACTCCACCGCCATTTATGACGAGCGTCTGCAGCGTCGCGAACGCGGCGCGCTCGATTCGTTGTTCGGCATTGAGCAGCGTTCGCTTGCCTGGAATGACCTGCTGGTTCGCGAAGGGCAATCGACCTCGCGCGATCCGGGGCTGCCCGCTGCCGAGCGGTCGCTGCGCGGCGAGACCAGTCACCAGGAGACCGATTCGGACACGTTCCTCGAACGTTCGGTCGGCGGTGGGCACGCCTACTATCTCAACTCACCGGTGGTCGCTTACAGCGAATGGCGCCTCGACGTGAGCCAGATTGTGCGCGCTCGCGAACTGCGTCGCCGCGTGCGCGCTGCGCTGCGTCGCGCGCGCGTGTCGCCGTCGTGCGAAGTCACCGGCAAGGGGCTGCCGACGTGCATCGAACGCGTCTCCCTGAAGCTGCGCGATGGTCGCAGCGTGTTGGCCATTCGACTCAACGCGCTGGCTCACCCGCGCTTGATGCGGCAGCTCAACAAGGACGGTGCGATCCCGATTGAGATCACCTTGCCGCGCCCGCTGAAGGTGCGCGAACTGAATGGCTTGGACCACGGCAAGACCGCAATCGTGAAGACCATGCTCGATCCGTTTGGTGCGGTGTTCCTCGAGGTTGCTCGTTGATCGATGTGCTCGGCACGAAGGTCGTGACCGGTGCGCCAGCGGAGCGCGCGGTGTTGATCTCGGACCTGCATGTTGGCACCGATGGCGGCCGCGTGCTCGAAGCGTTGGATGCGGCGATCGCCGTCGCGCACGAGCAAGCGGATGCGTTGTTGGTGCTTGGCGACTTGTTTGACTCCTACGTCTGCCGCGGCCAGATTCGCGTCGGCATCTGGCGCGACGTCGCGGCCCGATTCCGCGCGGCCGCGACGGCCGGGCTGCGGGTGGTGGTGTTGGTCGGCAACCGTGATTTCTTGCTCGGCGAAGAGTTTGTTAAGGCCAGCGGCGCCGAACTCGTCACGGGCGGTTACCGGCTGCTGCTTGGCGGCGTCGATACTCTGCTCGTGCACGGTGATGAACTGTGCCAAAACGACCTTCCCTACCAGCGCGCGAAGCGTTGGCTGCGCCATCCGATCACCCGTTGGATTGCCCGTCGGTTGCCCGTGTCTTGGGCTCGTCGGGCCGCTGAGAAAGCGCGCCAGAAGAGCCGCGAGGTGATTCACAGCGGCGACCAGACGCGCTTCCTGCCGTCCGAACGGGCCATGGCAACGGCCTTTGGCGTCGGCATGCAGCGGCTGATCTTTGGCCACATCCACCGGCACGCCCGCGGCCCGTTCCTGCAAGGCGTCTACCACGTGCTGCCGGCGTTCGATGTCGAGGGTGTTGGTCTGGTCGTGGGCGCTAACGACTGGCAACCAATGTGCTTCCGGAGCGGTCCTGGCCAAGCGGTCGCCGTAGCTGTGGCGATGCCGCCTGCGTGTGCCTGGTCCACGTGACCTGCCACGCCCGCACGGCAGGCCCAAATGCATACGGCCAAGGGCTTTTCCGCATTGCCAGCGGGGGCGCCTGGTCGCTACACTGTCCGCCTCAATTTTCCGCCGGGATGCCTCTGTAGGGCTCCGGAAGTCGGTCGTTCCTGATTCTGTCTGGGCGTCGACACGGACCGCGATCCCAATCCTTCAACCCCGACGTACGGCCGAGCGTGAGCTCGACTGACAGCGACAGCTTGACCGACCGAACGGACTCCTCAAAGCGCGCGCCAGACAATGGCGGCAACGCAGCGGTGCCTACGGATGTGGTTGCTATCGATGGTCCGTCAGGTGCGGGGAAGAGCACGATCGCCCGGCTGTTGGCGAAGCGACTCGGTTATGCGTTCCTCGATACCGGGGCCATGTATCGCGCGATCACCTGGCATTTCCTCGAGCGCGGCATCACACCGAGTGAATGCGCGGGCGAATCCGACCTCGGTCACGCCCGCATGCGAGCGGCGTTACTCGATGCCGAGCTTGGCTTCGTGGCGGGCCACATGCTGCTGAGCGGTCGCGACATCACGGCGCACTTGCGCACTCGTGAAGTTGAGTCGCAGGTCTCGGCGGTCTCAGCCTTGCCGTTTGTTCGGGCGAGCATGGGGGACCTGCAGCGCGGTGTCGCGATGCAGGGCCCAGTCGTCGCCGAGGGCCGCGACATGGGATCGGTGGTGTTTCCGAACGCGCGCTGGAAGGTCTACCTCGATGCCGCTCCGAGTGAGCGCGCCCGTCGTCGTTGTGAAGACTTTGAACGCCAGGGCCGCAAGGTCAGCGAAGTCGATGTGCTCGAAGAGATCACGGTGCGTGATCGCCTCGACTCATCGCGTTCGGATGCCCCGCTGAAGCAGGCTGATGATGCGGTGTATATCGACACGACGGGAATGACGACGGCTGCCGTGATTGAGCAGTTGCAGGTGCTCGTTAAGGGGAGCAGTGCCGCTGGCAGCAGTGCCGCAGCAGGCCCCGGCAGTTCCACAACAGATTCATCTGCCGACTCATCTAAGGGCTCATCCGCAGATTCATCGACACCGAGGGATGCGTTGTGAGTGACTCAGACAAGTTGGTGCGTTTGCAGCCCGTTCGGCGCAGCGTGTTCTGGTGGACGGTGTCGCGCTTCCTCGTGCTGGTGTTCAGCAAGGTGTGGTTCCGCATCCGTTGCGAAGGCGCCGACAAGCTGCCCAAGGAAGGCGGTGTGCTGTTGGTCGCCAACCACTCTAGCTACCTCGACCCGGGCATGGTCGGCATCACCGCGACGCGGTGGGTCGGGTTCTTGGCGCAAGCCGGCCTGGCTTCGCTGGCGCCATGCCGCTGGTGGCTATCGCAGGTCGGCGTGACCCTGATCGATCGTGACGCGCCTTCGAAGCAAGCGATGCGCCTGATCTCGGATTGCCTGAAGGCAGGCGAGGTCGTCGGCCTCTTCCCCGAGGGAACGCGCAGCAAGGACGGCAGCGTCGACGTGTTTAAGGGCGGCGTTGAGTTCTTGGTCCGGCGCACTAAGGCCACCGTGGTCCCGATTGGCATCGATGGCTCGCACCGCGCCTACCCGCGCGGCGCCTGGTTCCCGCGGCCGCGCAAGATCGTGGTGCGATACGGCGAACCCTGGACGGCGGAGCAGGTTCTGGCCGAAGGCGGAGTCGAGGCACTGCGTCGAAAGGTTGCCGAATTGGCAGGCCGGCCGCTGACGGAGAGTGCTCCTAAAGCCTCCCAGGCCGACGCAACTGAGGTCGCCGCAACTGATGTTGCCGCAACTGAGACCGCCGGTTCCACGGCTGAATTGCCTAAGAATCCAATAAACGTGCCCGCTGACGCGGGCAATCCCGCAAACTCTCCGGTGCAGGAATGCCCTCCGGAAGATTCTAGCGGGCATCCGAGCAAAGGGTCTACGACCGATCTGGTCGATCCCTCTTCCTCGACTTCTGCACCTGCTGGTGGTGGGGCGTGAGCCTCTTCATCAGCGACCGACGGCTGGATGGTCCGGCCGACGGGACTATGTCTGTTGTGTTGCCTGCAGCGTGTTGCCTCCATGGCGTTGTCGCCAAAGACCTCGTCATCGGAACTGCATCATGTTGTCGCGGCACGACACTTCATCGTCTCTCACGCGAGTAGTCACCGTTGTGGTGAATGCCGCTAGACCCTGTTTTCCTTTTTAACCCTTACCCCTAACCCCATTGATGACTGGCAAAAGCCTAATCAAGAAGTTTGCACTGTCCGACGAAGAGTTGTCGCGACTGACCTCTGACGCCCTCGGCGGCACCACGCTGGCCGAGCTCGATGAAGCGATCGGCAAGACCGTCGCCGAACTCGCTCCGCACAAGATCGTGCGCGGCAAGGTGATCAAGGTCCAAGAAGATGGCATCGTGATCGTTGACGTCAGCTACAAGGCTGAAGGTCAGATCTCGATCGATGAGTTCACCGACCCGCTGGAAGTTGTTCCAGGTCTTGAAGTCGAGTGCCTCGTCGAAGCGATCAACGACTCCGAAGGCTACATCCTGCTTAGCAAGCGCAAGGCCGATCGTATTCGTGGTTGGGAGAACATCATCCTCACCCACAAGGAAGGCGACACCGTTAAGGGTCTCGCGCTCCGCAAGATCAAGGGTGGCCTGCTCGTCGACATCGGCGTGCCAGTCTTCCTGCCGGCTTCGCAAGTCAACATTCGTCGCGCTGGCGACATTGGTGACTGGATTGGCAAGGACATCGAAGCGCGCATCATCAAGATTGATGAAGAGCGCATGAACATCGTCATCTCGCGCCGCAAGCTCATCGAAGAAGAGCGCGAAGCGAAGAAGACCCACTTGCTCGCCGAACTGGAGGAAGGCCAAGTCCGTATGGGCGTGGTCAAGAACATCGCCGACTTCGGTGTGTTCGTCGACCTCGGCGGCATCGATGGCCTGCTGCACATCACGGACATGTCGTGGGGCCGCGTGAACCATCCTTCTGAGATGGTCAAGCTCGACGACGAAGTCGAGGTCAAGGTCCTCAAGATCGACCGTGAGCGCGAGCGTATCGCCCTTGGCATGAAGCAGAAGAGTGCTTCACCGTGGGAGAACATCGCGGACAAGTACCCGATCGCGAAGCGCATCAACGGCGAAGTCGTCAACCTCATGAGCTACGGCGCGTTCGTCAAGCTTGAGGACGGCGTCGAAGGTCTCGTGCACATCTCGGAGATGTCGTGGACGAAGCGCGTCAACCACCCGAACGAAGTCGTCAAGCAAGGCGATGAGGTCGAGGTTGTCGTGCTCGAAATCGATACCGAGAAGCAGACCATCTCGCTCGGCATGAAGCAGACCGAGGTCAACCCTTGGGACATGGTTGCTGAGAACTACCCGCCAGGCACGGTTATCCGTGGCAAGGTGCGTAACCTCACCAACTACGGCGCGTTCATTGAGCTGCAAGAGGGCATTGATGGCCTGCTGCACATCACGGACATGTCGTGGACCCGCAAGATCACGAACCCGAACGAAGTCGTCAAGAAGGGCGATGAGATCGAGTGTGTGGTGTTGAGTGTCGACCAAGAGAAGAAGCGCATCGCGCTCGGCCTCAAGCAATTGCAGGCTGACCCGTGGAGCGGCGACATCCCGGCTCGTTACCACATCGGTGACAGCGTTCCGGGCACGGTCACCAAGATCACCAACTTCGGCGTCT
>JBNMNW010000144.1:0-13811 GCA_051278165.1 Planctomycetota bacterium | reverse complement strand
TCGAGAAGGACCTGGTCGCCGACCAGGATCACTGGCTCTGCAACGAGATCATCCTGTTGATGGCGCGCGTTTGTCGCCGCTTCGACCTGATGGCACGGTCGACTTATTCGATGGTCGATGAAGAGGCATGTGCCGCCGGCGCGTTCCTCGAGTTGTCGATGTCGAGTGATCGCATCTACGCCTACGACGGTGACAAAACCGAGATGATCGTCGGCCCGCTTAGCGACGGCGCGCTGCCAATGAGCCACGGCCTCACCCGCCTGCACAACCGCTTCCTAGCCACGCCGGAGCAAGCCGAAAAACTCGCCAAAGAAACCCCGACTCTGGCCGCGGCAGATATTGAAGAGCAGGGGATGTGCACCTATCTACTGGACCCGGTTGACTGGGAAGACGACGTGCGCATCGCGCTCGAAGAACGCGTCTCAATGTCGCCCGACGCCCTCACCGGCATGGAAGCATCACTGCGCTTTGGCGGTGCCGAAAATTGCGACAGCAAGATCTTCGGCCGTCTTAGTGCCTGGCAAAACTGGATATTCATCCGCCCGAACGCCACTGGCGACAAGGGCGCACTGTCTAGCTACGGCGCACCCGAAGGCGCCCAGTTCGACTGGAGAAGGACTTAATCACCATGAGCAACGTCGACCTAGAAGCCAAGATCCCCAACAACGTTAGACTCCGCGATAACAAGCGCCTGACGATGGCGCTCGAAAAGTGGCAACCGAAGTTCCTCAACTGGTGGAAGGAGACCGGACCGGCGGACTTCAACCAGCACGACATCTACCTGCGCACGGCCATCGGTGTCGGCCAAGGTGGCTGGGCTCACTACGACTACGTCAAGATGCCGGACTACCGCTGGGGCATCTTCCTGGCGGAAGGCCCGAGCGATCGCAAGATCCACTTCGGTGACAACATCGGCAAGGATTGCTGGCAAGAAGTGCCCGGTGAGCACCGCAACCGCCTGCGCCGCCTGATCGTGACGCAAGGTGACACCGAGCCGGCGTCGGTTGAGCAGCAACGTATGCTCGGCCACACCTGCCCGTCGCTCTACGACCTGCGCTCGCTATTCCAGGTCAACGTCGAGGAAGGCCGCCACCTGTGGGCGATGGTCTACCTGCTGCAAACGCACTTCGGTGCCGACGGCCGCGACGAAGCTGAGGCACTGCTTGAGCGTCACAGTGGTGACGAGGACAACCCGCGTATCCTCGAAGCGTTCAACTACCCGGTCGACAACTGGCTCGACTTCTTCTGCTTCACGGCCTTCATGGATCGTGACGGCAAGTATCAGCTGGCATCGCTCGCCGAGTCGAGCTTCGACCCGCTCGCGCGCACGACGCAGTTCATGCTCGCCGAAGAGGCCTACCACCTGCAAACCGGTGAGAACGGCGTCGGCCGCATCATCAAGCGCACCGGTGAGCTGATGGCCGAAGGCACGGACCCGACCTCGGTCGGCGCCATCCCGCTCGACGTGATCCAACGCTACGTGAACTTCTGGTTCACCGGCTCGATGGACCTGTTCGGTGGTGAAGACTCGACCAACGCAGCCGAAGCGTTTGCCATGGGCCTCAAGGGTCGCTACCGCGAGAGCGATGGCATCTACAAGGATCCGTTGGCGCTCAACGTCGGCTACATGCTCGAAGTGCCGACCGATGATGGCAAGATTGAGACCAAGGAGATCCCGCTTCGCCGCGCGATGAACTCGGTTCTACAAGACGCCTACATCGCCGACTGCACGCGCATCGTCAGCCGCTGGAACCGCGACCTGAAGAAGCTCGGTGTAGACCGCCAGATCCAGCTGCCCAACCGCAAGTTCAACCGCAATCAGGGCGTCTGCGCTGGCTACAAGTTCAACCCGGAAGGCGAGCTCATCGACGAAGCAACCTGGACCAAGATGCACACGACTTGGTTGCCGACCGCGGCCGACCGCGAATACGTGACGTCGTGCATGGTCAAGGTCGTAGAGCCCGGCAAGTTCGCGAACTACATCGCGCCGCCGCAGAAGGGCCCGAACGATCAGCCGATCGACTTCGAATACGTCAAGTTCCACTAGTTCGACTAGCCCGCTTTGCGGGCGATACGAACTAAACTCCTTGGGGATCGCTACAACTCGCGGCAGCAACATCCGCGAGACCTCATGCCAGTGACTGGCTGTAGCGATCCTGAGCTTCGCGTTCGCAAAGCTTTGCTGGCGTTAGCCGGCGTGCAACAACTCAAAGCCTGATGACCAACCGACTCTGTTATGTCTGCGAAGGTGGCGACTGCACCGAAAAGGGCAGTGGCGACCTCTTCGATAAGCTGCGCGATCTCGTTAAGGAGTTCGATCCGAGCGAAGAGCGCATCAAGATCCGCCGCTACCCGTGCTTTGGCGCGTGCGAGGAAGGCATCAACGTCACGCTGTACCCCGACAAGGTGTTCTACAGCGAAGTCACCGAGGCCGACCTCGCCGAGATCGCCAACCACATCAAGGGCGAAGGCGAGCCAGTGACGCGACTGACGGGTAAGTGTGAACCAGATGTTGAGCAGATCATCTGGGACATGCTCGACAGTCCTTACTAGCTCGGGCCTTACTAGCTCGGGCCCTATTAGCGGGCCCTCCTAGCGCGGCCCAGACCGGGGCAGCGCGCGGCTACTTCTTGTCGGCCGCCGCCTTCTTCAGAGCATCGGTCTCACGCTTCTTCTCTGCCCTCGAAGGGTAGGGATCCGGCAGCTCCACCATTCCCTTGCGGAACGCGTGCACGAACAGCCGGAAGCCGCGTTCGTAGTCATCGATGCCCAACTCGACACCTTGGGCCTTGAGGTAGGTGTCGTTGAGCTTGGTCGCGACCTTCGAGAAGATCTCGACCCGGTGCTTGGTGTTCGAGTCCGACAACGCCGCCAAGTCCTCGAGTGCGCGCTTCGGCAAGTTCAACTTCAGCCATCGGTTGTCCGCTCGACTCGGGCCGTGCATCGCGTATCGCAGCATCGACAACGCGGTGCCGTAGCGAGCCAACCGATCGTCAGCGCGCAAGCCCGCGACAAAGCTGACTAGGTTGGCGTCGGCCTCACCACAGTACCCGAGCACGTGCGCCAACTCGTGACCGCTGATTGCGAGGCGAATGGGCAATGGCAAGGCCGGGTCGACGTTGGCTTCGAGCGTGAACGGATAGCACACACCGTAGATGCCGGTCGCGATAAACATGCCGGCCGGCGGATGCTTGAGATGCTTGGGCAACGCGGGCGTCCAGCCTTCGAGTTCGGTCACCAAGTCGCGCGATTGCGCAGCAATCTGCGCAAATGCGGCGGCTTCATCCGTGACGGCACCGTCCTTGGGCGCATCGCGTCGGACGACCGCCAGCAAGCGCAGGCCGACGTCGCGAACGTGCTCGTAATCGACCTGTTCGTCCAGCAAATGCCAACGTTCCTCGATCGGCACGCGGCGATAACCAATGCCCCACATGAGCATGAAGGCCGCCGCGGTGAAGAGCAGCACGCGCAGAAACCGCAGCAACCCGGACAGCCACAGCGTGCGCCGCAGCACGCCGCGCTTGCGACCGCGCCGCCAACGAAGCACGGCAAGGATCGGCCAGATGATTGGCAGCGAGGCCAGCACCGTCAGAGTCAGAGGCCACGGGATGAAACCAGTCACCGGCACCACAGCACGCTGGATCCAAGGGAACACGCCTCGGCAATACCCGGCTTCGACCCATGTCGTGGGCAGCGTCAGACTCAGCAGCACCACGGCAATGGCCACCAGCACCCACCACACATGGCGCTTCCTAGGCTGTTCGCTGGTCACCGAGACAGCGTAGACCAGGGAACTTGATGCTGCACGGAACCGAATCTGCCGATTGAGCCAACGTCCTGACGAAGCGGTAGATCGAGCCGCGGCTACTTCTTGCGCGGCATTGGCACTGCGAACGTCACCCGGAGCGAGACGTTGCCGCTAGCCAACAGCAGCGTCGCATCCTGCTTGCTGCATTCCGATTCGAGCAACTGCAACACGCCGCCTGGCTTCGCTGCTGGGAGAAGACCGCTGACAACCTTGCCCGAAGTCGTCAACGCCGCACTAGGAGCCTCAACATCCCCGAAGCCGTTGCGAGTAGTCGGCGCACTCATCCACGGTCGCACTACCGCCTCATCACTATCGAGCACAAGCTGGTAGGCCTCGGATTTGCCCTTGGTGATGACTGCGATCGGCACCGGTTGCAGGTGACGCGCGGCGATCAACTTTGCCGGCACAGCGAACACCGTCAGTTGGTATTTACCAAGCTTGGCGTCGACACCGCCAAGCACCTGCACGTCACCCGTCCACTGATGATTTCCGTAGTGGATCGCGATCGTGGCAGCCTGGGTCTCGACCAACTTTTTGCCCCTGACGTTGGTGCCCTTGGTAACGGCTCCCTCGCGCCAATCGATGCGCAGCTTCTTCGCCTTCTTCTTCACCTTGCTTAGGGCACCATCGACGCGCAACTCGTCGCCATCGCCAAGCGCCAAGGCACTGCCGTGGATCTCAAGACCGCAACGTGCCTCACCCAGACGCTTCAATTGGATCCGATATTCGCCGGGCGCCAACACCTGGTCCCCGATCACCACCGGCATTTCGGTTCGCCAGATGCTCGCGTTGTTCATGCCGAGCCGCCACGTCGCCCCCGCCGACAACTCCGCCAGTGAATGCTTGCCAAGCGGCACAGCTCCATAGGAAATCGTAGAACTTCGCTTTTGAAGATCGAAGCACGGGGTGTGCCGCTGCGCGACGAGCGGCACGGCTAGCAACAGGAAGCACGCAAGAGTCGTCGAACGCATCATGGGGATCACAGGGGGCAAAGGTTGGGTCTGCACGGTAACCCCGAAAGAAAGATGGCCGACGACACTCCCCCCTTTCGTTCTCTCAATGAGTGAGTCCCGTCCGCGGAGCTCGCTGGAAGAGGAGAAGAAGGAGAGTCAAGTTCGGTGGTGGCTAGTGCGAGCTGGTCACCACCACATTTTGCTCTGCGGCAGTTCTTGGCTGCAGTGCTCTGCGGCAGTTCTTGGCGACAGTTATCGACGGCTCTAGTCGCGCAGATAGCGGCCGCGGCAGAAGAAGAAGCCATCGTGCAAGTAGTGCACCAGCAAGAACGAGAAGCCGAGCAGGTAGTAGGTCAACAGTACCGCCCCCGGCCGATACAGCGGCTTGCCGGCATCATCGAGCGGCGGATGCTCGTGGCCAAACATCGCAAAGCGCCCATCGCTTGCGGACGCGATCAGCCAAGCGAATAGCAGCATGACGACGATCGCGCCAAGGGTCGCGCCGAGCGCCGTGCGGAAGAACCGCCAGTGACTGCCATCGTGCATCGTGCGCGCAAACAAGCCGGTGTGGATCTCGCCCTTGTCATAGCTGCGCCGATTCATCAGCCAGGCCAGCCCTAGGTATTGAAAGCTGTGCCACGCGTTCAAGCCTTGGAACGCGCTGTCTAGGTTCGGCAGCAACGGCACCGTCGAACCGAGCACGCCCATCGTCAGCACCAGTCGGAAGCGATGCTTGATCAACGTGCCGTCGCGCCGTTCTTGCGCGGACTTCCAAGCGAACATGCTGAACGCGATCACGAACAACGCGGTCGTCGCGATCCATACAATCGGATGCATCATGAACTCGGGCAACAGCGGCGCGGTGCGACCAATGCGGAACACGTATTGGTCAGCCGCATCGGCGCTGCCAGTGATCGCGAGCACAATCTGCGTCGCCATCGCCTCGGGGTTCGCTTCCCGCATGGTCGGATCGGCGCCGATCATCGACATGCGGAAGAACGACACCGGATACATCGCCAGCAACATCACGGCGTAGTCGACCCAACCCCATCGCCGCTTGGCCTTGGCTGCACCGAGCGTGTAGCCACTCGCCACGAAGCTGTGCTGGTGCACGATGTGCACGCCAGCCCAGAAGAAGAAGAACGACAACACGTAGCGAATCGGCGGCGAGCCGGCGAGCAGCACATCGAAGAACGCACTGCTGACCGCGGCACCAACGACGACCACCGGAATAGCCAGGCCCAGCCAAAACAGCAGCGGCTCTTGCTTCTTAAACGCCGGGTTAAAGTAGGTGCGCGTGTAGGTCGCAAACACGTGCGGCCCGCCAAGCGGCACCATCACCAACAGCGTCACCAGATCTTCCGCCGCCGACACGCCGGCACCGAACGCGCGGAACAGGTAGAACGCCAGGATCGGGATCGGCACGAGCCATGCCCCGCCTGCCGCGAACCATCGGTCCCAGGTTCGATTGCGCAGCAGTTGCTCGACTTGTGCCGAGGCCGCGACGACTGCTGCTGGTGCAAGGGTGGTCATGACTCACCAGTTGAGTACCACGAACCACGCCACCGTTCGAGCATGGGTCCGGCGAAATCAACTTGGGTAGCAGATCAGAGCGAGCGGGCCTTCCCAACGACGATCCGCCTGTTCGGCCTTGGCAGGGCCTAGTGATCATTCGTTAGCCAAGTAAGCTGGGCGTCCCCTAGTCATGCCCTGGGGACAACTTCCGATGATTTGCAGTGGGCGGCCTTGCCCGCGGCCGTCATCGCGACGCCGGCCACGAAACGCCGGACACCAAACGCCGGGCACCCACCGGCGAGCCGCCACCACCTCTCCACCGACACCATTATGCGGACCCTTGCTCTGGCGAGCCTCAGCCTCGCCATTTCGTCCATCGCTCTCGCGCAAGAGAGCCAAACTGTCCCCTCCACTGCGCAAGACACGTTCGCCGCTTTCCAACAGGAGAACGGTGGTGCCAACAACTGGATCGCGAAGTGGCATCCGGCGACCGGCACGCCGTCGACCATTTACGGCACCGGCCTGAAGCTCGATGACTGGCGGGAGAACTCGTTGGCGGAAGCTCGCCGTCATGCGCAGCAAGTGCTCAAGGACCGCACCGAGCTACTCGGTCTGGGCCAGTCCAACTTCACCGAGGTGATCGGCGCACGCATGGGCCGCACTTGGTCGTTCACCTTCGACCAATCGTTCCGCGGCATCCCGGTGATCGAAGGTCGCGCCGACGTGCGCATCAACATGCGCGGCGTCGTCGCCATGCTCGGCAGCCGCGCTTGGCCGGTGCCCGCCAACTTCAACACTGTGCCGGCGATCACCGCGAACGTCGCGACCGCCACCGCTTGGACCGCGCTCGGTGGCGAGCCAAACGGCAACGCGCCGGCCGCGCGCCTAGTCATCTGGGGCGACACCAACAGCACCGCGCTGGCACCGATCTTCCTGGCTTGGGAGGTCGCAGTACACGACATCGATCCGAATGGCGAGGGCACCTTCGGTCGCTACTACATCGACGCGCGAACAGCTCGCAACCTGCACTTCATCAGCGACAAGCATGATTGTGCATTTGGCAGCTGCAAGCCGAAGGTCAATGCAAAGACCACGACGAGCACCACCACGCCGTCGGTCACGCTCATCGAAACACCGCACACACTTGATGCCCTGCCGACGCTGACCACAGTCACCGTCATGGCGTGGTCCCGCATCGGCGTCGACGCCTACGACGCGTTGCAAAACGTTCCGATGGCGAATCTCGAAGTCGACGTGCCGGGCCTCGGCACCCAGACGACCGACGCCAACGGCGAGTTCGTCATCGACATCACGTCGCCGGTGGCGATCAGCATCAACGGTCTCGAAGGCACCCATTTCGGCTCGTTCAACGGTGCCAACGCGCCGAGCGGCAGCGTCACGGTCAACCCCGGCATCAGCGCCACGATCCAACTGCTGAGCTCGGGTGCATCGACCACCGAAGCGGCGCACACCAGCACCGCCTATTGGGTCGACCGCTCATACGTCTGGGCAAGGTCGATTCTCGGCAACCCGGCACAGCTGAACTCGGCGATCAACGTCGGCATCACGGTCAACATCGCCAACACCTGCAACGCCTTCTACAGCGCCAACACGGTCAACTTCTACCAAGCTGGCGGCAGCTGCGCGAACACCGCGTTCTCGTCGGTGATCGCGCACGAATGGGGCCATGGACTCGATGAGCGCTTCGGCGGCATTTCGAACAGCATCGGCGAAGGCCTCAGCGAAGGTTGGGGTGACATCATCGGCATCTACCAACTCGACAGCCCGCTGCTTGGCAGCGGCTTCAGTAGCCCGGGCGTGCCACTTCGCAACGGCAACAACAGCTTCGTCTTCCCCTACTCAAGCGGCTCACCGCACGGTGCCGGCCAAGTCTGGATGGGCTGGGCGTGGCGTTTCCGCGAAGCCCTACGCGCTACCATGGGCACGCCAGCAGCGATCGCGCTCAGTAACCAACTAGTAATCGGTTCGATCGTTGCCGACGCGGGCGGTCGCGAACAAGCGGTGCTCGAGGTCTTCATTGCCGACGATGACGACGGCAACCTGCTCAACGGCACGCCGCACTACGCCGAACTCGTCTCGGCTTCCGTGCAGAAGGGCATTCCGTATCCGGAGATCGTAGTGATCGCGCTGACCCACTCACCACTGGCAAACACGCCGGCTGGTCTGACGCCGCGCGCGGTCATTCTGGTCGCCCTAGAAGTCAGCGAAACGATCACTTCGAAGACGGTGGTCTACGACGATGGCTCCGGCCCCGTCAGCCGCAACCTGCACCCGACCGGCTTCCTCAACCAGTTCCGCGCGATGCTGCCCGCTATCGAGACTGGCTCGATGAGCTACCACATCGACGTCGTGCACACCGGCGGCACTATGAGGTTGCCGGCGGTCGGCGACTACACCTACGCAATCGTCGCAGGCGCGTTCTCAGGCTTCTACCTCGACGCGCTTGATAGCGGTGCGGCCGGATGGACCAGCGGCTCGAACCAAGGCACCAACGACTGGCAGCTAGGCACGCCCGATGGCGATTCCGGCACGAGCAATGGCATCTCGTGGTCCGACCCGGGCGCCGCGGTGTCCGGTAGCAACTGCTACGGCAACGACCTCGGCAACGGCGGTGGAGCACAAGGCAACGGCAGCTACCAATCGAACATCAACGTGTGGCTGCGCTCGCCGACCATCGACTGCACGGGTCGTACCGGAGTGCGCCTGCGCTTCCGTCGCTGGCTGACCGTGCAAGACGCCTCGCAAGATGTCGCTTCGATCTGGGTCAACAACCAGCAAGTGTGGCAGAACCCGGCCGGCACGAACACGCTCGACAACGGCTGGCAAACGGTCGAGTATCTGGTGCCATGGGCCGACAACAACCCGGCCGTGCAGGTCGAGTGGCGTCTGGTCACCGGCCAAGACACGAACCTGGGCGGCTGGAACATCGACAACATCGAGATCGGTGAAGCGACGCAACCGATCGCAGATGCCGAACTGCGCTTCACGCCAGAGCAAGTCGTGCAAGGCGGCGCCATGTCGCTGACGGTGACAACGCCGGGCAACTCGCGCCCCTACCTGCTGCTCATCGGTGACTTCATCGGTCCCATTCAAGTGCCTGGCCTGCCGATCATTTTTGTTGGCGGCAACTACGGCGTCATTGGTGGCACGACCGACGCAAGCGGCAACGACACCTACTCGTTCGCGGCTCCGAACCTGCCGGGCACGATCGGTCAGATCTACTACAGTCAGGTGCTGACGTTGAACGCAGCGTTCACCGAGTTCGTGACGTCGAACCGCGGCCTCAACTGGGTCACGCTGATTCCGTAAGCTCGACGGCGGCTGATGGCTTTGCGGTGATTGCACCGCGGCGCCATCACCGCTGGCCTCTAGGCAACCTGCTCTCGACGAGCAACACGTCGTCGGTACAGACAAAACGGCGCGGGCCACAAAGGCCCAGCGCCGTCTTATCGAGCGGACCAGTAGCTAGTGCTACTTGCCGGAGCCCATCAGTTCGCCAACGAGCACGTACTCTTCATAAACCCTGGTCAGGGCCTCGATCATGATCGCCGTGTGCACGCTGACCGTGCGGTTGACCTCTTCGTCGAACCAGTAGTTGCCCGGCAGCGACTCGATGTTGCCATCGAAGACGAGACCGACGACCTTGCCTTCGCGGCTCAGCACCGGACTGCCGGAGTTGCCACCGATGATGTCACACGTGCAAACGAAGTTGAACGGCGTGTTCCAATCCAGCTTGCCCTTGGCGTCGAGCCACTGCTGCGGCAGGTCAAACGGGTGCTCGTTGTTGAACGCGGCGTTGCGCTCGTAGAGGCCGTGCACCGTGGTCTTCGGCGAGACCTTGGTCGTGCCAGCTTCGTAGCCCTTGACGGTGCCGTAGGTCAGACGCAGCGTGAACGTCGCGTCCGGGTAGTTGGCCGCGCCGTAGGCTTCGAAACGAGCCTTGTTGATGGTCGTCTTGGCTTCTTCGCAAGCAATGACCGACTTGGCCATGTCGCCACGCATGAGCTGGAAGTTCACCTTGTCACCGGTGTGCTTCGCCTTCAGCTTGTCCATCTCCATGGCAATCGACGCGAACGCGTTCTTGACCTCTTCGCTGCCCGACTTAGCAATCAGCTCTTCGTCGCGCGCCTTGATGATCGCCATGCGCTTCTCGTCGACGAGACCGCTGAGATGACCTGAGAACGCCTTCAGGCTGTTCATCTGGCCAAAGTAGGTGTCACGCATTTCGAACGCAGCTTGCTCGCTCGCTTCCATGCGCGCCTTGATGACCTTGACGTTGTTGGTCAGCAGCGCGACGACTTGTGGTACCCACAGGTCGCGGTGCATGACCATCTCGTCGTGGGTCAGCGAGCGCTCGGTGCCGCCGGGATGACCCGACACAAACACGAGGTCGTCCTTCTTCGCGCCATCGGTATCGAAGGGGAAGAACCACTCCGACGAGTCGATTGGCTGGTCGTCTTCGTAGACGCGGAAGAACGCGCAGTCGAGGCACCAGCGCGGGTAGGTGAAGTTGTCGTAGTCACCACCGTAGAAGGCGACTTGCTTGGCCGGCGCGAACACCAGACGCACGTCGTCATACACGTGGTAGATGTAGATGCGGTATTGGTTGCCGTCGTAAAGCGGCACCGGCTGCGCATCGAGGTGCGCTTCTTCGCTGGAGTGCGACTTGCACAGCTCAGCCAGAAGTTCTTCGACGTCGCCGCCGTCCTTCTTGACTGCGAGCACTTGCTCGGTGACGTCCTTGACGTCTACGAGCTGGCGCAGGACGAGGTCCTTGCCGGGAACTTCACTGCCGTAAAGACGCGAGCTAAAGCCCGGCTCAACCCAATCCTTCTCAGGTGTCGACACCTTTTGGATCGTCGACAGCGCGACGTGGTGGTTGGTCATGACGAGACCGTTCGGCGAAACGAACGAACCCGAGCCACCGGTGTCGAAGCGAACCGAACCGAGACGCACGTGATCGAGCCACTCCTTGGTCGGCTCGAAGTTGTACTTCTCCTTCAGCGCTTTGAGCGGAAGGGCTTCAAACAACCACATGCCCTCTTCGGGGCGGGTCGTCGATTCAGGGAGACTCGTGCCGAGCGCCAACAGCGCTAGGGCGAAGGGGATGACGGGAGTGAAATGCATTGGATGTGTCTACGTTCGCCGTGCCAGTCTGCTAGCGGCGGGCGGAACATCTTAGGGAGTCTGGGGCCCCGAGGCACGTATCGGCTCGGTTTGGCGGGCCGATTGACGGTCGCGCCGCGAGCAGCGTCTTGCGCGCGGCTCAGTCGCCGCATTAGGCGTTCGCCATACGAACTACAGGCCCACCTGCATCCGGGCGTAGTTTCAGGTCAGCAGTGCTAACGCGTTGGCACCCGGCGCCCCGCAAACGGACCGGGGACCAACTGCCCGGTCAGGCGCACGTCCCCACCAGAATTACGATGAAGGCCGACTGCGCAGAGTGCTCGGCTCGACTGCCGATAAAACCAACCAACAGCCTTCAAACGCAAAACGCGGCGTCCCTAGCCAAAGCCAGGGACGCCGCGTTTGCGTTGCCTGCAGCAGACGAACTGCTAGCGGGCACAGTCTTCAGGACGAAGACCTTAGGGAACGACTACTTGTCGCCCGCCGTCATCTTTGCAACGAGCGCTTCGGCGATCTTCGTCGCCTCTTCGCCGTTGTGACCACGGTATTGGATCTTCATGTTGGCATCGAGCACGACCACTGTTGGCCAACCTTTGATAGACCAATCCTTGGAGATCTCGCCGCCGTTGCCCTTGTTCTGGAAACTGCGCCAGTTCAGGCTGTTCTTGGCAATGGCTGCCTTCGCCTTCTCAACGCTCGAGTCACTGTTGACACCGATCAGAGCAAACGGCTTATCCTTCATCTCTTCCACGAGCGACCGCTCGTGTGGGTACATGGCCCGGCATGGGCCTCACCAATCACCCCAGAAGTCTAGGAAGATGACCTTGCCCTTGTAGTCGGACAGCTTGAAGTCGACGCCATCGAGGTCAACACCAGCGATGTCGGGGGCTTCACAGCCAACGCCATACTTCTCGCGAAGGTCAATCGCGCTGCGCATGTCCTTGGCGAGGCGAGCGTCTTCGACGGCCTCGGCAGCCGCGAGCAGCGCCGTCTTGGCGGTGCCGTATTCTGCGCCATCGCGATCAGCCGTTTCGATTGTGGCCTGGTGGGTCGCGAGCAGAGCCCAACCACGCACGTCAGCGTTCTTGCTTTCGAGCATGCGCTGCTTGGTGCTCGCGGCAAACTCCGGGCTGATCCTGCGATCGAGGGAGCCGAGCATGCGGCCCATCTTCGCCAATTCCGGGCTGTCGATGTGCGACTTCAGCATCTGCTCGATGCCAGCCTTTTGCGCGTCCTTACCCGAGCTGTACTGAACGACCAGCATCAGGAATTGAACGGCATCATCGGTGCCAGCGAACTGCGCAGCAAACACCGCGGCCTTCTCAGCGACTGGACCGTAGTCCGCGCTCATGCGCATCGCCTTGACCGGCTTGCCATCATCTGTGGCGGTGCCTTCGCGGGCCTTCTTCAGGTCTGCGCGCCAATCGGAGTACGCCTTTTGCTGCATCTGCTTGACGGCAGCAGCGCAATCGGCGGCGCTGGCTTTTGCCTGCGCTTCGGGTTTGGGAGCGACGGGGTCTTGGGCGGCCACAGAGCCGAGCAACAAGGAGCCCGCCAGAACGAGAGCAATTCTCATGACTGGTGTCTCTAGGGGAAACAAACGAGCACCAACAAAGGCGCTACTAGGCTGAGAAGCATGACGCCCCCCAGGCCCGAGGACAACCGAGGGCGCACAGATCCCCGCCTCTGTTACATGGATAACAATGCTGCGCGGCGTAGATTGCGGCCGCGACTCTGGGTTCCCACGCCCACCAAGTGCGCAGAGGTCCCCGCGAAACGACCGGCAAAGCCATTGGGTGTTCTTGGCCACCCTGATCGTGACCCAGCGCGTTGGGCATTCAGGCCGGCGCCGTCAAACGGACTTGCAGCCCAACCACGAACGCAGATCCGCGATGAACGCCTGGTGCGCATCCGGGTCCACATAGAGCGCGTGGCCACCGGGGTAGTCCTTGACGATGACCTCGCACGAACCGAACGCGCCTTCCTGCTGCAAGCGTCGCGCGATCGCGAACGGCACAACTAAGTCATACCAGCCACTCGCAACGAACACGCGTGGACCACGGCCGCCCTTGCACGCATCCGTGATCATCTGGGTGGCGCGGGCGTCCCACGGATAGCCGTTCTTGACGGACTTACGATCGGGCCAGGATCCCGTCGCAGCGCTGTTCAAGAACTCGTAGCCCTTGATTGAAGACACGCCGAACGCACGCTTCAGGATGACGCCGACGGACTGCTTCAACACCACACTCGACACGCCGCACAGGTAGTTGGGCTTCACCTTCATCCTGGCGTCATAGAGATCCCGACGCAGGCCACGACTACTCCGTCCGCCCGCGGTCAAGAACGCAACCTTCTCCATGAGCTGCTCGTCATCTTCCCAATCGATC
>JBNMNW010000143.1:0-13847 GCA_051278165.1 Planctomycetota bacterium | reverse complement strand
GAACTTGTTGTTGCTCTGGATGGCCTCGTCAACGACGCCGCAGATCAGTTCGGAATAGCCCGGATAGCTGAACTTCATCGTGTTGACGATAGTCGCCTTGGCGTTGCTGTCCGGGTCGCCGAACACTTGGCCTTGCTTGGCGATGACCTGCCACAAAAACGGCATCAGCACCTCGCGATTCTTGAGCTTGTCGCCGCGCGTGAAGCGCTTCCGGGTGGCCAGCAGGTCCTTCACGCCGCCGTCCGTAACGTTCATCATGCGGTTGTCGGCACCGCCAAAGACATCCTGCCAGCGCAGGCCATCGAGCGTTACCAACAGCACGTTCTCCGTGCGGCGCTGCTCCGTATGGAGTTGCCCCGGTAACAGAGCGGTCGTCGCGACTAAGGCGATGCAGGCGAGAGCTAGCGTGCGCATGGGTACATCGAACGCGGTTGTGGCCTGCTTGGCCAGACCTAGTGCGGGTGATCGTGCGGGTGCTGCGCCAAGCATGCGTCGTGCGCCATCGGGCCGACCTGCGCCGGGTCGTTTTCATCGAAGTCCGGCACTGGCAGGTAGCGATCGTGGGTGCTGATGCCGGCGATGATCGGCGTCTGCCCCTCGAGCAGCACGCCAGTCTCGACGATGTCCGGTTGGCCGTCGGGTAGCTCAACGCCTGCTGCGCCGGTGATCAGTCGCACGATCGGGTGGCAGATGTCGTCCGTTTGCTTGACGACCAAGCCATCGGCTCCGTCCTGCATCTGCACGCGAGTGCCGATTGGGAACAAACCGATCGTTTTGGCGAAGCGCCGCAGCCATTGCGGATCGAAGTCGTTCTCGTTGCGGAACATGATCGCGAACGCTTCGATCGGATTCAGGGCGCGCTTGTAGGGACGCACCGCAGTCAGCGCTTCGAATACGTCACAGACGCGGATTAGCCGGCTGGTCGAACTCGGCGGCGTCGGCATCAGAGGCTCGGGATAGCCGCCGCCGTCGGCGCCCATGTGGTGGCAGAACGCGGCGCCAATCGTGCGCGGGTCGACGCTTTCGTGTTGCTCGATCAGAATCTGCGCGCCGAGCCGTGGGTGTTGGGCCATCGACTGCCACTCCTCTTCGGTGAGGCGGCCCTGTTTGAACAGAATCTCCTGCGGCACCTTGGACTTGCCGATGTCGTGCATCAACGCCGCGCCGCCCACATGCACAAGCTGGTCGCGGTTGGCACCCATGGCACGCGCCACCTGGAGTGCCAACAACGCAACCCGGACTGAGTGGCCAACGGTGAAGCGATCGACGTCGTCCTTCATCGCCAACGACAACAGCATGCTCGGCTCGTCGAAATCATTGACGGCGCGTTCGACCGCCGTTGCAGCTTGGTCGACGGCTAGTTCGTGGTCGCCCTGTGCGAGGCGGTGATTCTGTTGCAGTGCCTCGGCCAGGTTCTGGTAGTGATTGAGCGCCTTGCCTTGTTCGTCGAGGCCAATGCGGCGGTTATCAGGATCCGCCGGGTTCTGCAGCGTGACCAGAATGTGCCTGATGCCAAACGCGAGCAGCGTGGCATCGCGGTGGTTGCGATCGAGCGCTTCGAGGTTCTCAGGTAGCAGGAGGAGGTCGAACAAGCGGTTCGCTTCCGCGCCGTTCAGGCCTGGGCGAAACGACAACATGGCGATGTTGCGATCCGCGCAGTGCTCGAGCAGCGAGCGAGCCTGCAAACTCGGTCCTTCCAGTGCGTAGCCGTCGTGGCAGAGCCTCAGCCCGTCAACCTGCAGTTGCAGCGGTTGCTCGGCACCGAGTGCGTGTGCCAGTGTCAGCGTGGTGACGACTTCCTGCATCGCCTCGGCGACAAACCGGCTGTCACGCGCATGCAGCAGGCGGTTGAGCATCGCATTGACGAGCGCGTTGGCGAAGTCGATGACGGCGCTGCGCTGCAATAGGCCAAGGGATGTGACGCTCACCGTAGGTCGGGGTCCCTGTGGTTCTCGTCGTGGCTTGCCACGATGACCGATGCCGCGATCGCGCCGCACAGCTCCGCGAGGCGTGCTTGCGTTGCTTCATCGGCTTCGTCCTGATCGATGCCGCTGAGGTCCTGCAGGCATTGCACCATTGCCTGGGTCGCGTTCTGTAGGTCGGACGTCGCGGCGACGGCGAAGTCTTGCTGTAGCAGTGCGCGAGATGCCGCTTGGGTCGCCTCGTCGCCGGTGGTGCAGGCGTCCACGAGCAAACTCAGGTATTCGGCGGACACGCCACCCTCGAGGTCGAGCTCTTGGTCGTCGCCGCGAATGTGCAGTGGCAGCCTGGCAAGTTCTTCGGGCGTAACCGTCTCAACGCGCATCTCGACCTGTTCGCCCGCACTCTTCTCGGCGAGGGACAGGGCTAGGGCCTCTGGCTTGTGCAGGCAGTGCATCATGGCCTCGACGGATTCTGCGAGCCTGGCTTCGAGCATCGGGTCGCAAGCATCGAACATCGATGACGGCAGCGAGGAAGATCTCTTGACCTCGGTGCGTGCCGCCAGCTGCCATTGTGAAATGGCTTCTCGAAAAGCTGTGGCGTCTTCGGTTCGAAACTGTCCGGTCATGCCCCGGATACATCGACGGTTTACGGCACCCTAATGAAGAGTCAGTAAGCGTCTTGCCCCCGGAGCAATTGCGCCCGACACTGCCCGCGATGGAACGCATTGCGATCGTTAGCGCCGTAAGAACCCCAATCGGCAAGTTTCTAGGCTCTCTGGCTCCAATGTCAGCGGTCGATCTCGGCGCGGCGGCTGTCTCCGCAGCACTTTCGAAGGCTTCTGTCGATGGCGCCGATGTTGACGAAGTGTACATGGGCCAAGCCCGTCAGCTCGGATCGGGACCGAATCCGGCCCGCCAGGTCGCGATAAAATCTGGCTGCGGGGAGCGTTCGGTAGCGACCACGATCAACAAAGCGTGCGGTAGTAGCCTGAAGGCGATCGACCTGGCGCGTGCCGCGATCCTGCTCGATGGCCAGAAAGTGGTCGTCGCCGGCGGCATGGAAAGCATGACGAATATCCCGTTCTTGCTGCCCGACTTCCGCCAGGGTTACCGCCTTGGCCATCGCGACGTGCTGGATGGCAACTACAAGGATGGCTTCACCTGCGGCATCTTGAATGAGCCGATGGGCATGACGGCCGAATACCTCTGCGACGAATACAAGCTGACGCGTGAAGCGCAGGATGACTACGCGCTGGAGTCGCACCGTCGTGGTGAGGCCGCGCAGAAGCAAGGCCGCTTTGCTGATGAAATCGTGACGCTGACCGTCAAGCATCGCAAGCAGGAGACCGTCGTCGACACGGACGAACACGTGCGGCCTGGTGTGACTCTGAAGGACCTCCAGAAGCTTCGTCCGGTGTTCCGTCCAGACAGCGGCTCGGTGCACGCGGGCAACAGTTCGGGCATCACCGATGGTGGCGCCGCGCTGGTGTTGATGCCGGAGAGCGAGGTCAAGCGTCGCGGTCTGACGCCGCTCGCTTGGCTCGGTGCCTCGGCAACCGCCGGCGTTTCGCCGCGCATCATGGGCATCGGTCCGGTGCCGGCGATCCACAAATTGTGTGAACGCGCCGGTCGCAAACTCGAAGACTTCGACCTGTTCGAGCTCAACGAGGCGTTCGCGGCGCAGATGCTCGCTTGCTTGCACGATCTTCCGATCAGTCGCGACAAGCTCAACGTCAACGGTGGCGCGATTGCTCTCGGTCACCCGATCGGCGCCACCGGCGCGCGCATCGTCGTGACGTTGCTGCACGAACTCAAGCGGCGCGACCAGAAGCGCGGTTTGGCGTCACTCTGCATGAGTGGCGGCATGGGCATGGCGATGGAGTTTGAGCGGTAGCGTTCGCGGCTGCTCTGCTGAGTTCTTGCCGGCTTCGGCTGTTCCTAAGTTTGTCCGGCTACCGACCGCCTACATATATGAGACTGATTCACTCGCTGTTGCTCGTTGCCGCTTTTTCGTTCACTAGCTGTGGCATCGCACGCCAAGAACTCAACGACCCGCTTGACGCCACGTTGATCAAACAATTAGTGCCTGGTCAGACGACGGCTCGCCAGGTCGTAGAGAAGCTGGGTGGCCCAAACGAGGTTGTGCAGCTCGGCAAGCGCACGGCTTATCGCTACGACTGCCGCACGACTAAGAGTGCGGTGCTGTTTCTGTTCTTGGTCAACTTCGCCAATCAAGACACTCGCGAGGATCGCCTGTGGGTGTTCTTTGACGAGAATGACATGCTGAGTCACTTCGGCGCAACCTACGGTACGCATCGCACGCAGTACTCCATGCCTTGGGAAGACGTTCACGAAGCCAGCGACAACGAGAGTCGCGACGCCGAGCGCGCCGGGGTTGGCAAGTGAGGCGATGCCTCGGCTTGCTGCCACTGCTGCTGACAAGCTGCGTCACTGGTGAATACGGCCAGAAGACGATCAACGAACCGGTGGACCTGCAGCTGCTGCGCGAACTCAAAGTGGGGGAAGACGACCTTGGAAGTTGTCTTGCCGCGCTCGGGGCGCCGATTGATGTGCGTGAATACGACGTCGCGTCAGATGGCACTTCGGGCATGGCGCTCGTGTGGTACTGGAGCGAACAAGTCGGTTGGGGCATCCAGGTATCCGGTTCAGTTGCCGAAGATGCTTCGATTAGCTTCGAGTTCGACTGGGCGGGCACCGATCTGCCGGGCTGTGTCTTGTGGTTCGATCGCGAACTCAAGCTGACGGGCTATCGCGAAGGGCTAGTTGGCGAACTGCTGCCAAAGCGGCGGCGGCCGAGCGCTTCGGCCTCGACGTTGCAGTAACCGACGCTGCAGTAACCGGCGTTGCAGTAGCTAGTGCAGCAGTAATCAGGCCCTTCGGTCACCGCTTGCACGCGTTCCTAGCTAGGAAGTTGGCGCAAGTGCATTACGTTCGGGTTCGCTCGAACTAGATGAACCTAGAATGAAGAACCTGCTCGCTGCCGTATTCGCTGTCTGCCTGTCTGTGGTTGCCTCCGCCCAGGAGATCCCGGGCGTTCGCCTGACCTTGACCGCGCCGTCGATTGTCGCGGCGCAAGGTGACGTGTCCTTGCGACTGCTCATTCAGGTCACCGAGGACTGTGCGGTGCCGGCGCAGTTGCTGACCGGCGCCAACTTGACGGTGCGCAACGACGGCCAACCGCACAAGCCGGTCGTGCAGAAGGGCAAGGGTGGTCCGGTCCAGTTGCTCAAGGGCACGCAGATTCAGCGCATGCTGACCTTCCCGGCGGCGACCTTCTTGACCAACCCGGACGTCGGCGAAGTCGTCACCATCGCAGTCGGTTGGCAGGGGTTGATCGGCGTCGACTGCACCTTCAAGGTCGCGCCCAACACCAAGAACATCAAACTCGATGAGCTAGATCTCAATAAGACCGAGGTGATGCTCGTCACCAATTACGGCGACATCCACCTGGCTTTCCGTCCTGAGAAGGCGCCCAAGCACGTCAAGAACTTCATCAAGCTCTGCCTGCAGGGCTTTTATGACGACACCAAGTTCCATCGCGTCATCAAGAACTTCATGGTCCAGGGCGGCTGCCCGTTCACCAAGGACGATGATCTGCGCAAAAAATGGGGCTCTGGCGGAGCTGGCTACAACATGCAGCTCGAGGCGAGCGATCTGCGCCATTTGCGCGGCACCTTGTCGATGGCGCGCGGCGACGGTAACGACACGGCCAGTTCCGGATTCTTCATCGTGCACAAGGATTCTGCCCACCTGGACGGCCTCTACTCGGCTTTTGGCAACGTCGTCAAGGGCATGGACACGCTCGATCGCATTGCCCACGTGCGCCTCGGTGGGCCGACCAACTCGGCCCCGGTCGAGCCGGTAATTCTGCAAGCAGCGGTCGTGCTGCCGAAGAAGCAGTAGTAGCGCTCGCACCTGCGACGCTGAGCGGGCAGGATGCACGCTCATGGACCTCGAATCGACTAATCACGCGACCATTGAGGCCGCCCTCGTCACCGACAAGGGCACGATGGTCGTGACGTTTTTCTCCGAGCAAGCGCCGCAGCACGTCGCGAGCTTTTTGAAGCTCGCCCAAGACGGCTTCTACAACGGCATCTCGTTCCACCGGATCGTACGCAACTTCATGATCCAAACGGGTTGCCCCAACAGCAAGGTTGGCGCGACCGGCCAACCTGGCACGGGTGGCCCTGGCTTCAACCTGCCGGCTGAGTTCAGTGACATCCACCACGAGCGTGGCATCCTGTCGATGGCGCGCTCGCAGGATCCGAACTCGGCGGGTTCGCAATTCTTCGTGGTGCACGGCGAAGCAGCGTTCCTTGATCGCAGCTACACCGTCTTCGGCAAGGTCGAAGAAGGGCTGGATGTGCTCGATGCGATTGCCAGCATCGATTGCGAGTTCGGCCCCGGCGGTGAGAAGAGCGCGCCGCAAGAGCGGGTCGAGATCCAACGCATCGAGTTGCGACCGCGCCAGGAGCGTGCGCCACAAGAGGGGGAGGCGTGCGATGACAGCTGAGAACGTGTTGCTAGAGCGTGACGGCTACCTGGCGATCGTCACTGTCAATCGCCCGAGCAAGCTCAACGCGCTCGACCTCCAGACCATCGCCGAACTCGACGCAGCCTTCGCGGCGATCGACGTCGATGATTCGGTCGGTGCCGTCATCGTCACCGGTGCCGGCGAGAAAGCGTTCGTTGCTGGCGCGGACATCACCGAGCTCCAACAGCAAGGTGTGCTCGATGGCACGGCGAACGCGCGCCGCGGCCAAGCCCTGACGCTGCGCATGGAAAACTGCAGCAAGCCGGTGCTCGCCGCCGTCAATGGCTTCGCCCTCGGTGGTGGCCTTGAGCTGGCACTTGCCTGTGACGTTCGCTTTGCCTCGTCGACCGCCAAGCTGGGCTTGCCCGAAGTGTCGCTCGGCATCGTTCCTGGCTACGGCGGCACCCAACGCCTGCCGCGCTTGGTCGGCACTGGCAACGCACTGCATCTGATCTTGCAAGGCGATGCGATCGACGCGCAGGAAGCGCTGCGCATTGGTTTGGTCAACGGCGTCTTCGAGCCGGCCGAGCTGATGGACAAGGTCAAGGCGGTCGCCAACCGCATGGTCTCGCGTGGTCCAACGGCGTTGTCGTTGGCCAAGCAGGCCGTGCGCCGCGGTGCGCAGATGCCGATGGCCGATGCGTTGGCACTTGAAGCCGATCTGTTTGGCATGATCAGCAGCACCGACGAGATGAAGGAAGGCATGACTGCGTTCCTTGAGAAGCGCAAGCCTAGCTGGCTGCGTAAGTGAGCGATGCGTGAGTGAGGCCTTTCGGGCGCTGCTCGGCTCGCCGACCGGCGAGCCGGTTGCGCTGCTGCATGGCGGCGGCGTCGGGCCGACGTGGCTGTGCCGCGAGCCGATCGCGACCCTGACCTGTGGCGCAGGCGAGTGGCGCGGTGGCTTCGAGCGACTTGGCGCATTTCTGGCGGAGCATCGTGAGCATCGCACGGTCGGCTGGCTCGGCTACGACCTCGCTCTCGATATTGAAGAATGGCAGCAGCAAGCGTCCGACGACTTCGAGGTCCCGGTGCTGCACATGACCGCCTACCGCGAAGTGCGCGAGTTTTCGGCAGCCGATGCCGCCGGTGCGCCAGCTGTTCCTTGTGCCACGGATCTGTTCGCCACGGTCGCGCAAGCCGACTACGAACGTCGCGTGGCCGCCGTCGTCGAGCACATCAAGAACGGCGACATCTTCCAAGCCAACTTGACCCAGCCGTTCACCGCCAATTTTGATGGCGACCCGCGTGCGTTGTTTTGGCGGCTGTGCGAGCAGAGTCCCGCGCCGTTTGCGGTCTACATCGAGGACGGCAATGGCACTGCGGTGCTGTCGAGTTCGCCCGAAGAGTTCTTGTGGCGTAACGGCAACCAACTGCGCACGCGACCGATCAAGGGGACACGGCCGCGCAGTAATGATGCGACCGAGGACGCCCGCTTGCTGCAGGAGTTGCTCGACAGCGAGAAGGATCAGGCCGAATTGGCGATGATCGTCGACCTGCTACGCAACGACTTGGGCAAAGTGGCCGTGGTCGGTTCGGTCGAGGTTGGCTCGTTTCCAGAGCACGCTACTTTCGCGCAAGTGCATCACTTGTTTGCCACGGTGACCGCACAGTTGCGCGCCGGAGTTTCGACGGTCGAATTGCTGCGCGCGACCTTCCCTGGCGGCTCGATCACAGGCTGTCCGAAGCTGCGTTGCCTTGAGATCATCGAGCAACTCGAAGTCACGCGCCGCGGCGTCTACACCGGAGCGATCGGCTGGTTTGGGCCGGGCGATGAGATGCATCTCAACATCGCGATCCGCACGATGGTGCATCAGTCCGGTCGCATTCGCGGTAACGCCGGCGGCGGCATCACGGCGCTGAGTGATCCACACCTGGAGTGGCGCGAGTCGCTGGCCAAGATGGCTGGCTTGGAACGCGCGCTTCAGACCAATATCCAACTACCATCCGACCACAGCGAATAGCGGAGTGCCAAAGCGATGACGATCTGGGTTGACGGCAAACTTCTCGGCGGCAATGACGTGCCGCGTTCCAAGGCAGCGGCCCCGTTCGAAACGATGGGGGCGGTCGCTGGTGTTGTGCCCCTGTGGTCGCTGCACCTGCAGCGACTGACAGCCACAGCCAAACGCTTGGGGCTCGCCTTCACGGCGACCCCCGAGTTGCGGGCGGCGGCGACCGAAGTGTTGCTGAAGAACGGCCACACCGACGGCGTGCTGCGGCTGGCGTTGGTTCCGGCCAGTGACCTGTCAGACAGTGACCTGTCAGACAGTGACGCACCAGCTACTGACGCACCGGGCCCTCCGGTGCGTGTGGTGGTCGCATCGCGCCAGCGCTCGCCGATCAAGTCCGTGCGGCTGTTGCCCACCGTGGTTGCGAGCGAGCCCGATGATCTTCCGCGTGACTTCAAAGCCGAGCCCCGTCGCTTCTACGACGCCGTGCTGCAGCAAGCGCAAGACGGCGAAGCCAACGATGGCATTGTGGTGGCAAACGATGGTTGCCTGCTCGAAGCCGCTCTTGGCAATTTGTGGCTGCGCATCGATGGCACCTGGCGAACCCCGCCGCTCGACGGCCGCATTCTACCCGGCATCGCGCGTGCCGTGCTGCTCGAGCGTGCCGCGGCCAGCGGCCTGCCGGTCGCGGAAGTTCCCCTGACGCTCGCTGATTTGCACCAAGCCCAAGCGGTCGCGCACAGCAATGCTGTCTACGGCCCACGCCCGGCTTGCCTAGTTGGCGAGCGTGCCGCTGTTGAGATTGTCGACAGCGAACTGGGTGCCTTGTGGCGGCAAGCGACGAGTTGCTGAAGTTACGTTGACGTTGTCGCCGATACCGTCGGCATGACGAAGTCCGAGGGATCGAATCGGGACGGCTCGAAGCAACGTGAGCCCCGCCCGTTTCTGTATTTGAAGGCCGCGAGTCTGCCGCTTGGCAAAGAGCCGGTGGACCCCGTGGGGGCGCAGCAACTGGAAGAGCGCGTCCAGCCTCAGATTAGCCACATCGTGCGCAGCATTGTGGACTACACGATCGCCAAGCAGAACCGCAACTCGCGCGCGGCGCAGCCCATCCAGATGTCGGTGCTCAACCGACGTCGCCGTGCGGCGCGAGCGTGGTTGCTCGCCATCAGCGAGGCGAAGACCGACGCCGCGACGCGCCACGCGGTGGCGACGCAGTGGTTGCCGCTGTTGTGTGGCACCGGTCCGGATCTCAAGGTGCCGGTCGAGCCGGCCCGGGAACTGATCGAATACGTGCGTGGCGCTGGCACCGCGTGCCTCTTCGACGGCCCCTCAGAGTCGCTGTTGCCACAGGCGCGCGCTCTGCATGTCTTCGAGACGACTCTTGCCGTGCATCTCGCTGCCGTGCAACAAATCTCGCATTCCGTCGATCGCCCGGTGCTGAGCGATAACTGAGTCTGCGTTGACGAACCGACCATGACGTCGGCGTTTTTTGTGACGGCCGGCGCCAGTTCTACAAAAAATGCGCCGAGGAGCGGAAACGCGCGCGCGCAGGCGGGCTAAGGTGCCATAGCGATGCGCCTCAAAACACCTGCGATTCTGTTGTTCTTGCCCCTTGGCTTGGCTCTTTCCGGCTGTGGTGGAAGCAGCGGCGGCGGCGGGGATAGTAGCCCGGCCGCTCAGCCGAATGACGCCCCCAGCCTGCAGGCGCCAGGGGTGCTAAGCGGTGGCCCCGTGCAGTTCACCTACGTGCTGCCGATCGCGGCTTCCCAGGTCTTGACGTTTAGCGCCACCGACCTCAATGGCGACCAGCTGACCTGGCAGGTCGCAGTGTCGGCATCCGGAGCCACGGCCGCGGGCTTGTCGTTTGCGTCACCGGCGTTTGGCTCGACCTTCACGATCAACCTTGGTCCAGTGACCTCGCCGGTGTCCGCCAACCTCAACGTGTTGGTCGAGGACCCGCGCGGTGCGGCCGCCGCGATCGACATTTTGTTGGTGCGCAGTGGTTCGCCTGAGGTGACCGGTGTCAGCCGCAGCAGTGCCTTTGCGACTGCGCCACAAGACGTCACGATTGTTGGCTCGGCGTTCGCCCTTGGCAACACCGTCAATACGATCGCGAGCTTCGCTGGCCTCGTCGCTGACAACGTGGTCGTCGTCGACGAGTCGACCTTGACGTGCACGACGCCATCCGCCGCATCGCTTGGCGCCAACACCGTCGGCGTGTCCAACCAGTTTGGTGCCGCGACGGCGCCGCCCGGCTCGTTCACGATGTATTCGTACCCGGTCGATATGCTGGACAATGACACTGCGTTCGATAGCGGCGGTGGCGCGCAACTGGTGACCGCCAACGTCGGCGCACGCATGCACGCGGCTTGGGTCGAGGGTGGCGCGGTGTTGCTCACGACTTCATTGGACGGCGGCGTGACCTGGTCGGCTGCGATGACGCTTGATGGTGCGGAGTTGCCTAGCTCGCTGCGCCTCGCGGTCGATGGCGACACGGTCGTCGTTGCGTGGCTTGGCGACATCGCCGGCTCTGGCGGCAGCCTGCACGTGCGCACGTCGACCGATGCTGGTTTGACGTTCCGTCCGGTGGTGGACCTTGCGGCTGACAGTGCCTTTACGCCGGCGATCTGCGTCAGTGAAGAATACATGCACTGCGCCTGGATGAACTCCGGCCCCGCTTTGACGCAGAAGATCTGGGTGGCATCTTCGACATCGACGGGCGCTATTTGGAACGCCGGTAAACCGGCTTACACGACCACCGACAACCAATCGCTGCCGGCGATCGGTTGCATTGGCGGCGATGCGTGGCTGGCGTTGCGCCAAGGAGCCAACGGCCGCGTTTACACGACCTACACCAGTAACGCCGGCTTCTTCTGGAGCTCCGGGGTCGCACGCAGCAGCGTCGTGGCCGGGGTGGATCTGGCGCCGCCGTTGTTCTGCAACGATGGCCAGCGAGTGTTCTTGGTCTGGGCCGATGATGGGGCCCTGCAGTACATGGTCTCCGAGAATGCCGGCCTTGGCTGGCCGACGGTGCAGAGCGTTTTGCGCCAAGCAGACTTGGGGGCCATCTCGACGGGTAGCGCTGCTGTTGATTGCGAACAAGACCGTCTGGTTGCGACCTACGTTGCTGGTGGCACGAACGTGGCCTTCTCGCGCGTCGGTGCGACCGGTGCCGTGCCAGAGCATGTGACCCTGAGCACCGTTGCCGAGGCTTCGCGTAAGCCGAGCGTCGCGTTGCGCGGCAACTACGTGTTTGCGGCGTGGAGTGGTGGCGATGTCGCTGCCGGCACGGCACGCATCAACATGGATACGTCGATCAACCGTGGCGTCACCTTCAGCGGCCCCGCCACGTTTGGTGATGGCACTGGTCTGGCTGCGCAAGATGCCCCGTGCATGATCGTTGATGAAGCGCGCGTCTGGATGGGGTGGGTCGATTCACGCGGCGCTGGCCCGGCGTTGTTCCAGAACCGAACAGAGCAATAGAGATCCTGGGCAATAGAGAGCCTAGGCAGTCGGGCCCGAGCCGCAGAACAGCCTGTTGGCTTACTGCTTGCCGGCCTTCACGGGCTTGGCTTGTGAGCCCTGCTCCTGCAGCACGACGTAGTCCGCCTGGTGCTTCTTGATCACCTGATCAGGCCGTGGCTGTTGCGGAAACTCGAGGTGCTGTTGCAGCGTGGCGCCGGCGAATGCGAGGCCGACCATCGTCGCTAGTCGGGATCTTCGGATCAGCATTGGCACACTCTAGTAAGGGCATTGGTTGCCGTAACCCAGCAACCAAGCGACGATGCTCGTATGCGTTGCCGCCCCGTGTTGAGCCTGTTGACGATTGTCGTTGCTGTTGCTGGTTGCCAACAAGGCGAGTCTGCCGAGCAGCAAGAACCGGCTGGCGCGGCGGTGGCTTCGCCCGGCATGAACACCGGGGATGCGGTTCCCGCCGGCCAGTGGCCCGAGATGGTGCCGTCGGTTTCGCGCGAGGTGTCGACGACAGCACCGTCGACGAAGGGCATGGTTTGGGTGCCGGGTGGCGAGGCACGTCTCGGTAGTCAAGAAGGGGACGCCGATGCGCCGCTGCGCACGGTTCGCATCAGTGGCTTCTGGATCGATGCGGTCGAGGTCAGCAACACGGAGTTTGCGAGGTTCGTGCGCGCGACTGGTTACGTGACGGATGCCGAGCAGACGCCGACCGAGAAGGACTTCCCGACCGTTCCGAAGGAAAAGTTGGTGCCTGGCTCGGTGGTGTTCACGCCGCCGCCGAACGCAGTGGACCTTCGTGATTTCTGGGCGTGGTGGAGCTATGTGCCCAATGCCAATTGGCGGCAACCTGAAGGTGCAGGGTCCTCGATTCTGGGCCGCGAAGATCACCCCGTTGTGCACGTCAGCTGGCGCGATACGCAGGCGTATGCGAAGTGGGCGAACAAACGGTTGCCGAGCGAAGCCGAGTGGGAGTTTGCCGCGCGTGGTGGCCTCGACCAAAAGCGCTACGTCTGGGGTGAGCAGCAGAAGATTGGTGGGCGTTGGCCGGCGAACATCTGGCAGGGCGAGTTCCCGCAGAACAACGACCAAGAAGATGGGTTCTTGACGACGTGTCCGGTGCGCACCTTCGAAGCGAATGCGCTCGGCATCTACGGCATGTCAGGCAATGTCTGGGAGTGGTGCCAGGATTGGTACCACCCGCGCGGCTATGGCGATTCGTCACTGGTGGCGGTCGATCCATGCGGGCCGAAGATCAGCTTCGATCCTGATGAGCCTGGCGTGGGCAAGCGCGTGCAGCGCGGCGGTTCGTTCCTGTGCAGCGATGTCTACTGCCTCGGCTACTTGCCGGGAACGCGCATGAAGTCGACGCCGGATACAGGGTTGTGCCATACCGGATTTCGTTGCGTCGTCAACGCGGCGCCGCCTGGCAACGGCAAGTGATCGAGACGTGACCTGCAGCGATGCTCAGGCAGCTTCGTAGGATCCCACTTCGGCTTCTAGGCGCGCTGGAAGAGCCGTTCACGGGATCTCACGAGTCGGATGTTGTCGGGTCGTCGCTACGAAGGCGGTCGGCGCCGCAGTAGATTTCGTGACGATCGCCGCGCACGAAACCTAGCAAGGTGGCGCCGGCTGCCTGGCAGAGATCAAACGCCAAGGCGCTTGGCGCTGACACGGAGGCCATGATCGGGATGCGCACGCGCAAGCATTTGACGACCAAGTCAAAGCCCATGCGGCCCGAGAGCACGGCGATCATTGAGGACAGGTCGACGCCCTTGTTCGCGGCTTCCCCGATGGCCTTGTCGAGTGCGTTGTGGCGGCCGACGTCTTCGGCCGCGGCGACTACGTTGCCGCGGTTGTCGGCAAGCAGGGCGGCGTGGCAGCCACCCGTCAACGAGAACAGTTGTTGCCGTTCGGTGAGTTCTGCTACCAGCTTGGTCAGGACACTGG
>JBNMNW010000142.1:0-13897 GCA_051278165.1 Planctomycetota bacterium | reverse complement strand
CATACCGAACACCCGCGCGAACGTGCGGCAGTAGAGTTCGCCGGCTAGCTTCGCTGCGGAGTAGGGCGACAGCGGGTCTTCGCGAAGCAACTCGTGCTTCTTCTGAGCCTCCTGATTGCCATAGGCGGAACTGCTGCCGGCGTAGACGACGCGGGCCCCGCCAAGGTTGGCGGCTTGCAGCACGTTAGCCGTGCCGGTTACGCATGCTTCGTGGGTGTCGAGCGGTCGCTCCAACGATCGTGCGACCGACGGCAAGGCAGCCAGATGCACAACCTTGTTGACGCCGCTCATCGCCTTCTCGACGTCGGCATACTTTGCGACCGAGCCTTCGACGATGTTCACATCGAGCCCGCTCAGGTTGTCAAGCGAACCCGTAACCAGGTTGTCGAGGACGACGACCTCACGACCTTCACGACACAACTTTTCGCAGACGTGCGAACCGATAAAACCCGCGCCGCCCGTAACCAAAACTCGATCTTTCAAGGAAGCCTCCGGGCGCTCTTCTCTTCAATATACCAACGGCAGAACTTCTTCACGCCTTCGGCCAATGGTGTAGTGCAGCGATAGCCGAGTTCCTTTTCCGCGAGACTTACGTCTGCATAGGTAATGGGAACGTCACCCGGCTGATCGGGTTGCCGGTTGAGAACGGCCGTTCGATCAAGTGCCGATTCGAGGTGTTGCACCAACTCTGACAGCGACGTCGTGGCGGCCCCACCGAGGTTGTAGATCGCGTAACCGTCGTCGCGATCCATGGCCGCGCGCACGCCTGCAGCGATGTCTTCGACGTAGGTGTAGTCGCGTCGCGAATTGCCATCGCCAAAGAACGGGATCGAGTCGCCGTCGGTGATCAAGCGGGCAAACTTATGGATCGCCATCTCTGGTCGTTGCCGCGGCCCGTACACCGTGAAGAACCGCAGGCACGTCATCGGGTTGCCGTGCAGGTGATGCCATGTGTAGCAAAGCACCTCACCAGCCTTCTTGCTGGCCGCGTAAGGCGACACCGGGCGGTCGACAGCCTGGGTCTCCGAGAACGGCACTACCTTGTTGCCGCCGTAGACCGACGAACTGCTGCCGAAGACAACGCGCACGTTCTTGTCCGTGATTTGCTGCAGCAGAATCTGCGTGCCCTTCACATTGACGTCCATGTAGCGCACCGGGTCTTGCAGCGACGGCCGGACGCCAGCCAGAGCAGCGAGATGCACAACGCAGTCGATGCCTTGCACGGCGCGCTTGCAGGCATGCTCGTCACGCAGGTCGCCTTCGAGGAACTCGAAGCGCTCGCCGCCGAGTTCTTGCAACATCTCCAGATTCCGCCGCTTGAGGGCCGGGTCGTAGAATGGGTCTAGGCTATCAAGGACTCGAACGCGCATCCCCTCCGACAGGAGCTTGTGCGATAGATGCGAGCCGATGAAGCCCGCGCCTCCAGTTATCAATGCGAGTGTCATGGGCAGGACGGTGGCAAGTGTGGTACCGGATCGCAGGCCCTCATTGCAATGCGCAGGACGGCGAAATCCCGGGCTATCCCGGGTCAAACTGGATCAGTCGTAACGAAGTGGCCTGAAACGACTAGAATGAACAACATGGCACACCCTTCCACCCTCAAGTTCGCAGCAGTTCTCGCCCTGGTTGGCGGCGCCGCGCTGGCGCAAAAGCCGGTTCCGCCTCCCGTGGACCCGACCCTGTCAGCCAAGCTCAAGGACCTGCGAGATATGGTCAAGGATCGGAAGCAAGTCCAGGACTGGCAGGCGATCGGCCTAATGCAGAGCCTGAGCAAGGATCCGACCAAGATCAACCCGAAGGACTGCACCAAGATCATCAAGGCGCTCGAAGGGGTCTTCAACGCCGGCAAGGTTCGCACCGGAGGAAAGGCAATTCTTTACCGCGAAACCTGCGATGCGCTGGTGAAGTTCGAGACCGACGGCGCCAAACCGATCCTCAAGGCAGCCGAACACAAGCGCTTCGACGATGACCTCCAACTGCGCGCCCACATGCTGATGGCCCTTGGCAAGACCAAGGACGTCAAGCAGATCGACTTCCTGCTCGAAGTGACAGTTCGTTCGCCGCATGACGAACTAAGGGCTGCCTCCGGCCAAGCGCTCAGCAACTTCAAGCACGCCAAGGTCAGGACACAGCGCGAGATCGTCAAGGAGATCATCAAGGCGTGGGGCTCACTCGAGTCCAAGGCCAACCAGGCCGTCTCGAACGACCCCAATGGCCCGCAAGACTTCGGCCCCCAAAACGCGCGCCAGACGCTGCGCATTGCGCAAGGCAAGTGGGTTGGCACGCTGCAGAAGCTGACCGGCCTGTCGCAGTCCAAGTTTATGGATTGGCAGCGCTGGCAGAACAAGAACAAGGGCTGGAACCCGCCGAAGTAGCGGCCGACTCGGGCGGAATAGACCTCTCAATCACTGTTCTCTATTACGGACTAACCTCGGTCCGGCGATCGAGTCCGTTCAGGACTCTTGCGACTCGGAGATCTCGGGTAGACTGCTGGCGCGCGGTCCCCCCTCCCGCACACGTAGCATGGTCCGATCCAAGATTCTTTGCGCCAGTCTCGCGCTCTGCCTTAGCGGCATGTTGGCGGCTCAGGTCGTCAACGGCGGTGGCGATGAACCAACCCCGCAGCCTACTTCGACGCTGCTCGGCAGACTTAAGTTTGGCCGCATTGAGATCGGCGTCGCAACCGAAATCAGTAACGAACTGAAACAGCGGCGCACGAGTGCCCGGTTGCACGCCAGCAAGATCCTGCGCGACCACTACCTTCGACACGAACAGGCGTTCCAGAAGCTGTCGGCCAAGGTCATGGGCGACTTCGAGAAGCTCACCAAGAAGGCGCAACGCGATCTGCTCGGTAGGAAGGGTCGCGCTGAGGTTGCCGAATTGCGCAGCGAGTCGCTGACCGTCTCGCGTCGTTCCAATCTGACCAAGCAACAGATCAAGGACGACGTCGATCCGCGGGTCGCCTCGTTGCGCTCACTGCTGATGCCTAGCATGAGCAACGTCCTGGCCAAGGATGCGAAGCTCGATGCCAATTTGACGGAGTTGCGCGCGGCGCATCGCTCGCTACGTGACTGGCATGTGGTCTACGCCTCCATCGGGGCAGGCCTCGAGTTGCACGAAGATGCTGCCAAGCACTTCACCAAGTATCCGCCCCCACAACATCCCGGCAGCGATCAGCGCATCGAACAGGCGATCTCGTTCGCGATGTTTGCCGGGCTGCCGATGAGCGGCTCTGATCGCAAGGCACTCGATGCCAACGAGGCACTGCGCGAGCGCACTCCGCACGAAGAGCATCTTGGCACACTGCGACTCAACGAGATTCGCTACCTGCTCGGCCTCTCTTTGGTCGTCATCGACGAGAAGCTTTCCGACGCAGCGCGCGATCACTCGAAGGACATGCACACGTTGGGGTTCTTTTCCCATACGTCGCCGGTGGCCGGCAAGCAGCGCTTCTCGCAGCGCGCGTCAAACTTTGGCACCAGTGCCAGTGCCGAGAACATAGCCGCCGGCATGAACACCGGTCATGGCGCGATTCGAGGCTGGTGGTATAGCCCTGGCCATCATCGCAACATGCTCGGCGGGCATCGACGCACGGGACTGGGCATGCATGAAGTGTCGTGGACGCAGCTGTTCGGCGGTTAGGGCAAGCCGCAAACTGAGACGGCCCGCAGTCTGACCACCGGCACGATGCGGCCAACCAGGCTACAATAGTGTGGCGCCCCGATCCCGTTGTGCCACCAATGTCTATGCAGCTCCGTATCGCCCTCGCTAGCGCCCTCGCCTGCGCAACCGCCACCGCCCAGCTGCAGCCGATGTATGCACCGGTGCAGAACCCGCAGACACCCGAGAAGATCATGCTCGGGAAGTTCCTGTTTTGGGAAGAGCAGTTGTCGAGTGACAACACGGTCGCTTGCGGCACGTGTCACCTACCTGAGTTCGGCGGCGGAGACGGCCGAATTGCCCAAGCACTCACGCCTGGCCTAGACAATATCTATGGCACCGATGATGACATCCACGGTTCCCCAGGGATCGTGCGGCAATCAAGCAACGGTGACTTTGTGCCGTCCTCGACCTTCGGTCTGCGCCAGCAGGCCACTGGCCGCACCTCGCCGAGCAACATCGGTTCAGGCCACCAATCGGACCTGTTTTGGGACCAGCGAGCGAGCAGCACGTTCATCGATCCGGAGACCGGCAACATGCTGATCCCGTTCAATGGCGCGCTCGAATCTCAGGCTCTCGACCCGATCATGAGCCCAGTCGAGATGGGCCGACTTGGCCGCACCTGGAACGATGTGCGTCAGAAGCTGCAAGCGGCCAAGCCGATGAAGCTCGCCAGTAACCTACCGGCCGACATGGTCGCGGCGCGCTTGGTCTACCCGAGCTACCCGGACCTGTTCACGGCAGCGTTTGGCGACCCCGCAATCAGCGCCGCCCGCATCGCGTTCGCACTCGGTAGCTACCAGCGCACGCTAAACCCCGATCAAACCAGGTGGGACGCGTTCATGGCCGGCAACCCGACGGCACTGACGCCCTACGAAACCCAGGGCTGGCAGATGTTCCAAAACGCCGGCCGCTGCATCTCGTGCCATTGGGAGCCGCTGTTCGCCGACGACCTGCCGCACAACCTTGGACTGCGGCCCAACAGTGAGGACATCGGCGCCTTCGCCACGACTGGGCTCGCGTTCGACATCGGCGGCTTCAAGACGCCAACGCTGCGCAACGCTGGCTTGCGCACCCGCTTGTTCCACAACGGTCAAAGCCCGGCTCTCGATGACCCGGCGCAATTCAGTGATCCTGCCTCGACCCTCAACGTCTACCTGCAAGGCAGTGGCGTCGACCCAAGCAACCTAGATCCGTTCATGTTGCCGCTGCAGGGACAACTGTCGGCGGCCGACATTCAGATCATCCAGGACTTCATCGTGACGGCGCTGACCGATCCGCGCTGCGCGAACCGTCAGCCACCATTCGACCATCCGGACCTGCGCAGTGCTGCCGTTGCGCCGCCGCGTCAATTCGGCCCGTCGCTACCAGGTGCGAGTGAGCCGTTCGTTATCGACTCCGCGCCGCCATTCCCGGGCAACTTCGACTACCGACTCGGCGTCGCCGGCGGGGATGGTGCTGGCTTGGCCTTGCTGACCTACGGCTTCCAATCGTTCGAACCCAACCTCAGCTTCGCTGGCTTGCCATGGCACGTCGACGTGCACGACTGGATCCCGATCGCGCTGCAAGGCAGCACTGGTTCGCCCGGTTATGCGACGCTGCACCTACCGATCCCGGACGTGGCAACATTGTCGATGTTCCCGCTCTACTGGCAGCTGTTCGTCGACGACCCGCTCGCGCCAAACGGCATCGCTAGCAGCAAGGGCTGGGAATTCATCATCCAGTAGAGATCGCCCCGCAGGGCGCATAAAGCGCCAAGACTCAGAGGTCACTCGGACCTCTAGACTGCGGTAACGGCGCGCGGTGCGGCATGATTCACCGCACTGCCGATGCTCGCGACTAAGAACGTCCTAGGAGTCTGCGTCACGGGAGGCGAATCGACCAGGTGCGTGACGTTCGCACCGGGTTGGTTCGCCGAAACGCAGTCGAATCGGTGGATTCGGCGAGGATTTGGCGGGCCGACATGGGGTGAAGGGTGCGTGCCTGGCGGTTTGCTCTCCCGTGGCGCAGACTCCTAGCTCTCGCTCTTGCCGTTGACCAAGCGTTTGATACCGCGCGGGTTGTCATCGCGAAGCTCGGCGGGCAACAAGTCCTGTGGCCAATCTTGCCAACACGCCGGCCGCACCCATCGCTGGATCGACGTCACGCCGACTGCTGAGTAGCGCGCATCGGACGCCGCGGGGTAAGGACCACCGTGCACCATGGCCGGCGAAACCTCGACACCAGTGGGCACGCCGTTGGCGATGATGCGACCAACCTTGCGACGCAACGAGTCGAGCACCGGTTGGTGCGTCGCGAAGTCATCGTCGTCACCGTGCACCGTTGCCGTCAGATGGCCACCGAGTGAATCGATGACCTGTTGCAGTTCTTCCATCGTGCGGCAAGCAACCGTCAACATCGCCGGGCCATAGATCTCCGAGCGCAACCGTTCGTTGTTGAGCACCGCTTCGGGCGTAGCTCGCAGCAGCGCCGGGCAGACTTCGGCGACGCCTGGTTCGGCAGACGCCGTGCCACGTGCCACTTCAACAGGCAATTCGCTGAGGTCGGCCATCGCACGCTCGTAGCTAGTGCGAATGCTCGAGTGCACCGTCGGTCCCGATGGCGCGTTGCACAGCCGTTCGCGCAGTGCGACATGGAAGCTCTCGTCGCCTTCGCCGTGCAGCCACAGCACCAGTCCTGGCTTGGTGCAGAACTGCCCCTGCGCCAACAAGCACGAAGCAGCGACCTGCTCGGCAATCTGGCTGCCGCGGGCAGCGAGCGCCTTAGGCAGCACCACCAACGGATTGGCCGAGCCCATTTCTGCGAACACCGGAATCGGCTCGTCGCGGCTGGCGGCCAGATTGTAGAGGGCGCGGCCACCGCCGTGCGAACCAGTGAAGCCAACCGCCTTGATGGCTGCGTTCTGAACCAATGCACCGCCAGTGTCCTGGGTGCGACCGTGCAGCAGCGAGAAGGTGCCTGCTGGCAACCCCAAGGCTTTCACTGCGTCGAAGACGACGCGACCAACCATTTCGCTGGTGCCGGGATGCGCTGGGTGACCCTTGACGATCACCGGGCAACCGGAGGCCAAAGCCGACGCGGTATCGCCACCGGCGACCGAGTAGGCGAGCGGGAAGTTGCTTGCCCCAAACACCACAACCGGGCCGAGCGGCACCGACATGCGGCGCAGGTCAGGCTTCGGCATCGGCGCCCGATTGGCATCGCCGTGATCAATGCGCGCATCGACCCACGAGCCGTCATCCAACAGTGCGGCGAACTGCTGCAACTGCATCACCGTGCGAGCTCGCTCGCCTTCGACGCGCCCGGCCGGCAATGCCGTCTCGGCCTGCATGCACTTGACGAGCTCGTCGCCAAGCCCTGCCAAGCCATCGGCGATCGCACGCAGCAAAGCGGCGCGCGTTGCCGGGTCGGTCGCCGAGTATGCCGGGGCGGCAGCTGCGGCGGCTTCACAGGCGCGGGCAATTTGCTCGGGCGTTGCTTCGGCGTAGCCAGGCTCGAGGTTCTCGCCGGACAATGGGTTCACGCCATGAAACACTTCGCCACCCGCGGACTCGGCGGAACCGGCGACAAAGTGCATGCCTTGAAGTTCGGACACTAGAGGGCCTCCGAATGGCTGGGCGTCACCAAGGGAAACAGAACGTGATGGCTAAAGTTCAGCATGCGGGGAACAAGCGAACGGTGCACCCGCCGCCGGCGCAAGCCTTGGCCTGCCGTTCCCGTGGTGCTTTCGCGAACTCAGCACAGGCTCCGGCCAGATCCCCATCGCCGCGGCACATTTCTGCGGGCGCCGAAGCCTAGCGCTGCCAGCAAGTGCTTCGTGGCGGAAGGCCTGTAGTTCGCAAATTTTAGCCAACCGCAGCGGCTCACTCTCGACAACTTCAACCGACTCCGCATCCGCCGGCTTTGTGCTGGCACGGTTGCCGAACATTGGCGATCGTACTGTCATGGAGCATCGCCTCGCACCGGCAGACGAGACCAAGATCGTCGACAAGCTCGGGCTCAACCAAACTCGCCGCCATATCTTTTTGTGCTGCGATCAGCCCAAGCCGAAGTGCTGCGATCGGGAGCGAAGCCTGCGGGCGTGGAACTTCTTGAAGGCGCGCCTCAAAGAGCTCGGGCTATCGGAAACCGGCGGCGTGCAACGCAACAAGTCGCACTGCCTGCGCATCTGCGGCAATGGCCCCATCGCCGTCGTCTATCCCGAAGGTGCGTGGTACCGCGGCTGTGATCCCGAGGTGCTTGAGGAGATCATCCAGAAGCATTTGATCGGTGGCGAAATCGTGGCCGAACACTGCATCACGACGCACGCCTTACCGCCCGCGGATGTCGACGCATGAGCAGCGACTTCGCCGCGACGCCGTGCAACCGCTGGCTCGGGTTCGAACTGGTGGCGCGCAGTGACGCCCGCGTCGAGATCGCGCAGCCGGTGCGCCCGGAGATGCTGCAGGAAACCGGCGTGGTGCAAGGCGGCTTGCTGACTGCGTTGGCAGACACCGCGGCAGTCTACTTGCTGTGGCCCGATCTCGGCAGCACGCGGACCATGACTGGCACGACCGTCAGTATGCAGTTTCTATCGGGCGCGGTTGCTGGTGCCGAGCCACTGCGCGCCGTCGCTGTGCCATTGCGCATCGGCCGAACCGTCGCGGTCTGCGAATGCTGTGTGCATCAAGGCGATCGCCTGATCGCCAAAGGCACGTTCACGTTTTTGCTGCGCGACAAGCGATGACACCACTGCTGATTGATGAGCCGGAGCATGGTGGCGGCGATGCGACCACGATCATCCTGGCGCACGGCGCCGGTGCATCGATGGAACACGTATGCATGCAGTCGCTGACCAACGGCTTCGTTGTGCGCGGCTTTCGAGTGGTGCGCTTCGAGTTCTCGTTCATGCACGCGCGTCGCGAAGGTCGTCGCCCAGGCCCAGACCGCATGCCCAAACTGCAGGCGTGCTTTCACGAGGTGATCGCGAGCCAGCAGGGCCCGGTCGTCTTGGCGGGCCGTTCGATGGGCGGTCGGGTGGCGACGATGATCGCGGACGAGGTGCAGGCGAAGGCGGTGATCGCGTTTGGCTATCCGTTTCATCCGCCACGCAAGCTCGAGAATGTGCGCACCGCGCATCTCGAGAACTTGCAGACACCGACCCTGATCGTGCAAGGCGAACGAGACCCGTTCGGAACCCCGGCGGAGGTCGCCGGGTATGAGCTGTCGGACCGCATCGAACTGCTGTGGCTTCCGGATGGCGATCATTCGATGACGCCTCGGAAGAAGAGCGGCTTCACCTACGAACAGCACGTCGCGACCGCTCTCGACCGAGCGGTAACATTCCTGGCAGAGCGAAACGGCAACGACGGATCTCGCAAATAAAACCTGGCCTCTTGCATCGAAACGTTGGGCCGCTGCTACTCATCCCTGGTGATGACCTACGTGGCTTAGCGTTCTAGTCGGCGCATTCGCAGCGCGGCGACTACTGCAGCGCACCGAGCGCGCGACGGCGCCGGCGCCGACGATAAAGAGACCGTAACTTCCTGTCCGGACTTCTTGTCCGCGCCCCCAAGCCGCGGACCGAGGGCAACTAGTGGCCGTGCTGCTGTTCGCGATGGCGCTGCAGCGCGTCACCACCGAAGTCGTTCTCAAAGTCACGCCAACAAACGTGCACGTGGTTCGCGCCGTTCTGGGTGCAGTCGTATTCGACGGCAAAGTGGTTGCCGTGGATCCGGTAGTAGTGGCCCTTGCCGGGCTCGATGCTGCCCGCCCACGCGAACGACATCTCCGCCAAGCCATTGGCACGAATGCGCGCGAGATCTTGCTTGGCAACATCCGGGCGCAGCACGTTCGCGTGGAGTTCGAGCAATCGCCACAACGCGTCTTGCTGCCCCTTGTTCATGTCGCCCCACGCAACGCCGCGCCGCTCACCGAGTTCGGCAGGCGCCTTGCCTGGGCCAAGCAACACGTCAGGCGGCGCCGTGGCGGCGATGATCACCTTGGCACGCTGGTCGCCATCGAACATCGCCAACAGCTCACGGCCGAGTGCCTCTTCGTTACGCAACACCACCGGTCGCGCAAACTGCGCCGGCACGATATGCGGGTTGGTGCCCAGGAAGTGCGGCGTGTGACCGACGAGCATGCCTTCGACAACCGCCATGCGCAGCGAGACGTGGTGGCCCTGGTAGCGCACCACGAACGTGCCGCCAAGCTCGGGCGTGCCGCACACCAGCATTGCGTAGCGATTTGGATCACGATGCACGGCCGGCTTATTCGGCTTGGATTCGAGTTCGTGCAACACGGTCTCGAGGTCGGCAATCGCCATGGTCTTGGCGAAGCCCGTGGCGCTCAGCATCGTGCGCAGCACTTGATGCGCCAACGCCTTTTGCGGGCCAGTAAGCGCCCCCATTTCGACGCCAGCATAGCGACCCGGAACGAAGTGCCAGTTGACGGCTTCCTGGTCGCTGAGTTCGCGCGCCGCGAGTTCGCGCTGCTTGTCATCCAGCGACGCTAGGAACGTGCTGGTCGCTTCGGCCAACTCGTTGCCGACAGACACCGCGGAACGCATGGTGCCACAACTGGCTGCCAACAAGAGGACCAACGACAACGATAGGTTACGCATGATGCCTTTCTCGAGATTCGTTCGATGGCCCTTCATGGACCGTGTCTGCCCAGCGCTACGGCACTAGGCCTTCGCTACCAGCCCCTGCAGTAAGCAGGGCTGGCAACTGCTTAAGACTTGCCTAGCGCCGCAGCCACCAAAGCTGCTTGCTCGGCTTTGTGGCGCTGCAAGGAGCCGGTCGCCGGACTCGCCGCAGCGCGACGCGTTGAGCGGCTATGCCACGCGAAACGGTCGCGCACAAACTGCCACGAACCCATGTTCTCTGGTTCTTCCTGACACCAGACAAACTTCGCCTTCGAGTAGCGCGTCTGCAAGGCAGCGAGCATCGACTGCGGCCACGGGTAGAGCAACTCGCAACGCACCAGCGCGATGCTGCGATCGTCACCGCGGGCGGCGAGCAAGTCGTAGTAGACCTTGCCCGAGCAGACCACGACGCGCTTGACCGCGGCAGGCTTGTCGATCGCTTCATCATCGAGCACCGAGCGGAAGGCGTGATCAGTGAGGTCCGCCAGCGTCGAACCGGCCATCCTCTGGCGCAGCAGACTTTTGGTCGTCATCACGATCAACGGCTTGCAGTCGGGATCGAGCGCCTGGGCTCGCAGCAAGTGGTGGTAACTCGCCGAGCACGACGGCATTGCCACGCGCATGTTGTTCTCGGCGCACAGTTGCAGGAAGCGCTCGAGACGTGCCGAGCTGTGCTCGGGGCCTTGGCCGTCGTAGCCGTGCGGCAACAGCAGACAAACCGCTGACTGCTGCTGCCACTTGGCCTCGCCGGAAGCCAGGAACTGGTCGATCTGGATCTGCGCACCGTTGACGAAGTCACCGAACTGCGCTTCCCACAGTGTCAGGCCCTTAGGCGTGACGACGCTATAGCCATACTCGAAGCCAAGCGCCGCTTCCTCGCTGAGCAGTGAGTCGACCACCACGTAGGGCGCCTGCTCTTTGCTCAGATGGTTGAGTGGCACGAAGCGACGTCCATCGACGGCGTCGTAGAGCGTTGAGTGGCGCTGGCTAAACGTGCCGCGACCACTGTCCTGTCCCGCCAAGCGAACCGGCACACCCGTTGCGACCAAGCTGGCAAACGCCAACGTCTCGGCAGTTGCGAAGTCGATCGCATCCTTGCCTTCGATCATGCCGGCGCGACGGCCGAGCACGCCCTTGAGCTTTGGATGCGGCGTGAACTCAGCCGGCCAAGCCAGCAGGCTCGCATTCCACTGCTGCAGTTGCTCGGCGGTCGCGGGCAGAGCATTTGGCTGCCATTCCTGGTCACCGGTATCTGGTGGCAACGACACAGCCGGTGGCGCGGTCGCGCGCACCTCGTCTAGCGACTCCTTGAGGCGCGACTGAACCTTCTCGTCGTAGCTGGCGACCTCTTCCTTCGGCAGCACGCCGGCGCGCACCAGGTAGTCCTGGTAGATCGTACGCACGGTCGGGTGCGCTTCGATCGCCCGGTAGAGCAGCGGTTGCGTGTAGCTCGGCTCGTCGCCTTCGTTGTGTCCGTGGCGGCGGTAGCACGTGATGTCGAGCACGACATCGGTGTGGAACTGCTTTCGGTAGTCAAACGCGAGGCGGATCATGCGCACGGCGGCGAGCGGGTCATCGCCGTTGACGTGGAAGATCGGCACCTGGATCGCCTTGGCGACATCGGTGCAGAACGGCGAGCTGCGCGAATCCTTCGGCGACGTTGTGTAGCCGATCTGGTTATTGACGACGATGTGCACCGTGCCGCCGGTGCGGTAGCCGTGCAGTTGCGACATCTGCAGCGTCTCAAAAACGACGCCCTGGCCCGCAAATGCGGCATCGCCGTGCACCAGGATCGGCATGACCTCATCCCAGATCTCGTGACCGGGAGCGTTCGGCGATTGCTCTTGCCGCGCCCGTGCCATGCCTTGCACAACCGGGTCGGCCGCTTCGAGGTGGCTCGGGTTACAGGCCAACTCAATCGCGATCGTGCGACCCGAGAAGGTCTGGTAGTTGGCGCTGGCACCGAGGTGGTATTTCACGTCGCCCGAGCCTTGCGCCATGCCTGGATCGAGGTAGCCCTCAAATTCGCCGAAGATCTTGGTCAACGGTTTGTGCATGACGTGCGCGAGCACGTTCAAGCGACCACGGTGCGCCATGCCGATGACGGCCCGCGTCACGCCAGATTCGGCAGCGCGCTCAAGCAGCGCATCCATCGCCGGCACCAGGGTCTCGCCGCCTTCGAGCGAGAAGCGCTTGTGGCCGACGAAGCGCGTGTGCAAGAACTGCTCAAACGCCTCCGCTTCGACCAGCTTGTCGAGGATGCGCAGTTGCGATTCCTTCGGCAGCTCTTCCTCGTTGCGGTTGCCTTCCATGCGCTTGCGCAACCATTGGCGCTGGTCCTGGTCGGCGATGTGCATGTATTCTACGCCAATGTTGCGGCAGTAGGTTAGATGCAGCGTTTCCTGGATCTCCCGCAGGGTCGCGAACGGCTTGGAGGTCACGCCATTGGCGAAGAACGTGCGTTCCTTATCCCAGATCGTCAGGCCGTAGCTGGCCATGTCGAGCTCCGGTAGATCCTTGGGTTCGAACGTCAATGGGTCGAGCTTGGCGAGCACGTGACCGCGCACGCGGTAGCTGCGGATGTAGGTCATCACGCCAGCGGCCCGCTCGAGGTTCTCTGATTCGCGCAGGCTAGAGCCCAGCGGCGGGCGCCGATCGACACAGTTTTGAACCGGACGATAGGGCACCTTCATCGAGGCGAAGATGTCCTCGTAGAAGTTCTCTTCGCCAAGCAACAGCTTGTGGATCCAATCGAGGAACTGACCCGACTCGGCACCTTGGATGACGCGATGGTCATAGGTGCTGGTCAGCATCATCACCTGCGACAACCCCAGTTCGGTGATCGTCTCGGCGGCAGCCCCTTGGAATGCGCCCGGAATGGTGATCGCCCCAGTCGCCATGATGAAGCTCTGCCCCACCATCAACCGCGGCAATGAACTGACCGTTCCGATCGTGCCCGGGTTGGTCAGCGTGCAGGTCGTACCACCGAAGTCCGCCGGCGTCAGCTTGCCCGTGCGCGACTTGCGGATCTGGTCGTTGAAGCCTGCGAAGAAGCCGGCGAAATCGAGGGACTGGGTGTCCTTGATGCTTGGCACCACCAAATTGCGACGACCGTCCTTACCTGGCAAGTCGACCGCGATGCCAATGTTGAGCGACTTGCCCATGCGCCGGAACGGCTTGCCACCTTCTTCGACATACTGCGCCGCCATCGCCGGCACGCGCAGGATGGCCTGCACCATGGCCCAGCCAATCAGATGCGTGAAGCTGACCTTCGGCAGATACTGACCAACCTGGTGACGGTTGATGGAGTAGCGGTTCTCAATCAGCACCTTGACCGGCATCTCACGCGCTGACGTCGCGGTCGGCACGGACAGGCTGGCGGCCATGTTCTTGACGATCTTGCCGGCGATTCCGACCAGCGGCGTCAATTCATCGTTGATCTCTGCCGGCGTCGCTACTGGTGCTGGCTTGGGCTTGGCAACTGCGCGCTGTTCTGGCGGCAATTCGGTCTCAAACCAAGTGCGCCATTCTTCCGGCACAGAGTCAGGCGCCTCCAGGTAGTCGCCGTAAACCTTCTCTGCGTAGGCCGCGTTGAGGCCGAACACTTCT
>JBNMNW010000141.1:0-14031 GCA_051278165.1 Planctomycetota bacterium | reverse complement strand
GATGCCGGTCATCGATACCGTCATGTCAACCGGTTCGCGCACACCCGACATTCCCAACGGCATCGCGTAGCTACCAACGCCAGTTGCGATGCCGCGCCACGAGTGCATCAGCTTCTGCCCCATCAGCCACAGCGCCCAGCCAGGGCGCGCAAACCAACGTTCGAGGCCGATGCGGTAGCCGTGATTGATGACCTCCAAGTGCGGCGGGTAATCCCAACGCAACGGACCGTTTGGCTCGAGGCATACCTTGATCATCGGCGAGTAGCGCTCGACGCCACCCTTCAACGGCGGTCGATGGTCGAAGGCTGTGCGCGAGAACATGCCAGTGCTGGTTTCGTAGTTCGCCAAGCAGAAGTTCATCGGCCCGTACATCACTAGCAGCGGCGTCGACAGGGGCTCCGGGCGATAGCCATAGGCCTCATCCAGAATGTCCAGATCGCTGACCGTCACGCGCGACCCGCCGCGCATCTTGACCGTGTCGTTAACGAACCCGTATGTCGCGAACCGCGCAAACGCAGGGGTGCGATTGATGATGTCCATCGCCCGGGCATCCCACGGCAATGCTGCCGGTGGCATCGGCAGCTCCGGCGGTCGGCCCGGGAAGCCATGGGTGTTGGCGTCTGACACCAAATCCCAAGCGTGTAGTTGCCAAGGCACAAACGCGAAACTCATGGCCGCCGTCGCGATGACTGCGGCAATGCGACCGCGCGGGCCAGCGCCGACGAACAACCACAGCAGTGCCAGGCCAGAGAACGCCAAGTGCTCCGCTCGGAAATAGCACGCGAGCGCCTGCAGCAGCCCAAACGTGATCGCCGCCAAGACGCTCGCTTGCTTGCGCAGCTTCTCCAACGGGAACAGCCCGGCCACGAATAGAAGCAGGTATGGGATGTCAGAGTGCAGGCCGCTGCCAACCACCACGAGCCCCGAACTCACCGCACACAAGCCGCCGGTCAGCACTGCGATGCGCTCGGAAAAACTGCGGCGTAGCAGCAGATACAAAAGTGGTGCCAACAGTGCCCCGAGCACGACCATGACAGCCCGGGCAAAGCCAAACGAATCGCCATCGGTCAGCATCGGCATCAACCAGGTCATGCCGGGCGGGTGCAACGGCAATGCGTTTTGGATGTCACCGTCACCAGCAAGCAACAACTGCAACCACTTCGGCGCGTCGCCTTCGTAGGCAATCGAGGCGGGCAACTCACGGTCGGGCGTCGCCAACCAAAAACACGTTCGGACAAACGCGCCGAGCAAGAACAAACTCAGCGCTCGGTAGCGGCTTGGTGCGACACTCATGGATGCCTTCTAGTGCAACATCACGGCCGGCGCATTGCCACCAAATGCGATCGAACCATTCGCAACAACAGAACTTTGGCCAGCCAAATCGCCAATGATCATGTCGCTAGCACCAGAAGCGCTCAGACAGCGAGTCGCTGCGAGATCGCATCGACTTCATGTCAGCATCGGGAAGGCATCGTGCAGGTATTGGGCAGGGCACCGCACCAGCTAGGTTCAGGTCCACTTTTTAAGTGCGATCAAGCAGATCATAAACGTCAGGGCATTCCCCGAGGGATAGCCCGAACGTGGGAAACAGCACCAAAACCGTTAGCGTTCTTTATCAGAACAGCGCCCTGAATGTTCCGATGCAACAGACACTGTGACACAGTCCCCCCGACGACACCTGCCTAGGCCACTCACCTCTTCGACGGCCGCATGAGCATCCCGAGCCAATCGAAGCCTGAGCAAGAACACGCCCCAACGGATGGACAGGCGTGCATCATCGATGCTGCCGGCGAAGTTGTCTGGACCAACGAATCTTGGCGACGCAACGGATCACCACTGCCGATCGCAGTCTCTGTCGGCGACAACTACCGCACCGCGTGCAGTGAGAACAGCAGCGCGATAACAGATGCGTCCGAGTTGGACGCAGCAATCGACCACCTATTTGGCTCCGCGACGGAATACTTTGATCTAGAAGTCGCCTGCAACGCGACGAAAGCGGACAGCACCTACCGACCGTACCGCTGTCTGATCCACGCCCAGGTCATCGCAGTAGACGGCAACCGCTGCGTCATGCTATCCCACGAAGACGTGACCGAGGCGCGACTCGCAACAGCGGCGCTGCGTGCGAGCGAGGATCGCTACCGCCAGTTCTTCGAAGCCGCGCCCGACGCCGTATTCTTGCTGTCGGGCTCACAGGAAGACATCGGCCGTATTCTGGATGCGAATACGAAGGCGGCAGATTCCCACGGCTACACGCGCGAGGAGCTGCTGACGATGTTCATCGATGATCTGGATGTGCAAGAGGACGCAAAACTCGTCAAGCATCGAATCGATACGCTGAACAAGAAGGGCGACATCACATTCAAAGCGACGCATCGGCGCCGCGACGGCAGCGAGTTTCCGGTCGAAGTATCGGCACGCACAGCAACCATCGACGGCAAGCCATGCATTGTCTCGTTCAATCGCGACACCAGCGAACGACGCGCGTTTGAAGACGCATTGCGTGAGAACAAGCTACGCACCGATATTGCGGCACGCGCTAGCCAAGTTGGGTTCTGGCACTGGGACCTAAGCAACAACACCGTCATCTTCAGCGCCGAGTGGAAGGCTCAGATCGGTTACGAACCGCACGAGCTTCCTGACGACTTTGAAGAGTGGCGGTCACGCGTGCACCCCGAGGACCTCGAATCAGCGATGCTCGCGGTCAACAATCACATCAACGGACTGACGGCGGAATACACGACCGAGTTCCGCTTCAAGCACAGGGACGGTTCCTATCGTTGGATCTATGTGCGCGGCGAGATCAGCCGCAACGAAGCGGGCAAGCCGACACGATTCGTTGGTTGCCACGTCGACATCACAGCGAACAGGCAAGCCGAAGAAGAACGCGACTTGCTGAAACAACGACTCAGCCAACTCGAACGCATCGAAGCACTGGGCACGCTCGCCGGTGGCATTGCGCATGACTTCAACAACATCCTTAGCATCATTGGTGGCAATGTCGAACAAGCACTGATGGCTACCGACGAACCACCCATTGTCGAATCACTGACCGAGATCAGCAAAGCGAGCAAGCGCGCTGGCTCGCTCGTCCGACAGGTCCTGTCGTTCAGCCGGGAAGAAGCGCCAGCGCGTCAGCAGGTCGAACTCGGGCCCATTGTCGAAGAAGCCGTGCGAATGGTTCGTTCGACGACGCCACAACGCATCACGATCACAAGCCAGATAGACTTAGGCATACCCATCACGTTCGCAGACCCCGAACAACTACATCAGGTGCTGGTAAATTTGGGCACCAACGCTTGGCACGCAGTCGGTGAGGGGGCTGGCCACGTGAGCTTCCGCTTAACCAGCGGTGCGATGCCTGCACACATGACGGCAGCCCCCGGCGTCCCCGCCGACGCAGTGTATGCGATCCTGGAGATCTGTGATGATGGCGATGGTATCAGCGACGAACAGCGCGGTCACATCTTCGAGCCATTCTTCACGACCAAAGCAAGTGGTCAGGGCACCGGCCTTGGCCTATCCGTCGTGCACGGCATCGTCACGACGCACGAAGGCGCAATTGATGTCGAGAGCAAGGTCGGCACCGGCACCACGTTCCGCGTCTACCTTCCGCCGAGCAAGAATGACGAGCGACCATCTGCCGTAAAGATCTCGACACCATCTGGCCAGGGCTTGCACGTGCTCTTGGTCGACGATGAACCGAACTTGTTGCGGGTGCTAAAACGCGGCCTGGAGCGCTTGGGGTTTGAAGTCACCGCGATGGAAGATCCGCGGCAGGCCGTCGAAGCCGTTCGCCAAACTCCCGATCGCTTCCACGCATACATCACCGACTTGGACATGCCCGGACTTAACGGCATCGAGTCGACCAGAGTCATCCGTGAGATCCGCGCAGAACTACCAATCATGCTGTGTTCGGGGTTCATGGACACCAAGACGTGCGATGAAGCGACCGAGGCCGGCGTCAACCGACTGATGACGAAGCCGATCTTAGCCAAGCACCTCGCCCAAGCGATCTGTGATCTGCAAGGATCGACAGAGGACCGCGCGCGTAGCACGTAGGGTCCGATTCCGGTTCCGACCCCGGCGAAACCGTAACGGCGCCTGCCAACACGTTCGAAGTTCTGGGCCGCTGCGTGTTGGCAAAGAACGGTTCTGCTCTCGCCGACTGCTCGGTGCAAATACGTACAGAGGCTGACGCAGACAGCTTGCGTGCCCCGTGGACTGACGCGGATCTTGCGATGAGCCACAGCGATACCGCAGGTGCGTTTGAGCTAGCCACAAGCCACGATGACTGGACCGACACCATCGCGGTTCGCATCGCGAAGCCCGGCTACGTATCACGGGTTGCACGCTGGCAACAACCAGTGGCAGGCACGAAGGTCGACCTTGGTGATGTGCCGATGTTGCGCGCCATCAAGGTCACCGGCACCGTGGTCGACTCGGCAGGTCGTCCGCTTAGTGGCATGCAACTGAGCGCTAGAAGCGAGGGCTTTATGGGACGCGGCCGCACCGGCGACGATGGTCGCTTCACAGTGCAACGTGCAGGGCCGCATCATTGTCGACGGCAAGAAGCAGAGGCTCGGGCCGTTCGACCTGCCAGCGGGGGCAACCAACGGCACGATTGTCGGCCACAGCAATTAGTGGTGTACGTCAGACTACTAGCGGAACAGTTCTGACGTGCCATTGCCGGCGTCGCCGACGAGCAACAGACGGCCAGTGCTCGGCAGCAGGCGAGCCTGCGCGTATGGACGCGCCGCGAGCATGTTACTGATCGTCGCGAACGTGCCGGCGGTGACATTGTAGACCTCGGCACTATTCAAGGCCGACCCCGGATCCCCGAAGCCACCGGCGACGATCACGCCGCCACTTGGCAACACTGCCATAGCGGGCTGGCGCCGTGCTTGGTTGAGCGAGCCGGTCGCCGACCACGTTGCCGCAGTCGGATCATACAGTTCGGCTGTCGCAGTCGCCGCGAACAGCGTGCCACCGCCGACCGCCAGCACCTTGCCGTTCGTGAGCAGAGTCGCCACCGAGTAACCGCGTGCCGTAGCCATGGTCCCAGTTGCACTGAACGTGCCAGCAACTGGATCGTAGAGTTCGCATGACGCCAACTGCGAGCCCGCCCCATCTAGACCGCCAATCATCAGCACCCTGCCATCGCCAAGTCGAACCGCACTGTGATAGCGGCGTGCGGTTGCCATGCTGCCGCTGCTCGCGAACGTGCCCGCCGTCGCATCATAGAGTTCGGTGGTCAAAAGCGTGCTCGACAGCGATTGCCCGCCTGCCACCAGGACCTTGCCCGTGCCCAACAGCGTGCCAGTCAAGCCCAGGCGCGCTTCGGCGAGCGAACCGGTTGCAGCAAACGTTCCCACTGCTTGGTCATACAGCTCGGCTGCTGCCGTCGGCGTGAACAGGTTGGTGCGACCGGCCGCGATCAGCACCTTGCCGTTCGGCAACGTGATCGCGACAGCATCCGAACGGGCGGTGCCGAGACTGCCCGTCGCAGCCCAACTATCGGTCTGCGCGTTGTAGAGTTCCGCCGTATCCGTTCCGGTAATGCCACCATCCGTGCCCCCTGCATAGAGCACCTGGCCGTTCGACAACAACGCGATCGACCCTTGCGTGCGCGCCTCGTTCATCGTGTCGGCCGACACAAACGTCTCCGGCGACGGATGCTCCGGATCAAAGATCTCGGTCGAGGTCATCGGCGCGCTGGCCAACTCGCCACCAGGAACTAGCCATCGACCATCCGGCAGTGCCGCGAGCGCGAGGTGTGAGCGAGCGGTCGCCATGCTGCCAACGGCGAACCATTGATCGCTAGCTGGATCGAACACTTCGAACGAGCTCAAGCCAACGTTCGAACTGTCTTCACCGCCGACAACGACAACGCGACCGTTGGCTAGGCGCTGCGCCTGGGCGCGATCGCGAGCTGTCGTCATCGAGCCAGTCGACGAGAACGTGCCCACACTCGGGTCGTAGATCTCGACCGTAGCGACGACGTTGCTGCCGTTATCGCCAGCACCGACCAGCACGCGACCATCGGCAAGCAACGCGGCGAAATGACGCAAGCGCGCGGTTGCCATCGAGCCGGTCACCGAGAACGTGCCGGCGACGGAATCGTAGACCTCAGCCGTGGCAGTCGCGGTCTCGCCGCCGGTCACCAGCACCGTGCCGTCGGCCAGTAACGTTGCCGTGTGCGAATGCCGCGCGGTCGCCATCGAGCCGGTCGCCGTAAACGTTCCGGCAACTGGATCGAACAGTTCCGCCGTTGCCAGCGCCCCACCGTCGTCGCCGCCAACCAACAGCACGCGCCCATCCGGAAGCCGCGTCGCCGTGTGGTAGCGGCGCGCCACTGCCTGGACACCGGTGGTCGCCGAGAACGTCCCTACAGTTGGGTCATACAATTCCGCCGCCGAGACCGCGACCGTAGTGCCACTCATCAAGATCCGACCATCGAACAGCCGCATGGCGACCTGTTGCGCACGCGTCACCGCCATGGAACCCGTGGTCGGGAACGTGCCCGACACAGAACTGTAGCGCAGCGCCGTCACGGTCACGCTACTTGGACCAACCCCAGTGTAGCCACCAGCGACCAGCACAGAGCCATCGCTCAACGTCGTCGCCGTATGCTGCGACCGCGCGCTTGGCAGGGATGTGCCCGCCGTGAACGAGCCGCCGACAACACCGAGCATCGCCGCATCAGTCAGCACGGTGGTGCCAAACGTATCGGTTGCGCTCAGTTGATACCGCGCGCCATCATCGACCGATGTCGTGACCGGCGTCGTGTAGCTGACGCTGGTCGCACCGCCGATGGACGCTCCTTCCTTCAACCACTGGTAAGCCAAGATCCCCGTGCCGGAAGCCGCGGCCGTGAAACTCGCGACCGCGCCAGTGACGACGGTGTCAACAGCTGGCTGCAACGTGACGGCCAGCGGCGGCGCCGTCACGGTGATCGTCAGCACGTTCGTGTCCGAACCACCTTCGTTACTAGCGGTGATCGTGTAGTCCGACTGCGCAGCAAGTGTCGTCGGGGTTCCCGAGATCACCCCATTCGCTGCATTGAGTGCGATGCCGAGCGGTAGCGCTGGCGACACTGCGTGCGACGTCGCGACGCCACCGGTGCTCGTCGGGGTCAAGGTCGTAATCAGCACACCACCAACGACAGAGATCGTGGTCGGCGAGTAGCTGATGACGGGTAGCGCATCGACCACCTTGAGCACCAGGTCCGCCGACGCGCTACCGAGTTCGTTGGTCGCCGTGACCCGATAGGTCGCCTGCGCGGTGATCGCTGTTGGCGTGCCGGCGATGACGCCCGTAGACGTATCGAACGTCAACCCAGCTGGCAGTTCCGGGTTGATCGAGTAGCGATCCACGGCGCCGCCGTTGACCGCCGGCGTGTTCGTCGAGGCGCTGCCCAACGGGTAGACGGCAGGATTCGTTGCGTAGGTCACGCTGCCCGGCGCCGTCGGCACGATGCCGCTGCCGCCACCGCCACCACCGCACGCACTGAGCAACAACGCGACAGTGACAAGACCCCAACTACGGAACTTATCTTCCCTGGACTCTCCCCTCATACAGTCAGGATCGACAGCACCAACACGACCTCTAAAGCCCCTCGCACGGGCTTCTTACACCTCAAGAGAGCAGCTGGAAACAGCACGTGCAGAACCGAGGGAGGTGCTAGCGGAGTTGCCCATAACAAGGGAAGATGCTGGTCCGCACGCCGCGTCCGGAGACTTCATGAGCATCAAGCGATCGGCATTTGTTTTCGTCATAGCTGGCCTGGCAATCGCACCAAGCAGGGCACAAGAAGCCAACGACGTTCGCGAGGAACGCCTCGACCATGGCAACGTCACCATCCTGCACGACCAGAAGGGCGCGGCCGATGCGCGCTTCACCCTTTGGATTAGCTACCCGACTCGCAGCGCCGACTTCCTCGATCACGCCCAGTATCTGGCCGATTTGCAGTCGCGCTTTGGCGACAAGGGCATCGCCGTCGCCGTCGCACTACCGAAGGCCGACGCGGCGGCGGTTGCTAGCAACAAGCCGCGCATGATCGTCGCGGCAGCCAACAACGAGGACCAACTCGCGGGCATCCTTGGCATGTCGGGTGTCGTCACTGAATCGACCAGCGGTGCGACCGTCGCGACGATGAAATCGCTCGACCTCGCCGTCGACATCATGCAAAGCCTGCTGACGGACACGCATGACGGACAGGATCAGAACGCGGCGCGCAACGTGCTCAAGGCAACCTTGGCGAACATCGCCGACGGTGGTCCGTTCGATACCGCGGTCAACCAGTGCCTGACCAGCTTCCCGCATTCGGGACGCGCCCACGCGTGCGCCGTCTTGAACCAGTGGTGGTGTAAGGGTGATCTGGCCGCTGCGCGCAAGGCAATCGACGCAGGCTTGCAGGCACTCAGCAACGACGCCGTGCCGATGGCAATCTTCGTGGACCTGGTGCTGCGCGGCGACCGCAACGACCCGCAACTGGCGCGCCGGCTGACAATGGCAATGGCACCAGTTGCTGCCGGCGCATCCGACGGAGCGTTCACCCAACTCGTCTATCTGCGCGCCTTGCTACGCGACGGCCAAGAACGCACCGCCGGCCGCATCTGTGCAACCCTGCCAAAACGCATCGTTGGCCGTGCGGATCTCCAATTGATCTTCGCGGAGACTCTGATGGAAAGTCGTAACCCGGTGGCGCACCGCGACGGAGCCGAACGTGCCATCCAAACCGCGGAAGCGAACGGCGGTGCGCGCAAATGGGTCTACGCAGCGCGCCACAAACTGCTGAAGCGCTGCCAGGAAAACCAAGCTGCCGAGCAACTGATGGACGAGTACCGGGCCAAGAACCTCGGCGCCGGATTCAACAACGACGCGTGGTATCTGATCGTGCAGCCGCAGACGATGGGCCGCTTCGACAGCATGGCACTAGCGCAGTGCGAAGAGATGTTGCGCGTCGACAAGAACACTGACTACGGCAGCATGGACACCGTGGCGCTCGCGCACTTCGTCAACGGCAAGCTAAAGAAGGCCATCGAGATGGAAACGCCGGCGGCGCAGCAAAGCGGCGATAACCCGATCTACGTCGCGCGCCTAACGCGCTACAAAGCGACCTTGGCTGAGCGCGACGCGCGCGCCAGCAAAGAGAAGCAGCAGAAATAGCGCCAGTCAGACTCTCTACTCGGACGCTGGCACCAAGCGGAAGATCTTGCCCTTCTTGTCGATGAAGACCGTCATCAGCAACTCGCCATCCGGTTCTTCGGCATAGCTCGACGGCGGGAATACAGCGCTCTTCAGCCGAACCACGTCCTGCCCACCATCCTTGCCTTCACGACACGCCCACGCGCGCTTGGTGATGAAGTCGGCGTAGACAAAGTAGCCCTGCAGCCCCGGGATCTTCTTACCGCGGTACACATGGCCACCGGTGATCGAGACACCTTCGCTGTGCGCGTAGCTGGCAATCGGCAAGATGTGATCCTTCGGCGTTGGCTGCTTACCGCTGCGCTTGCCGAACTCTTCGTGCGCTTCGTAAGTGTTCCAACCATAGAACCCGCCCTTCACCAGGCGGTCGACCTCTTCGATGCGACCTTGGCCAACATCGCCTGCCCACAGTTCGTTGGTCTCGCGGTCAAACGACATGCGCCAGATATTGCGTAGGCCATAGCACCAGATCTCGCCACGCGCGCCTTCGGTAGCAACGAACGGGTTGTCCTTCGGGATCTTGTAGGGCTCATCGGCCGACGCGTTCCTGACGTCGATGCGCAGCACCTTGCCCAGCAGCATCGCGAGGCTTTCGGAGTTGCCGTAGGGATCGTTGGCAGCCCCACCATCCCCCAACGTGATGTAGAGCATGCTGTCCGGGCCGAACAGGATCGTGCCACCGTTGTGGTTGCCAAACGGTTGGAACACTTCCAGCACGCGCAACTCCGTCGACAGGTCAACGGATCGTTTGCCGCCGGCTTCCTTGACGGTGTAGCGGGCGATGATCGACTGCCGGTTGCTCTTGCGCTTGCCGCGACCCATCGGCTCGGTGCGCGCCTCGATCTTTTCGGACCAGTAAGTCCAAACGAAGTGGTTATTGGCGTAGTCAGGGTCGAACTGAAACCCGAGCAGCCCTTCCTCCCAGTTCTCGGTGAACACCTGCTTGCTCAGGTCGAGGAACACTTCGCGCTCCGACTTCTGACCATCGCGAGGAATGCGGTAGATGAAGCCTGGCTGCGTGACGACGTAGGCCGACTCGGCATCCGTCTCGTGAAAGGCAACAAACAGCGGTTGCTTGAACGAGTCCTGGCCGGGGAACGCGTCCTCATAGGCGATCGCGGGACCATCCTTGATGGCGTCCGCATCCTGTTGGGCGTGGCACGGTAGCGCCACCAAGGTGGCGAGAGTCAGCAACGAGGCGTGACGGAAGAGCGCGGTCATATTCAAAGGGTTCAGCGCGAGCGGTCTGGCGAGGCTTGCAGCGTCTGCCATGCGGCACGCTGCAGATAGAAGGCGTCTATTTCGGGTAAATCAGCGGTATAGGCAAGGCCTACCGGACTTTGACCGTGCAGTGCACCGAACATGGTGCAAGCGGCAAGGTAGGTTCCTGCCAGAGTCGGGTGGCGCTTATCTGGCATGCGCAGCACCAGATCCGGACGTTCGGCGGTGACGCGGGCGAACGCGGACCCAACTGGCACGACCATCGCGTCGAGTTGCTTGCCAACCTGATAATACGCGCGCTCCAGGCGCTCAGTCATCCCAGGCCGCGAGCTGTAGGCCCAGGTCATGAACAGAACAGGCTGCGCACCCTGCTGACGAATCCAGGCGGCGTATTCCGTGACAGCGCACTGGAACCGTTCGAACTCAATCAGCGGCTCGAGGCTGTGCCCCTGCAAGACCACCGCATCGAATGACTGTTCCACTAAGCGCTGCCGCAAGCCTTCGCGGTGCTCATCCAGATGACCGCCCGAAATCAGTATGCTGCGGGCCTTGCCCTGCCACTTCGGTCCGCGCGCCGCACGTACGAACCTTCGATAGTGGTTGTGCAGGCTGTTGTTGTAGTAGGTGAAGCTATTGCCGACGAACAACACGTTCTGCGGCTGCGCCGGATCGCTCGCGGCGCGCACCACCGGCACTTCGTGACACGCCGTGGTCAACCAACCGACGAACACACAAGCAAGCAATCGAACGCTGCATTTCATCGATCGCTGCCGATCGGGGAACCCGGTGGCGACGCGAGCGACGGCGCGCGTTTCGGCTCGCGGTCCTGCCGCTGCAAGAACGACTGGATGCGTCGTTGCATCGCAGCGTGGTGCGAATGTGCCGCGACATCCTTGATGTCGACCGCAGACAACATCCCGGCCTTCTGTGCAGAGTGACCCAAGTATGCTTCGGCAAGCGCACGCACGCCGGCGGACGCACTCGTGTTGCGCGCGAGATCGATCAAGCGATCGACCAACACCGCCTGCACCGTGCGCTGCAGTCGACGCAGCACGCTGTTCGCCGCGGATTGGTCCGGGAACACGGTGTTGCTCAATTCATAGAGAACCGTCACGAACGTCACGCCCTGGCCATCATCACGGTTTTGCAGCCGCGCCGCCCGCTGCGGGTTGAGCAGGCCGCGAATCGTCATTTCCGCTGCTACCGATGCCATCGCGATCGGATCGATTAGTTGCCCGGTGCTGCGCGGGAATCGCTCCGCGGTGCTCGGATGACCGGGTGGTGCCGGCGGGATGCGTGCCAGCAACCGCGGGTTCAACTGCAGGAACTCGGGCTTGAGCGTGCCGAGCACAGCCGCCAACGCGCGGCGCTGCTGCTCCTCGGGGATTGGCGCCGTCGGCAATTGCCCGTCGCCTTTGACCGCGTGTCGGTAGTCGACTCCGCCGATCATCTTGGTAGCCGCTTCGAGCTGGAAACGATGATGCAGATACAACGGCACCAGCGTGTCTTCGAGGGTCGCCAAAGTCGTCCCTGGCCGCAACGCATCGAGGCCGAACTTACGCAGACCTAACGCGCGCACCCGCAGCTCAGACTCCAGCTGCTGGACCGGATCATCACCGTTATCCCACAGGCTCGCACGCGGATGACTTGTCGCTGCCGAACGCGCATCCTGGTCGGTCAAGAACGTGAACCCCTTGCGCAAACCGACCTGCACGATGCGATCGAGTTCGGCCGCCTCGTCAGCACCAACATGGAACTGCGAATAGCCGTAGACGATCGCCCACGTGTCGTATTGGCCGATTCCGACGTCATAGGCGGCGGAAAAGTCTAGCTCGCCGTTGGTAACAGAAACCAACGGTGCCGGGTAGTCCATCACCGACTCCCGCCCATAGGTGCTCGCCGCGAAGTTGTGCGACAAGCCGAGCGTGTGGCCAACTTCATGCGCCGCTAACTGCCGAATGCGCATCAACGCGACCTTCTGCGCAAGGTCATCATCATCGATCAGATAGCCCGCACTCGGCGAGGCGGCCGCGGCACACGCACCTTGCTCAGAGTAGGGCGACTGCAAGCCAATGAACTTCATGTGGTCCTGGCGCACGCGCAACGAACCGAGCAGCACATTGCCCTTGATGATCTCACCCGTGCGCGGATCGCTGATGCTCGCGCCATACGACCAGCCTCGAGTGCGCCGATGCACCCAATGGATCATGTTGTAACGCACGTCCATCGGGTCCGCATCCGCTGGCAAAATCTCGACCTGAAACGCATCGCGGAAGCCCGCTGCGGCAAACGCGTCGGCCCACCACATCGCTCCTTCCTTGAGCGCCGAACGGATCGGCTCGGGCGTGCCCGGGTCGATGTAGTAGATGATCGGCTCGACCGGATCGCTGACCGGCTCCTGCAGGTTCTTTTTCACCAAGCGGTGGCGCGCGATGTAGTGCCGATGCATCGACTCGCCAATCGGCGCCGCGTAGTCCTGAAACTGCGGGCCGAAGTAGCCAACCCGCGGATCAAACTGACGCGGTTGGTATTGGTTGTCTGGCAAGCGAATGAAGCTGTGGTGCTGACGCAACGAGACGGCCTTGCCATACGCAGCTCGCGACACTTCGCTGTTCGGCTTGCTGCTCGTGAACGTCAGCAGCACCTCGACTTCACTGTTGTCGGGGAACGCCTTGGTGCGCTCGAGCCACAGCGCACTGCGCGTCTTATCGACTTTGTAACTGGCCTTGGCGCCACCCAGCCGACCGCTGGCATCGGTTGCATCGCGAACCACGAAGTCGGTCGCATCGACGACCACTGCATCACCGGTCTCCGCCTTGATCGGCAACGACGCGATCACTGACGGCGCGAATGACTCCGCGACCGCCAACCGCTCCCGCGGGTTATCCGACAACGCGCGGAAGCGCAGGTTCTTGGCCATGACCAACACCTTCTTGCCCGCGCGCCGAAACTCGATCACGTGCTGCGGGCCCAGCGAACCGCGATCGAGACCGATCGGGTTGGAACCGAGCCCAGACGCCTGCGCCGTTGCGTAGAGCAACTCTTGCTCAAACGCCGACATTTCGAAGTAGATACGGTCCGCCTTGCGATCGACATGCATGGCGACGAAGCCAGGCAGGTGCTGCATATCCTTGGTGAAGGTCGCGATTGATTTATCTTCGTCCGCCTGCTTGGCTTCGGACGTTGGGGCTGCCGACGCTGGGGACTTTGACGGCGGGGCGTGCGATTGCGACGGAACCGCTTGCGCAAGCAGCGCGAGGGCAGAGAAACACGCGGAAACTAGGCAACGCATGCGTAGACCCATATCCGCCCGAACGATGATGCGAATGCGGAATCGAGCCTACAGCCAAAACGTGACGCTCAGGGCACAATCAAGCCATGTCTCCATTGCTGATCCGTGCCACGCTGCTGCTGACACTCGCTGGGGCGATTTGCGCGCAGGCGCCCGACAGGCGCCTCCCGAACGACCATGATGACTTCGGCCTGCCCAGGCACGACGCGACCTGGTTGCCATATGCCGCGGCAGAAGACCACGTGTGCAACCGCATCTTCCGGTTGCTCTACCTGACGCAATGCATCCCAACCGTGGTCGGCGCCGCA
>JBNMNW010000140.1:0-14218 GCA_051278165.1 Planctomycetota bacterium | reverse complement strand
CCTCGAGATCATCAAGCACCTTGCCGGACAGCTTTCCGTATGGCTCGAACTTCGCGACCTCGAAGTAGACGTCGCCGTTGACCTGGTAAGCGATGCCCTTCTTCAGCAGGTCCTCGATGATCACCCCCATCTGCTCGATGAAGTCGGTCGCCCGCGGCATGTGATGCGGCGTGCGCACCTGCAGCTGCCGCTGGCACTCATGGAACTCGTCGATGTATTCGTTGGCGATATCCCAAGCGGTGCGGCCGGTGCGCTTGCTCTCGGCCTCCATCTTGTCCTCGCCACCTTCGATGTCATCGAGGGTCAGATGGCCGACGTCGGTGATGTTCATCACCTGGGTGACTTCGTAGCCCTGATCCTCGACGAAGCGCCTAAGCACATCCGCGAACAAGAAACTGCGAAAGTTCCCAATGTGCGGCGAGCTGTAGACCGTCGGGCCACAGTGATACATCGTCACCTTGCCATCGACGAGAGGGCGCAGTTCTTGAAGTTGCCGGGTAAACGAGTTGTGCAGACGAATCGCCATGTGATGGAAGATTCGCAGAGGCCTCGATCAGGTGCAACAACGCCGCTACAAGGAACGCCCAGTGGACGGCAAGGATCACAACCAAGGCGGGCTGCCTGAGGCCGAACTCCCAGCTTCCGGGCGGGCGTCAGCGGGCCTGCAACAGGTCGATAACCGGCTAGAACTGCTACATGTGGTCGGCAGCGGCTCCTCGGGCACCGTCTATCGAGCGCGCCTGAGAGAAAACTACAAAGGGCTGCCCGCGAACACCGAAGTCGCCGTCAAATTGCTGCGGCCCGAACTGGCAGCCAACCAGCGGGCCCGCGCGCGACTGTTTGTCGAAGGGGAAATGGGCAAGTCGGTCCGGCACGCGAACGTCGCCGAGGTCTACGGCGTCGAAACCGTGGAACGACTTGGCATCGAGACGACCTTCTTGGTCATGCAGTTTATCCAGGGCACGACCCTGCGCGACCTGCTGCTGCGCAGTGGTGCGCCGGTGGAAGACCTGACCCGTCGCCTCGGCGCCGACGCCGCCCGCGGTTTGTCCGCGCTGCACCGCCGCGGCCTGGCCCACCGCGACATCAAGCCAGAGAACTTGATCCTGACGCCGGACAGCGTGCTGAAGATCGTCGACCTGGGGCTGGCGCGCCCGTTCGGAACGGTCGGCAGTGGCGCCTCCCCCGGCAACTCGCCGAGCGCTGGCGGCAGCACAAGCTCCTCCGGCCTTGGCCTTGCCGGCAGTGTCGCCTATAGCGCTCCAGAAATGCTGCGCGGCGAGCGCGCCGGACCACGCAGCGATCTATATGCGCTGGGCATTGTCTTGTTCGAAGTCACTACCGGACAACACCCGTTCGCCGACGCCACCAGCGCCGACGACATGATGCACGCGCACCTCTACCGCTTGCCGCCGCTGCCGTCGCACTTGCGCCCGCGAGTGTCGCCACTGCTCGAACAGGTTCTGCTCGACCTGATGCAGAAGAGCCCCGAGGATCGGCCGCGCGGCGCCGCTGAAGTTGCGCGCATTCTCGAGAAGGGCGCACAATCGGAATACTGGCGCAAGCACGAAGCCAGGGCACCCGTGCTCGCCAGTAGCCGCCGTTTGTTGCGCATGCGACGCCCGGCGGAAGCACCGTTCGTCGATCGCCGACCGGAATCCGCGCAGCTTGATGCTGCCCTGGTCGCGGCCCGTGCCGGCAAGGGTCGAGTGCTCGCGGTTGTGGCGCCCGAGAGCACCGGTCGTCGTCGCCTACTCGATGAAGCAATGCAGCGATGGCTCGATAGCAGTGAGCCGCCGCGCTACCTCGGCGGCGATGCAGATAGCGGTCTCGGCCACGGCGAACCGTTCGCCAGTACGCTGCTCGACCTGCTGTTGCGTGGCGATGATCGCCACAGTCCCAATGCCCACGCGCGCGCCATCGCCCACGCGACCGAGCGCTTTGCCCTTAACGAACCCGACGCCGCAGCACTGGTCGCCGTCGCGTTCGGCGACAGCACCGAACCGTCGGAAGTGCGCGCCAACCGCATGGCGACAGCCATCCTGCATCTGCCGTCAAAGCACCGCGCGCTGGTGCTGCGGGTCGACCACGCCGACGATCTCGACACCAGTGGCAAGCTCGTGCTGCAACAGCTCAGCAATGCCGCAAACAAGCACCACCTGCTGGTGCTATTGGTCGCCGGCCCCGACACGCAATTGATCGACGAGCAACCGCGACTCGAATTGTCGGGCTTGGACGAACGCCACTTCCGCAACTTCGGCCGTTCACTGTTCCGCGCGCCGGTATCCGCGCACGTCGACACCTTCCTCAATGCCGCTCACCAAATGCTCACCGGCCTGCCCGGCGGCCTACTCGAAGCACTCGATTTCCTGGTCGAACGCGGTGAGTTGCGCGGCCGCGTTGGCGAATACCACGAACTAGCCAAGGACGCCGAACCGCGCCCCGCCCCAAGCCACGTCGAACGGTTCCGCAATCGTGTCCGTATTCTGCTGCCGCACCAACGCGCGACTCTGACGGCCGCCGCAGTGCTCGGCGATCGCTGCTCGTTGTCCGAACTGTCGGCGCTGATCTTGGAACCAGAGCTGTCGTTGCTTGAAACGCTGTCCTTGTTCCGCGGCCGGATTGTGCGAGCGCAAGGTGGCGAAGTGAGCTTCCGCCACCGCGACTTTCGCCAAGCGCTGCTGCGCGGCACCGAACCAGCAGAAGTGCAGCGCCTGCACGCTGCGGCAGCGTCCTTGCTCGAAGCACGCGGCGCGCGCCCACTGGTTGTCGGCATGCACCGCTCGCAGGCTCTCGATCACGAAGGCTGCCTCGATCCGCTACTCGAAGCGCTCGACAACCGCGTGCAGGCCGGTTCGCAACGAACCTCGCTGCGCTTGATCGGTCGACTTGCCGTGCACCTGCGACACGTCAAAGAGTCCGCGGAAAACTCGCAACGCCGACTGCGCTTCTTATTGCTATCCGCGCAGGCTCAACAAAACGCCAACCTCAAATCGGCAACTCAGTCGTTCCAAAAGGCCGAACGACTGGCGCGAAAGCTCGACAACTTGGATGCGTCCGCAGCTGCGCGCATCGGGCTCGCAACTGCAGACCTCGACAATGGCCGACTGCTGTCCGCCATCGCACTACTCGAAACGGTTCACGATGATCTTGACGATGACCACGCCGAGGACCGTCATTTCAAGCTCACGGACACCACCGAATCGCTAGCGGCGCAAGCACACGCACTGCACGGCCGCATCATGCTGTATCTCGGCCAAGCCGCGGACTGCATGAAGCATCTACTGGCGGCCAAAAAACGTGTGCCGCCTGGACGAGAAGATCTGCGCTGCCACGTTTGGATCGACCTGGCCCGCGCCGAAGGCCTCGCCCACCGCTATGCGACGGCGATGCGCACACTGCGCGAAATCGAAAAGGCCCATCCCGTACGCAACTTTCCGCGCGCTCGACTGCGCTTCCATCTCTACCGCGGCCAGCTGCGACTGATGCTCGGTGACCCGGATGCCAATCAAGATCTGAATCTGGCCCTAGGCGAAGCTGAGCGACTCGCCCTACCCGTCTACGGCGCTCGCGCCGCGGTACTGCTTGGCGAGCGCGACTTCTGGCGTGGCAATGACGACGCCGCGCGCGGTCGCTTCGAGCATGCCCTAACGTTGGCGGATCAAGCGAGCGACAAACTCGGCGAGGCCGTAGCCCGCAGCCACCTGTTACGACTCGGCGCCGAGGACCCCGACCTCGAAGCAATGGTCAACGAACTAGACCTGCCGGAACTGCGCGCCAACTGGCTGCTCGCGATGGCCGGCAGCGGGCGCGAGGTCGCCGGCACCCACGAACAGATGGACGCGCTGCTGAGGGATACAGACCTGCCGCTACCAATGCATCTACGCGCCCTGCGCCTGCTCGACCGCCCGGCTTCGGCGAGGTCGCTAGTTCGCTCGGTCAGCGAACGCTTCGCGCAGCGATCGATGCGACAAAGGTTCCTGGGAATCTGGCAAGGCAAGGGACGCATCTAGCGGCCATGGGAAGGCCCATTCGAGGCCAAATTCGTCAGCGAATCGGCGGTTGCGAGCGAGCGCCGGCTGACCCATGAGTGGACCTACATACAAATGCGCCGACCTGTAATCATGGTCTGCGCGTAGGATGTCATACCGTGCTCAAGAACCGTGCACTGCTGGGGTTGATGCTCGTCGCCATGATCGCGACGGCGGCCGGTGTGTGGCTACTTGGCGGCCCAATCGACCCACCTCCTTCACCTAGCCGCGGTGAGCCCACCGACGCTGCTGGCCACGTCGACCCCGCTACTGGTAACGCCAACGGTCTCCAGGCAGCAAGCTCTGCTGGTGGCAACGCAAGCTCCGCTAACAACGCCAACAGCAGCGACGTCACTAGCCCCATTCGCTTTCAGCTCGGCCCATCGGCCGGCACCGACCGACGGCCGTGCCGCCTTGAAGTCACCGTGCTCGCCGAACACCAAGGCAGTCGCGCGCCGGTGCCGTTCACCGATGTTGCCGCCGTGCTGACCGACCTCGACTTGGCGAGCGCCATCGGCCGAACCGACACGCGCGGCATCACCGAATACACCTTCGCTGGCGGAGACGGCTATGCGGTGCGCTGCATCGCCGGGATCGGCGGCCAACGAGACGTTACTCTGAAAGCCGAGAGCACGATTCGCGTCACCATTGTCGTTACGCCAAAGGTGATAGCCACCGGTCGAGTCATCGACCAGAGCAGCGTCGGCATAGCGGACGCCGACATCGTGTTGCTGCGCTGGCCGAACGACAAGCACAGCGTCGGTTCGATTTGGCGCATCGGTCGCAGCGGCCGTGATGGTTCCTTCCACATCCCCGTCGCGGTCGGTGGCCAAATTGCGGCGACCCACGAACACTACGTGTCGTCAGCGATGTTCATGCTGCGGCCGAATCGCAATCCTTCGCAACCGCCAACGACTCAGACCTTCGAATTGCTGCTGCGACCGGAAGCCGCCACCATGATCGGGGTCGTATACGATCAAGACGGCCTGCCGATCAGCAACGCCGAGATTGAGGCTCGTCAAGTTTCAGCAGCTTCAGCAGGTGCCGAACTCGTCGGCCCGCCGCGTCGAACCCACAGCGATGCCAACGGCGCCTTCCGCATCACCGGCCTGCCTACTGGCGAAGTACGGTGGTCTGCCGTTGCGAGCGACTACGGCTGGCACACGGGCAAAGCGGCGCTGCACGGCAACGGTGACAACCGGGTCGATATCGAATTACCACTGCCCGCCGCAGTCAAGGGCACCGTCGTTAGCAAGGCCACCGGCAAGGCCATTGCTGGCGCCACGGTCAGTGCGGGCACGCCGAGAACGATGTGCTACCGCTCGACCAAGTCGCGGCCGGATGGCAGCTACCTACTCGACCTGTTGGGTTCTGGCACCGCTGGTTCTGGACAAACCGTCATACGGGCGGAGTTCGAGCAACAAGTTGCGACTACCAGCCTGACCCTGGTACCCGACTACGTCGAAACGTGGCGGGCGGAATTGCTGTTTGACGATAGCAAGAAACTGCTCGAAGGCATCGTGCTCGACGCCAACAAGCGACCGCTGGCAGATTGGCAAGTCATCGTACGCCAACGGGATCACGACCCGACCGGCATGACCACCAATGAGCATGGGCGCTTCGCGATTCCAGTCGTTCAGACACGGGGACTTGATGTGCGTTGCTACGCACCGGGTCGCCCACCGACAGCGTTCGCCGACGCCCGGCAACGTAACGCACAGGTCGGCCAAAGCGTCGTACTGCGAACCGGGCAGTTCGAGCGCACCACCATCGTCGGCAGCGTGCTTGGCAGCAGCGCCACCGGCGTGGCCGCAACCATCGGTTGCTGGCACCATGAGAACCACGAATACGCCCGCCACACCGCTGACGGCGATGGCCGCTTTACGATCGGAGATGTGCCGATCGGCACCGTCAACCTGACGATCGAACATGCCGATCACGTCGCGCACGAAACCGACAACCTGAAATTGGCACCTGCCGTGCCTGTCGACCTGGGCACGATCCAGCTCAGCCTCGGCGGCGGCCTCTACGGCACAGTGATCGGGCCGGCTGGCATCGCGCCGACACTCTGCGAACTAACGCTGTCGGTGCCAGCACCGGGGCAGCCGATAACCGCCGAATACGTTGGCGGCTCCTACCGCTTCGCGCAGGTGCCACCGGGCAAGCACACGATGCGCATCCAGGGCGAAGAGTTTGCGGCTGCTTCATTCCAGGTCACGATCGAGGCCGGAGTCGATTTGCCGCGGAGCATCGAATTACAGAACGGTTGGCGCCGTCGCGTGCGCGTGCACGTTCCGCCTGGCGGTGGCGAACGGGTGACCCTGGCGATGCGCATCAAGGGCGAGGACACGCGCTGGATCTCTTCCGGTCTGGTGCAACGTGATGTCCCCGGCGCGGCTGGCTTCGCGTTGTTCGACACGTGCATGTTGGCGGGCAAGTACGAGATAGCTGCCGTTACGCCGCAGGGATATGAAGTTCGTAGCCAGCTGACCTATGACAGCGACGCGGCCACGCCGCTCGTGATGCAGGTCGCGCCGCGCTAGGAGTCTGCGCCACGGGAGAGCAAACCGACGGATCTTGGCCGTCACGACGGCCACGGCCACCAAGCGTTGCCAAGTTGCGACAACCGCACGGGCAGTCGCGCAAACACAAGTCCTTCTGAGGCCGTAAGCTGCGCGCGGAGTGCCCACTCCGCAGACACCCATGCGATTCCCAATGCGCGTCACGGCGCTTGCCGTGCTCTCACTCGCCTCGTCCCTGCTTGCCCAGGAACAAACCTTCTACAGCAGCGCCGTAGAACAGCTGGCTTGGCGCGAGATCGGCCCCGCGAACCCGATGGGTCGCATGACCGACATCGCCGTGCACGACGACCGCCAAAGCACGTGGTTCGTAGGCACCGCAGGCGGCGGTGTCTGGCGCACGCGCAATGCGGGCACGACCTGGGACAACGTCTTCAACGACCACGGCACCAGCTCGATCGGCGACGTCGCGATTGCGCCGAGCAACCCGGATATCATCTGGGTCGGCACCGGCGAAGAGAACGGCCGCAACTCGGTGCAATGGGGTGACGGCGTCTACAAGTCTGAGGATGGCGGCCAGACGTGGCAGCACATGGGACTTCGCGAGACGTTCCAAATCGGCCACATCGACGTGCACCCAACCAACCCCGACATCGTCTACGTCGCCGCACTCGGCAGGCTCTGGGGCGACAACGAAGAACGCGGCGTCTACCGCACCAAGGACGGTGGCAACTCGTGGGAACGCGTGATGTTCGTCGATGACCAGACTGGCTGCATCGACGTTCGCATCCACCCCGCGGACCCGATGACGGTGTTCGCCTGCATGTATGAACGCAAGCGCGACCGCTTTGACGGCAACGACCCGAGCGTTCGTTTTGGTGAGCACAGCGGACTCTACAAGAGCATCGATGGCGGCGAGAACTGGCGCCAATTGACCAATGGACTGCCGTCGTGCACGTGGGGCCGCAGCGGCATCGACCTGCTAGCGAGCAATCCGGACACGATGTTCGCAATCATCGAAACCGAACGCAGCGGCTGGCAACGTGGCGACCGCAAGGATCGCTTGAGCAGCGATCCGGTCGAACCCGCAGCAGGAGGTCAGGGCCGCCAACGCACCCAGCGCCCAGCCCGCGGCTCCGCCATCATGGGTATCGGCACCGAAGGCAGCGACGGCACCGAGGCAGCGCCCGGCGCGATCTTCACGACCATCACCGCAGCTGGCCCCGCCGAGAAGGTCGGGCTGAAAGTCGGCGACCGGGTCACCAAGATCGATGAGGAATCGGTGGCGAACTACGCCGACCTGATCGAGATCGTTAGGGACTCGCGCGCCCGCCAGAAGATCAAGGTCACCTTGGTTCGCGATGGCGCAGAGCAGTCGCTCGAGCTGGTATTCGGCGAACGCGAGAACCAACTGCTGCGCGCTGCGGGTCGTCCCAACGGTCCGTACTCCGGCCGCCTGTTCGGTCAAGCTGAGAACAAGCAAACACTGCAAGGGGAGCTCGGCTACGAGACCGGCGGCATCTTCCGCAGTGACGACCGCGGCGTCACGTGGACTCGCCTCAACAGCCTGACCGAACGACCATTTTACTACTCGGTGATCCGCGTCGATCCGCGCAACCCCGACAATATCTATTCGGTTGGCACCAGCTTTTGGGGCACGAAGGATGGTGGCAAAACGTTCACCGCGATCCACCGCAACATCCACGTCGATTTCCACGGCGCGTGGATCGATCCGGATGACAGCGATCACTTGATTGCCATCTGTGACGGCGGCGTCAACGAGACCTACGACCGCGGCCGTTCGTGGCAGCTGCACAACGGCTTCTCGGCGGCACAGTTCTATGACTGCGCGGTCGACACGGCGGTGCCCTACAACGTCATCGGCGGCCTGCAAGACAACGGCACCTGGGTCGTTCCTTCAGCAACGCGCTACCGCGACGGCATCACCAAAGCCGACTGCTTCAAGATCTACAGTGGCGATGGTTTCGGCGCCCAAGCCGACCCGCTAGAACCGCACATTGTGTATGCGACCAGCCAGAACGGTAACGCCGGCGTCGTCAACACCCGCACCGGCCGCACCGCGCGCCTGCAGCGTGGCAAGGTACCAGAAGGTGGCAAGGCCGAGTTCAACTGGGATGCGCCGTTCGTATTGTCACCACACAACCGACTGACGCTCTACCACGCGGGCAATTACCTGTTCCGAGGTGATCGCCACGCGCATCTCGACAATCGCGGCTCACGGCCGGACCTCGGCCCGATGCAAAACGAACGCGGCATCAGCATGACCTGCATCTCGCCGGCACTCGGCGCCACCGACAAGGGCACGGCGACGGCGCTGGCGGAAAGTCCGCTGCAGCGCGGCTTGATCTACGTCGGCACTGATGACGGCGCCGTTTGGCGCACCGACAATGGCGGCACCGACTGGCAACGTATCGATCAGAATCTGCCGATCGACGAACTGCTCTACGTCTCCGACATCGTGCCATCGCACTTCAAGGCGGGCCGCGTTTACCTGACGCTCGACGGCCACCGCAGCGATGACTTCGGCACGCACGTGTTCGTCAGTGAGGACAGCGGCAAGACCTGGTACACACTCGGCGCCACTTTGCCGGGGCGCGAAGTATGCCACTCGTTTGCCGAGGACCCGCGCAATGTGGACCTGCTGTTTCTAGGCACCGAGCACGGCTGCTGGGCGTCACTCGATCGCGGCTACAACTGGCTGCGTCTGAGCAACGGCATGCCGAACACTTCGGTGCGCGAATTGGTCATCCAAGATCGCGACAGCGACCTGGTTGCCGCCACCCATGGCCGCGGCGTGCTGGTGCTCGACATTGAAGGCCTAAGGCAACTGACCGAAGACGTCGCCAAGAAGGATGCCCACGTCTTTGGCGTGCAGCCCGCCTACTTGTGGAAACTCGGCAGCCGCGGCTTCCAGGGCCACAAACAGTTCAAGGCCAAGAACCCTGCCTACGGCGTGACGTTCCATGTCTGGCTACGTCAAGAACCCGACGAGAAGCCGGTGCTGACGGTGCACGACATCACGGGCAAGGAGATCGCTAAGGTCACCGGCAAGAAAATGGCTGGCATGCAAGTGCTGCAATGGAGTGCGCGCATGGGCCGCCAATTGGCCAAGCCGGGCACCTACTCGGTGCGACTGCAAAGCAACGACAGCGAACGCCGAGCGTTCGTTCTGCGCGCCGATCCCAACACGCTGCGTAACAGCAGCGATCCGACCCAACCCGCCAACAACCGCTGAGGACACTGTGATGACTACGAGCAAACTATCTGTGGCGTTGGGTGCGCTGGTGTCGCTGACGGCCACGCTGCAAGCGCAGACAACTGACCAAGACCATCTGCGCGACAACGTCTTGGCGCATCTCAAGTGGCGGGAACTCGGCCCCGTGCAAAGCGGCGGTCGCATCGTCGATATCGCGGTCCACCCCACTCGCCCACAAGAGTATTGGCTGGCCGCAGCGTGCGGCGGTGTCTGGCACACCACCAACGGTGGCGTGTCGTTTACCGCGCAGTTCCAACACGCCGAATCGATCTCGATCGGTGACATCTGTGTCGCCCCCAGCGACCCCAAGGTGCTCTACGTCGGCACTGGTGAAGCCAACAACCAACGAAGTTCGTACTGGGGCAACGGCGTGCACAAGTCGACCGACAGCGGCAAGACCTGGCAACATGTCGGCCTCGACGGCACCGACCACATCGGCCGCATTGTCGTGCACCCCGAGGACCCAAACATCGTCTACGTAGCCGCCCTCGGCGCGCTCTACAAGAGCAACGAAGAACGCGGCCTCTACAAGACCACCGACGGCGGCGAAAACTGGCAGCGCGTGCACCACGTCAACAAGGACGTCGGCTTCGTCGATGTCCTGCTGCACCCGCAACGGCCCACCACCGTGTTCGCCACGTCCTATGAACGGCGACGCCGCGCCTGGACGTTCCACGAAGGCGGCACCGGTTCGCGGCTGTGGCGTTCAGACGACGCCGGCGCAACCTGGGCCAAGATGAGCAACGGCTTGCCAGCAGGCGTGCTCGGTCGCATCGGCATCGACGCGTATTCACAGAACGGCAACGTGCTCTACGCATCGATTGAAAACCGCAACCCGGTTGGCACCAAACCCAAGCCGGCTGCAATGCCGGTCGATGACGACACGCCGAGGCAATCGGACCGACGCGCAGAGGGCCAAGCAGGGCAACCAACCGCCGAGATCCTCGCGGATCCGGTCGCTCGCATGCAGTGGGCAGATGGCCCCGAGGAAGCCCAAGACCCGAAGCGTCGGGCCCGTCGCGGCATCGTCGGTGGCGAGGTCTACCGTAGTGATGACGGCGGCGACTCATGGCAGAAGACTCACAAGGACTCGACGTCTGCCGGCGGTAGCCCCGGCTATTACTATGGCCAGGTGCGGGTCGACCCGAATGACGAGGACACGCTCTACGTGCTGTCCGTGCCGGTCTACCGCAGCCGCGATGGCGGCAAGACCTGGACACCAAGTGGCGGTGGCGGTCGCCGGTCGGATTCGTTTGGCAGCGGCCTACACGTCGACCATCACGCGCTATGGATTGATCCGCAGAACAGCGAGCACTGCCTGCTCGGCAACGACGGAGGCATCTCGGTGACGTGGGATCAGGGCAGCAACTGGGACCACCTCACCCACATCCCGATCCTGCAATACTACGCAATCGGCGTCGACAACAAGACGCCCTACAACATCTACGGCGGCCTGCAGGACAATGGCAGTTGGGGCTTCCCGATTCACGGCGCAACCAGTGCCGGTATCGAAGCGCTCGACGCCTTCAAGATTGGCGGCGGCGATGGTTTCTACTGCGTCGTCGATCCTAGCGATGAGGACGTCGTCTACTCGGAGTCGCAGTTCGGCGGCATGATGCGCCAGAACCGCCGCACCGGCAAAACCAAGTCGATCAAGCCGAGCAGCCGCAAGGGCCAGCAGCCGTTGCGGTTCAATTGGAACACGCCGATCGTGTTGTCACCGCACGCGCCGCACACGGTCTATACCGGCAGCCAGTTCCTGCATCGATCGCGAAACCGCGGCGACACGTGGACCGCGATCAGCCCCGACCTGAGCCGCAATGACGCGGCCAAGAAGCGCGGCAACGTGCCGCACTGCACGATCACGACGATCAGCGAATCGCCGCAGCAGGAAGGCATGCTGTGGGTCGGCACCGACGACGGCAAGGTTTGGCTCAGCAAGGATGACGGCGGCCGCTGGATCGACATGAGCGATCGCTTCCCCGAGGCCGTGCGCAGCCTGTGGGTATCGCGCGTCGAGGCCTCGCCGCACGAACAGCAGACCGCCTTCGTCAGCTTTACAGGCTACCGCGAGGACATTCGGGAGGCTTACCTGTTCCGCACGGACGATGCCGGCGAGACTTGGTTGTCGATCAGCAACGACCTTCCTGCCGAGCCGATCAATGTTGTCAAGCAACACCCGCGCAACAGCAGCGTGTTGCTAGTCGGCACCGAGATGCATGCCTATGTCTCGATCGATGATGGCGCACACTGGAACGTACTCGGTCACGATCTGCCGCGTGTGCCCGTTCAGGACCTGGTCGTGCACCCAACCCACGCCCACGTGATTGTCGGCACCCATGGCCGCGGCATCTGGGCACTCGACGCCAACGCATTAGAGATGCTGACCGCTGAAACGCTGCGTCAATCGCTGCTGGCGCTGCCGCCAAGTGACGGGGTGCTGTTGCGCGGGGCCTACGACCGCGGCTACGTCGGTGCCCGCCAATGGCGCGCCGCCAATCCGTTCACGACCGCGACCTTCCGCTACATGCTGTCGCAAGACAGCGAAGACGACGTCACGATCGAAGTCCTCAGCGCTACCGGTGAGGTCGTCTGGAAAGCGGATGGCCCAGGCGATGCTGGCTACCACGAAGTCACCTGGGCCAGCGCGCGCGGTGGTCGTCGCGACTTCGGTGGCTTTGCACGACGAGGCGGCGGTCGCGGCGGCCAACGCGCCGGCGAGTTTGCAGTGCGCATCTCGCGTGGATCGAGCACGTCGACGCAACCGTTCACAGTGCACGACCGCCGCGGCAGCTCAGCGGTGATCGGCCAATACCCAGGCGAGGAACTGGTGGTCGAAGAGGAAGAAGGCGGCGGCAACTAAGCGTTAGCTCGCAGACTGCTTGCTCTAGCCGCCAACTCGCTGGCGCAGTGACTTCGTGTTCGCGGGTCGGTTGCCGCGTGGCGGTTGCTTGCCAGTCGCTAACTACCCCCGCTAACTGTCGCCAAGTACGTTCATCGGTGGCAGAGCATCGAAGCCGCCCACGGACGTGCTAGTCCATGATGAAGTCTTCGAACGAGCCACCAGCCTCGGTGTCATCGTCGGCATCACCGTCGGCGTCATCATCATCGAACTCATACTCGCCAAGCATCACGCCCTGCATCTCGGCCATCATATCGAGGCGCAAGATCGCTTCTCGCTGCTTGGGCGATGCCTTGTCGAAGCCATCGACGTCGAGGTGCTCGGCAGTCATGTCGTTGAGCGCAAACAGCGCCAATCGCGCCGCGTTTAGCGCTGCAACCCACGCATTGACATGCTCGTCGAGAACCAGCAGCACCGAGTTCGGCGTGTCGGGAATCTTGCGCAGCGTGGCTAGGTCGCGCCGCACCAACTGCGCGCGTGACAGGAACAGCCGTTCGAGTTCGGGCACCGCATGCTCACGCCAATGCTGTTCGTCTTCTTCCTTCGAACAGGTCTCAGGCAGAAGGCGATCACGCACCCGAGAATCCGAGCTCTCGATCAGCATCGGCACACCCTTCAGGGTCTCGACCGCCGCTGGCGTGAGATCCCCGAACATGAAGCCTTCGTCGACCCGGGCCGCCCACATACTCATCGGACCACCGTCTTCCGAAGCACTGTCTTACTAATCACCGCCTCGATAAGCACCGTCTCGATAAGCACCGTCTCGATAAGCACAGAAGCACTGCGTGCCAGATCAGCCGCAGGAACTACAGCAGACGCAGACATGCGTTCAGCGCCTCGCTCAGAACTTTCGGCCTTCAACAGAACGCTCACGTCTCGACCTTCTCGAGGCTGGTCAGCAGATGATGAGCCTGCAGTTTCTGCGCATACATCTCCGCCTGCTCACGGGCTCCGGTCCAAACGATCGAGCGACCCTTCTTATGCACTTCCATCATCAGGCGATGGGCCTTGCTCTCGCTGTAGCCAAAGACCTTGATGAACGCCTTGGAGACGTAGTTTTGCAGAGTCACCGGGTCATCGTGCACGATGACGTTCCAAGGGGTCGCCAGCGACGTCTTGGGACTGGTCTTCGTGTCCGTCTTGGTGTCCGTCTTCTCTTTGGTTACCGCGCGCGCCATAAGTTGCTGGAAACTGTAACGCCTGAACGCTCCATGTCCTAGATGCTCGCTGTCCCAGCTGCGTCGAGCGGCGCGTTATTGACCCTGCGCTCCGCCAGAACGACTACAGCCGTTCGACGTGGATACGGTTCTCGCCAAAGAGCGGGATCACCAGACAGTTCCGTAGGCTGTCGTAGCCGAGGTCGGCCGGTTGCTCCAGTCGCACCGGCATTGCGGCGCCGCTACCGGACAGCCCGAAGCGATACACGGTGCGACCTTCCCACGAGGTCGTGAACCACGTCGGCGCGATCGTTTTACTGCCATCAGCGGCG
>JBNMNW010000139.1:0-14287 GCA_051278165.1 Planctomycetota bacterium | reverse complement strand
TCCAAGGCGGTCAGGTCTACGGCACGACGGACGACTTTAGCTACAACGTCGAAGACAACCCGGTGCACGTTCGCGATCTCAACGCGACGATTCTGCACTGCCTCGGTATTGACCACGAGCGGTTGACGGTGCCGCATCAGGGCTTGGACGTTCGCTTAACGGGTGTCGAGCCGGCGCGCGTTGTGCACGAGTTGCTGGCTTAATGGTCAGTTGAAAACTCATCTGGTTGTCATGGTCGTGTGCATCGGCGAGTATCCCCGCCAATGACGACCTTCCCTGACGATGACGATGGCGCCGTTCTCACGTCCCTTGTCGAAGCAGGTTTTGACCTGGGCAAGCCGCTGGAGATCGAGTTCCACGTTGCGGTGCCGGATGAGGAGTCGGGCAAGAAGGTCGCTGCGGCAGTGACGGCGGGCGGCTACACGTGTGAGTTGGTCTTCGATGGGGGAGAACCCGAAGATGGCGAAGCGGAAGAGAGTGGCGAGTCGCACCAAGATGAATGCCTGAGCGAAGATGGTGCGAGCGACGATGAGTTCGTCCCCATGTGGAGGGTCTGCGTCATGGTCGAGATGCTTCCGGAGCACCAACGCATCGTTGATATTCAGGTAGAGCTCGAAAGTTTTTCGAAACCGCATGGCGGCGGTTCGCATGGTTGGGGCGTGTTGATCTAGGGGGATCGACCTACGATTGCGCACCAGTTTGTAGGCAATCTACGAAGTTGGTCGGTGGGGACAACCACGTGCTTCCGGGAGTTGGATTTGGCTATGACGTCGGCGTGACGTTGAGCCTTCGTTGTTATCGAATGACCAGCCGATGACACGCGTGATGAGTGCATCCCGTTTGGTATCCCCCATGGCACGACTGCGACTTATCGGCAGCAACCACCGATTGGCACCGCCCTCTCTGCTTGAACGGCTGAGTTCGCGTTCGGAGAAAATCCAAGCGCGACTGCTTGAGCTGTGCGAGTGCGGCGATATTCGCGGCGCGTTGTTGATCCCAACGTGCAACCGGCTCGAAGTCTTGATTGAGCTTGAGGACGACGCACCAGAAATTGACGAAGCGGACCTGCTTGGCGAGGACGTGCCGCTGCGCACGTGTGCCGATGAAGAAGCCGTCGACATGTTGTTGGCGGTGACCTCTGGTCTGCATTCGATGGTGTTTGGCGAAGCCCAAATCCTCGGTCAGGTGCGCGAGGCGTTCCGCAAGTCGGAGACGCTCGGCTTGTTGAGCCGACGCCTGCAAATGTTGCGCACGCGCTTGCTGCCAGCCGCGCGCGAACTTCGTCGCCGGATTGGCTTGGACCAGCGCCCTGCGTCGGTGGCTTCGATGGCCGTAGACCAAGTGATCAAAGCTGGCAAGCGAATCGCGATTGTTGGTGCTGGCGAAACCGGTCGCTTGCTGGTGGAGACGTTGCATCGCCGCCACGTGCGCGATGTGCTGATCGTCAACCGTTCGCTGCCGAAGGCGGACGCGCTGGCGCGTCACTTCGGTGGTCGCTCGATGTCGCTGGCAGACTTTCAGTTGCAGCGCCCCGAACTTGACGCCGTCGTCTACGCCGTTCGCTGTGACAAGCAACTGCTTGATTGCGAACGGGCGCGCGGCTTGCACACGGTCGTCGATATCAGCCAGCCGTCGATTCTCTCGCCGGAGTTGCGAGCGCAGTCCCAGGCGGAGGGCATGCCTAAGGTGGTGTCGCTTGACGAGCTGTCAGCGCTGTCACTCGAGCAAGAACGCAACTACGCCGAGACTCGCGAAGTTGGTGTGGTCGAGGCGCGCGCGGTTGCGCGTCGCATGTGGGGGGAGTTGCTTAGCGGTCGTCCCAACCTCGGCAAAGTCGTCGATCTGCACATTGAAGGCGCCCTCGCAGAGCTTGAGCAGGCATTCGGTTCGCAGTTGAGTCATCTTGACGATCTGGTACGCGACCAGCTGCGCGTCTTGATGACCAAGACCGCGAAGCGCAACGCGCACATCCATATCCAAGACCTTAAGCGCTTGCAGGTGGCACGATGATCGTGTTCGGAAGCCGCGGCAGCGACCTGGCGCTGTGTCAGTCGCGAATGGTGGCAGCCGCATTGACGGCTGCAACGGGCGAAGAAGTTCGCATTGAAGTCATCCAGACGCGCGGTGATCTCATTCTCGACAAGCCGTTGCCGCTGATCGGTGGCAAAGGACTGTTTACCGAGGAGCTGGAGAACGCGCTGCGCGAAGGCCGCATTGATGCGGCCGTGCACAGCATGAAGGATCTGCCAGTGCGTGATCCCGATGGCTTGACGATTGGGGCCATTCCCGAACGTCGCTCGCCGCACGATGTTTTGATCTGCACGCCGGGTGCGGTCGATGGCGACGGCGAACACATGCCGCTGCGCGTTGGCAGTCGCATCGGAACCTCTTCGCATCGTCGTCGCTCGGCGCTCGAGCGTCTGCGCCCGGACCTGCAATTCTCAGACATTCGCGGCAACGTGCCGACGCGCGTCGACAAGGTCCGGCGTGGTGACTACGACGCGGTGGTGTTGGCAGCAGCTGGACTCGACCGTTTGCAATTGCCGCTCGATGGCCTCGAACGTCACGAACTGCCGCTCACGTGGTCGACGCCGGCGCCGTCGCAGGGCGTGCTGGCGGTGCAATGTCGTGCCGATGATTCGCGCGTTCGTGACTTGCTGGCGCACTTGAACAACCCGGTCGTGGCGATGTGCGCCAATGCGGAGCGCGAGGTGCTCTACCGCCTCGGTGGTGGTTGTTCGATGCCGCTCGGTGTGTTGGTGACGCCTCAAGGCGCGACGGTTCGAATGCAGGCGGCCTACTACACCAATCCGGAACATGGTCTGTCGCGTGCCGCGGCGGTGTTCGCCGACGTGCAGGGCGAGGATGCGATGCAGCTCGCTGCCGAGTTAGCGGAGCAGTGGCGGCCAATGGTTGAGGCGCCCCTTCTCGGCACGAACATCCTGATGCTGCGTCCCGATGGCCATAGCGGCAACTTCGATGACTCGCTCACGGTTGCGGGTGCTGAGTTGCACAACTGTGCGCTGACCCGGATCGTGCCGCTCGATGGCGTGTCGATCACCCGGGAGCAACTCAAAGACAAGGTGGTGGCGTTCACGTCGGCACGCGCGGTTGAGTTGTTCTGCCAAGCGGCAGTTGGCATCGAGCTGAAAGGCCTACAGGTCTTCGCTGGTGGTCCGGCGACAGCCGCCGTTGCCAGGCGCCACGGCATGGAAGTGAGCGCTTCGCCAGAAGGCAGCGGTGGCGCGTTCTTGGCTAAGCAAATTCTTGCGGAGGGCTCGCCACATGGTGGCGTGCTGTTCCCGTGCGCCGTCGACCGACACCCCGATCTGGAAGCAGTGTTGGCTGCGGAAGGCGTCGCCGTCACCGCGGTGTCGCTGTATCGAAACGAGCCATTGGCCGACGTGAAATTGCCGGCAGTCGACAATCCGATCATTGTCTTCACTAGTCCTTCTGCGGTGCACGCCTTTGCTGCGGCGTCGCCGATGCCAGCAACGCACGTCGCGATTGGCCCGTCGACCGCCGCCGCGATGGCGTCGGCTTCGGTGCGTTGCGACGCGACGACCAGCGAGCCAACCGTGATCGCCTTGATTCAAACCTGCTTGGAGCTCCTCCATGTCTGATCGTCCACGGCGTCTGCGTCGCACGGCCGCGCTTCGTGACCTGTGCGCCGAGACCTACATCTCTCCCGACAGCTTGGTGCAGCCGCACTTTGCTCTCGCCCAGCAAGATGGCGAGCAGCCGATTGAATCGCTCGCCGGCATTGCCCGTATGGGCATCAATCCGTTGCTACGTCGCGTCGAGGCCGATCTAGAACTCGGCATTCGCAACGTATTGTTGTTCGGCGTGACCCAGAGCAAGGATCCCGAAGGTCGCACTGGTGAGCGTCAGGATGGCCCGGCTCATCAGGCCGTGAGCGCTCTGAAGCAAAGGTTCGGCGCAGACGTCACGGTGATGGCGGACGTGTGCTTGTGCACCTACACCGACCACGGTCACTGTGGGTTGCTCAAAGATGGCGAAGTCGATAACGACCCAAGCCTCGAGCGACTGGCGGCCCAAGCGGTGTCGTTGGCTGAGGCTGGAGCCGACGTGATTGCGCCTTCCGACATGATGGATGGCCGTGTGCGTGCGATCCGCGCAGGACTCGATGCAAGCGGCTTTGAGTCGCGCGTGATCATGAGCTACGCCGCCAAGTATGCGTCGAACTTCTACGGTCCGTTCCGCGAGGCTGCCGACTCGGCGCCGAAGGACGCCGGACCCAAGGATCGCAAAAGCTACCAGATGGACTTCCGCAATCGTAAGGAAGCGGTGCGCGAGGCGATTCTCGACCAAGAAGAAGGCGCTGACATCCTGATGGTCAAGCCGGCGCTCGCATACCTCGACATCATCGCCGACGTCGCCGCGGCGGTGGAACGACCGGTCGCTGCCTACTTGGTGAGCGGCGAATACGCCGCCGTCGAGTTGCTGGCGCGCGAAGGGCTTGCCGATCGCGGCGAGTTGGTACGCGAACACTTCACAGCTGTGCGCCGTGCTGGCGCCAGCATCCTGATTACCTATCACGCCCGCGCCGCCCTCGAAAATGGGTGGCTGAACAACCGATGAGTCTCGATACTTCGAAGAGTGGTGCGCTGTTTGAGCGCGCGTTGGGTTCGCTTCCTGGTGGCGTGTCATCGCCAGTGCGTGCCTTTGGCGCCGTCGATGGCACCCCAATTTTCTTCCAGAGTGCGGCTGGTGCGTGGTTCACCGATGCGGACGGCAATCGCTACCTCGACTTCGTGCAGTCGTGGGGGCCATCGATCCTCGGCCATGCGCATGCCGAAGTCGTCAAGGCGGTCCAGGATGCTGCCGCCAATGGTTTGAGCTTTGGCGCGTCGTGCGCGGGGGAAGTCGATCTGGCCGAGCAGGTCAAGCAGTGCTACCCCGGCATCGACAAGGTTCGGTTCACATCGTCTGGCACGGAAGCCACGATGTCGGCCATTCGCTTGGCACGCGGCGTCACCGGTCGCGATCGTTTACTGAAGTTCAGTGGCTGCTACCATGGCCACAGTGATGGCCTATTGGTCGCGGCGGGCAGCGGTGCGGCGACGTTGGGGCAGCCTTCGTCTGCTGGTGTGCCGGCCGACGTGGCCAAACTCACGAGCGTGCTGCCACTGGCCGATCGCGCGGCGCTCGATGCATTCTTCGAGAAGAGCGGTGCCGAGTTGGCGGCTGTGATCATCGAGCCAGTGCCGGCGAATAACGGCTTGCTAGTGCAGACGCGCGACTACTTGCAGCACTTGCGCGACTTATGCACCAAGCACGGCGCGCTGCTGATCTTCGACGAAGTCATTAGTGGCTTCCGGGTAGCGCTCGGCGGCGCGGCCGAGCGATACGGCATTCAGCCGGACCTTGTGACGTTCGGTAAAGTGCTCGGCGGCGGTATGCCGGTCGGTGCCTTCGCCGGCCCAGCAAAGTTCTTTGAGTACCTGGCTCCTAGCGGCCCTGTCTACCAAGCTGGCACGCTGTCCGGCAATCCAGTCGCGATGGCTGCGGGCCTTGCAACGATCAACGTGCTGCGGCGCGATGGCGTCTTGGCGCGGCTCGAAGAAATGGGTCAGCAGCTCGAAGAGCGCATGTGCGCCTTGCTGGATGGCAAGGACTGGCCGGTGGTGTTCGTTCGCCTGGGATCGCTGTTCTGGTTCGCCTTCGGTGCCCGTAGCGGGCCGGTCAGCGCCGAGCAAGTCAGCGATGACGCGCCTGCTTTGTATCGTCAGTTCCACGCCGCGTGCTTGGCCGCTGGCGTCTACTTGGCGCCCTCGGCCTACGAGGTCGGTTTCCTGTCCGCGGCCCACACAGATGCCGACATTGAGCATGTCGGCACGGTGTTCGGCGATGTGTTGCACTCACTATTCGCAGCGAAATGAGCATGATTCACGGTGATCCGTCTGGCCACTTCCTCACTGCCGCGCGCGGTGGCAAACCATCGCGTCGCCCCTTGTGGATCATGCGACAGGCTGGGCGCTACTTGCCAGAGTATCGCGAGGTGCGCAGCAAGATGTCGTTCTTGGAGTTGTGCAATACGCCGGCCGCCGCGTGCGAAGTGACGCTGCAACCGATTCGTCGTTATGGCCTCGATGCGGCGATCCTGTTTACGGACTTGCTGATCCCGGTGCCGCCGATGGGCATCGGTTTGGACTACGAGCCGGGGCCGGTGCTGGCTCGCACCGTTGGCACGATGGCAGAGGTGGAGGCACTGACGGTGCCCGACCCCGAACGCGACCTGACGTCGATGCTTGAGACGGTCCGGCTCGTGCGCGCGCAGCTCGACCCGTCGGTCGCATTGATTGGCTTCGTTGGCGCGCCGTTCACGATGGCGTGTTACCTGACGGAAGGTCGCGGCAGCAAGAACTGGGATGTCACGCGCCAGTTGATGCATCGCGATCCGGCGACGTTCCAGGCGCTGCTTGCGAAGATTGCCGAGTGCCAGAAGCCGCTGGTTCAGGCGCTCGTCGCTGCTGGTTGTGACGCCGTGCAGGTCTTTGACTCGTGGGCGTCGGTGCTGAGCACCGAGGACTGGGCCGAGCAGTGCGCACCGCACACCGACATGCTGTTGCAGACTGCTCGCGATGCCGGTGCCGTAGCGATTCACTACGTCAACGGCGCGGCACAGCACCTCGATCGCATGTCGCAATCGCCGGGTCATGTGCTTGGCTTCGATTGGCGCCTGCCGATTGGTGAAGTGCGGCGGCGAGTGCCTTCGCAATACGCGCTGCAGGGCAACCTCGATCCGACCGCGTTGTTCTGTGATGAGGCGACGCTGCGTCGCAAGGTCGCTGCAATCTGTCGCGATGGCGGCGATCAGCACATCTTCAACCTCGGCCACGGGATCTTGCCGCAGGTGGACCCCAAGCAAGTCGCCATCGTGGTCGACGAAGTCCGGAAGTCATGATCCTCGACGTCCCGCATGAATTGCTCTCGCGCTACGACCAACCGGGTCCGCGTTACACGAGTTACCCGACGGCACCTGTTTGGAGTCAGGAGTTCGGGCCGGACGAGCATCGCGAAAGCTTGGTGCGCGCCAACGAGCAAGACGGCAAAGGCATGTCGCTCTACGTGCATCTACCGTTCTGTCGCAGCATGTGCTTCTACTGCGGCTGCAGTGTCATCATTGCGCGCGACCCTAAGAATGGTGATCGTTACGTCGGAGAAGTGCTGCAAGAGGCGGCGCTGGCGCGTACGACGCTGCAAGCGAATCGACCCGTGGTGCAGCACCACTGGGGCGGCGGCACGCCGACGTTCTTGACGCCGGAGCAGCTCGAGCGGTTGTTTAAAGGTCTGTTGGCAATCTACCCGCACACGCCCGACGCCGAGATCAGCATCGAAGTCGATCCGCGCGTCACCAGTGTGCGGCAGCTCGAAGTGCTGCGTGAATGCGGGTTCAACCGCATCAGCATGGGCGTGCAGGACTTCGACGAGGAAGTGCAGAAGGCGATCAATCGCATCCAACCGTACGAACAGACGCGCGACCTCGTGCAGGCATCGCGATCGCTCGGCTTTGCGTCGATCAACCTCGACCTGGTCTATGGCTTGCCGCACCAGACGGCGGAGAAGTTCGCGGACAGCATCCAGAAGGTGTTGGGCCTGCGCCCTGATCGACTCGCGTGCTACGGCTACGCGCACGTCCCGTGGCTGAAGAAGCACCAGGAAGTGATCTCGGTCGCAGACTTGCCGCGTGGTTCGGACAAGCTCGACCTCTACCTGCTGTCGCTCAATGCATTTCAGGATGCTGGCTACGAAGCGATTGGCATGGACCACTTTGCGTTGCCCGAAGATGGCCTCGTCAAGGCGGCGAACTCTGGCAATCTACACCGCAACTTCATGGGCTACGCGACGCATCAGGCCGAAGACATGCTGTCGTTTGGCGTGACGTCGATCAGCGAGGTTGCCGGCGCGTTCGCACAGAACGTCAAGCAACTCAACCAATACCGCGAACACCTCGACGCAGGGCGCCTGCCAGTTGAGCGCGGGATGCGACGCAGTGAAGACGACGAGAAGCGTCGCGCGATCATCCTCGATCTGATGTGCCGCTTCTCGCTCGACTACGACGCGCATGGTGGTGCTGACGCCTTCCGTCAGCAATATGGCAGCGCGATGGCAGCGATGACGCCGCTGGCGAAGGATGGGCTGATCGAACTAGATGATCGCGGCATTCGCGTGACCCCGATCGGCCGCCTGTTCGTTCGCAACGTAGCGATGCCGTTTGATGCCTACCTAGAGAAGCAGCGGCAAGCGAAGAAGCCGATGTTCTCGCGTACGGTGTAGCTCGCTATGGATGCGGACGTACTCATCATCGGTGGTGGACCAGCTGGGCTGGCTGCTGCTGCGTGGGAGTTGCAAGGCACCTCTCATCCACGTGTGACGGTCTTGGAGGCCAGCTCGCGTCCAGGTGGTTGGCTTCGCAGTGAACGTCGCGACGGCTACCTCTGCGAGCATGGCCCGCAAGCCATTCGTTCGTCGCCCGAGTTCATGGAGTTCGTCGCGAAACTCGGCTGCGAAGACGACCTTGTTGCCGCGAACCCCAAGGCGTCGACGCGTTGGCTTGGTCGCCGCGGCAAGTTGCGCGCAGTGCCGACCAAGCCGTTGGCGATGCTAGGCACGCGGTTGCTGTCACCGTGGGGCAAGTTCCGCGTGCTGCGCGAGCCTCGCGTCGCGACTCGGCCGTCGACGACTGGCGGTGAATCGGTTGCCGCGTTCTGCGAGCGCCGCTTTGGCCGCGAAGCCGTACCCTTGGTGCAGGCGATGATCGGCGGCATCTTCGCTGGCGACGCATCGAAGCTCGAGGTCGAGAGTGCCTTGCCGTCCTTGACTGCTTTCGAAGAGTGCCATGGCAGCGTTGTTCTTGGCCTGCGTGCGAAGCGCAAAGAGCGTCGTGCGCGCGGCGAAGGGCGCCCGGCGGCGGAGGTCTATAGTTTTCGCGATGGCATCGAAGGGCTCGTCAACCGGATGGTTGCGCTCGCCGGAGATTCGCTTGAGGTGGATGCGCCGGTCGAATCTGTTTCGTATGAAGGCGGCTCATGGATTGCGCATTTGAAGGACGGGTCGAAGCGTACCGCGGCTCGGCTGGTCTTGGCTTGCCCGGCGCGCGTTAGCGCTACGCTGCTCCGCGATACAGCACCCGATTTGGCTGCCGAGTTGGCGGCGATTCCGTTCGCATCGCTCGCGTCCGTCTACCTTGGCGTGCCGACGGCGAGCCCGCCGGCGAAGCTCTCGGGATTTGGCTTCTTGCTGGAGACCGAGCCGGACACCCCCGTGCTGGGCGCGATCTATGCGTCACAGTTATTCCCCGATCACGCCCCCGCCGGACATCAGTTGATTCGTGTGATGATGGGAGGATCTTTGCATCCAAACGTCACGCGCTGCGAATCAGCTGACCTCATAGCTATGGCGGTGGCAACTTTGCAGCGCTACGTGGGCAGGGATCTAGTTCCAGACTTCACGCACGTTGTTCGCTGTCGCGAAGCTATCCCGCAATACCAGCTGGGCCACAAACAACGAATGCATCGCATCAACGACCTACTGGCTCAGACTCCGGAGCTTCGACTGTGTGGGAACAGCTATCAGGGCATCGCAGTGACGTCGCAGCTCGGCCGCGATGCTGGGCTCCGGGCGGCTAGCGATCAGGCAAACGCGCAGGCAAGCGAGCAGGCAAGCAAGGCTGGGGCTCGATGAGAATCCAACCCCGACGACTGAAGACGCTAGCGGGCATCATCTGGGTGCTGGTCGGCGGCATGCTGCTGACACGCAGCGTTCCAATGGTCGAAGCGGCCAGCGAACAATCTGGCTGGACGACCACGATCATTGCGCTGCTGGTCGGCGCGGTGCTCGGTGCCGGCAAGGGGCGCTTCGTTCTCAGTAAGACCGCGCGTCGCAATCGTGCACGCATCGAAGCGCTGCCGAGTGCTTTTATCTGGAACGTCTTCACCGGTAAGACCTGGTTGCTTGTCGTTGGCATGGTGGGGCTCGGCCTGTTGTTGCGCGGTGGCGCCGCGGCCGGTTGGTTCAATTGGGCCTCGATCGCTGGCATCTATGCTGGCATCGGTGCGGCGATGCTAGTCAGCTCGTGGATGTATTTTCGCGTCATCCCGCTGCCATTCCCGACCCGCGTTGAGTCGATCGAGCCACAGCCGCCTCGACGAATCGGTGTCATGGTTGCCAACCTCGGCACGCCCGATGCACCGACGACGAAAGCGGTGCGTCGCTACTTGCGGCAGTTCTTGTGGGATGACCGCGTCGTCGAAGTGTGGCGTTGGCTTTGGTTCCTGATCCTCAACGGCATCATCTTGCCATTGCGTTCCCCGCGTTCGGCGCGTGCCTATCAGCGCGTGTGGACGAAGCACGGGTCGCCGCTCATGACCAACAGCCAAGCAATTTGTGATGCATTGGCAGTCCGCCTTGGCGACGAGTTCGAAGTCCGTCTTGCGATGCGTTATGGCAATCCGAGTTTGGAGTCAGGTATCGATCAACTTCGTGCGTCGGGTTGCGAGAGTGTGATCGTCGCGTCGCTGTTCCCGCAGGCGAGCAATACGACGACTGGCACCCTGCAGGCCGAAGTCGCGCGCGTTGCTGGCTTGCGCCGCGACGCGCCGGCGCTGCAGTTCGTGGGCGCCATGTATGAAGATCCGGACTACATCCGTGCGTTGGCGGATCGCGTTCGAACCTCGACGGTTGGCAAGCACGTGCAGTTCCACGTGTTCAGTTTCCACGGCTTGCCAGAGGACTACGTCGCGAAGGGCGACCTCTACCTAGGGCACTGCCAGGTGACCGCGGTGCGGCTGGCCGAAGAGCTTGGGCTTTCGCGCGGTCAGTGGGAAATGGTCTTCCAGTCGCGCTTTGGCGATGAGCCATGGTTGCAGCCGTTCGCCGACAAGTTTGTCGTCGGGCTGGCCAAGACCTACGACTGCATCGCGATCGCGGTGCCAGGCTTTGCCGCGGACTGCCTCGAGACGCTCGACGAAATCGGAGTCGAGTTGCGCGAGGAGTTTGAAGAGGCCGGTGGCCAAGAGCTCATTGTGGTGCCCGCGATCAACGATCATCCATTGTGGATCGAAGCGATGGCCAAGCGCATTCTTGCGCTGGAGTCGGTTGCTCGCGCGAGTGCCGAGTCCGCGGCGCAGCAACAAGCGCACGGCGCGCTGTCGCCGTCGGGTTTGTAGAGTTCGTTATCTGCCCGAACCGATCTGCTCGACCTTGTCGTCGCTGCCGAAGCGGATGCTGCGCGACATAAAGCGGCGCAGTTCGTAATTCAGAACCTTCGCCTGCATCGACGGGTTGTTGGACTTCGGTGGGTAGCCAATGGCGAGGAGCACGGCCGCTCGCGACATGCCGACGCGCACTTCCCCGTTTTGGATCCCGTCGAGTTCGTCGTCGCTGAGCGATTCCGACAGCTTGGTCGGCGACTCCGAGAAGTGCAGCTCGCGCCATTCGGCCATCGGCATATTCGAGTGCTTCGGGATGTAGCTGATGACGTACTCCGAGCCATCGTCGTCGACCAGCTCGAACCCCTTCCTGGTGACCTTCTTGAGCGTCAGCTTGGTACCGGGTTGCAGGTAGTGCGCCATCGAGATGTAGTTGCTGGAATGCATCAAGAAGCGGCCGCGGTTGGCGTCAAAGTGCATGCCGACGCGGGTGTAAACTGGCGTATCGAGCAACTCCTCGGCAACGGGGTCGCCGCTGGACCTGCAGCTGGCGGTCAAGGCTAGGGCGACGAGAGAGAACGAGCGAAGCAGGGTTTTCATGGTGCACAGCCTAGCGATCTGGGCGATGAGTTTGTTGCGTTCCCAATGACTGGCGTGTTTCCGAGGCTGGACGAACGCTAGAACGTGAGCCATGACTACCTCTTATCCGGATGATGCGGACGGTGACGTGCTGACCGCGATGGCCGAATCTGGCATCGACATGACTGAGGAGCTCACGATTGAGTTCATCATCGATGCTCCGGGCGAGCAAAAGGCCAAGGCGATTGAGGCGGACGTCGCCGCCGCTGGGTATCCGGCGATGGCGGAATTTGAAGACGGCGACCCAGAGGAAGGCATCGATCCGGGTTGGGTCGTGTCCATCGAGATCGAGATGGCGCCGGATTACGATTCCATTGTCGACCTGCAGAAGAAGCTGCAGGGCTTCGCCGAGGTGCACGGCGGCCAAGTGGATGGCTGGGGCGCGATGATTGACGAAGACGACATGCCGGACGGCGAGTAGCCGCTGGCAGTCGGGCGAAGCAAGTAAGCTGGCCAGCGCCTGGCCTGCCTTCTGCTACTTGCTGGCCTTCTGCTTCTTGTTCTGGGCCTTGAGATCCTTCGCCTGCTGCTTCGCGTTGTCGTCGGCGATCTTCTTCAGCACTTCGTCCGCCCATTCCTTCTTCGCCATCGGGAATCCGAGGCGGGCGCGACTGTCGAGGTAGCTCTTGGCCACGGCGCGCGCGAGGTTGCGGATGCGGCCGATGTAGCCAGCGCGCTCGGTGACACTGATCGCGCCACGTGCATCTAGCAGGTTGAACGTGTGGCCGCCCTTCAACAGTTGTTCGTAAGCCGGCAGCGCCAGCTCCTGTTCCATCAAGTGCTTGGACTGGCGTTCGTGCGCGTCGAATGACTGCAGCAAGAACTCGACGTCGCTGTGCTCGAAGTTGTAGGTGCTCTGCTCGACTTCGTTTTGGTGGAAGACGTCGCGGTATTTGAGGCCTTCGGCATAGTCGAGGTCGAACACGTTCTCGACGCCTTGCAGATACATGCAAAGTCGCTCGAGGCCATACGTGATCTCGCCGGTGATCGGCTTGCAGTCAATGCCGCCGACTTGCTGGAAGTAGGTGAACTGCGTCACTTCCATGCCGTTGAGCCAGACTTCCCAGCCGAGGCCCCAGCAGCCGAGCGTTGGGTTCTCCCAGTCGTCTTCGACGAAGCGAACATCGTTCTTTTTGAGGTCAAACCCGACGGCCTTCAGCGACCCGAGATACAGGTCGAGGATGTTGGCCGGGGCCGGCTTGAGCACGACCTGATACTGGTAGTAGTGCTGGAGCCGGTTTGGGTTGTTGCCGTAGCGGCCGTCCTTGGGGCGGCGACTTGGCTGCACGTAGGCAGCCTTCCAGGGTTCTGGACCGAGTGCCCGCAAGAATGTTGCGGTGTGGCTCGTGCCGGCGCCGACTTCCATATCGTACGGCTGCAACAGGGCGCAGCCCTGTTGGTCCCAGTAGTCTTGTAGGCGGAGGATAAGTTGCTGGAAGGTCAGCATAGCGGCGCACGATCCTATGGAACGTCGGCGGAAGCGCCAGCAATCGCCTGGAACCGTTATCGTTAGGTGCCGTTCCGGCGGGCGCCTGTTCACCGTCCTGGGAGCCGAATCTAATGACGCCGACCCCTCTAGCTGCTGTTGCTATAGGTCCGTTCTGTGGCCTGTCTCCGGTAGATCCGCCGCCGGCCAGCAAGTTGCCCTGGGAGATACTGCCGCATGCCTCCGGGCACCGCATGGCCAACCAGGCACGAGCCATTGTCGAGGGCACCGCGACCGCGAAAGGGGTTGTGACGGTGACCAAGCGTTACTGGGTGCGGCCCGGGGATGAGGTTGCCGCAACGATTTCGGTGCCTTCGCGGGCGGGCTTGCCAAAGAGCTGGCTGGTTGGGCTCGTAGCGCCACTCCAAGCCTAATTGCCAGACTGCGGGATCTGGGCGGAGTTGCCCCAATTCGGCTGTTGCGTGCCCTGAACGAGATTGCCGATCCACGCGCCGAGCACGTTCTGCGTGACTATGTGGCGCCCGTGGATCCGTTCGCGGCAATCGAGGCGGCGCGTGCCTTGCACCGGGTCGGCGGCAAAGGCGTGGTTGATCTGCTGGTCGCGCGCATTCCCAAGGAGATTGTCGATCGCGTCGCGTTGCGTGCGGTCGCCAGCATGCTCGAAGTGATTCACGGCCTTGACCCGGGGCGCGCCGAAGAGTTGGTCGAGCAGCATTTCCTCGCGTCCGGTCAATTACTGAAGCAGCGTCGTTGGCTGCGTCAGATCCGCGATCGGGACGGCAAATAGTCTGTTCGTTGTCGGTGGAACGGTCTGGCCATCCCGACGTATCTTTGCCGCGTGACCCGACCCGTTCGAATCCGTCGTCAACGAAAGCCGTCCAGTTGGTGGCAACGACATGGCGACCTCGCCGTGCTTGCGTTGTTCGGCGGGGTGATCGTGTTTACGGGCATTTCGCCACCTGAAGGCTGACTCTACGACGATTTCTACATCGCCCGTGCGGCGGAAGACGTGTGTCGACTGTCAACG
>JBNMNW010000138.1:0-14312 GCA_051278165.1 Planctomycetota bacterium | reverse complement strand
CAAGCCATTCCGGCCAGAAGCATTCCGGCCAGAGTCATTCCGGCCAGAGCCATTCCCGCCAGAGCAACGGCGCTGCGCCGGACTCGGACCTACTCGCCAGCACGAGCGCTACTGGGGCCAACGGCAACAAGACGTGTTCTTGCTCTCACGCTCGCGCTCACGCAGGGTTGTTTTCAGAGACGAACGAACGCGACGACCTACTGAAGAAGGACCTGCTGAAGAAGCAGGTCGGCGCCTTGCTGCCAACCGCGGCTCGTGGCAACCAGTCCTGCCACGCAATCGAAGTGCGGGTCAGGTGCAAGCCCATCCCAAGGGCCCGAACGGGGCCACCGCTGCAGCTGATCTATCAGGTCTTCCTGATTTGATCCCCAGGTTCCGGGCCTGATGCTCGGGATCCGTCTGCCAAGCTGCGCACCTAAAGATTAGGGGCAACCGCAGATCGTTGCTGACCCGCAATGCGGCTAGCAATCACTCCCGAGCCAAGGCGATGTGTCGCTGGATGTCCAGCAGCTCATGCAACCTTGCGCGTGCCGACTGGCCCGTGCATCACCTGGTGACGGAAGATGCTCAAGACTAGCTTGCCGATGATCCTCGGCGCTTCGTTGACACTGGCTTTTGCCGGTTGCCGCGCGCGCCCAAACCAAACGCTGGTTCGAGACCGCGCAGCAGCGTTGTTCGGCCCCAATCGAACCGAGAACCTGCTGGCGACCGCCGATGCGGGCGATGCGCCCTCGAAGCCGCCATCAGATGAGCAGCTCTTTGAGCGTTCGGATCTAGGCCTGTATCTGCGCTATGGAATGCATCACAACGCATCGCTGCGCTCGGAATACGAGCGTTGGCGAGCGATGCTCGAACGTGTCCCGCAAGTCACAAGCTTACCGGACCCGGTGTTCTCGTTCGGACAGTTCATCGAGTCCGTCGAGACCCGCACGGGCCCTCAAGAGCGCCGCTACTCCCTGTCACAGACCTTCCCATGGCTCGGCAAGCTCGACCTTCGCGGTGATGTCGCCGCCGCCGATGCTCGAGAACGCTGGCAGCGGGTCGTCGCCGTACGACTTGGCGTCGAGCGCGAAATCCAGGTGGCCTACTTCGACTACGCCTACCTATCGCAGTCGATTCGCATCACCAACGAAGTTCTTCAGCTGCTCAAGCAACTCGAGCCCGTCGTGCAACAACGCATCGTCGGCGCCAACGGCGGGCAACAGGACTTGCTTCGCCTGCAGGTAGAGGTTGGCCGCATCGAGAACGATCTAGCGTCCCTGCAGCAGGTTCGTGCGTCGCTCAGCGCCAGACTCGCCGCCGCAATGAACCTGCGTCGTCACGCACCACTACCACTCCCCGACCTGATCGAGCCAACGCTCGAGGCACTCGGCACCGATACCACAGAACTGCTGAGGCGCGCCGAGCAACGCAACCCCGACCTTCGCGAACTGACGGAGCGAATCAGTAAGAACCAGAATCGCAAGGAGCTAGCCGAGCTGTCACGTTGGCCCGACGTCACCGTCGGCGTCGACTACATCGAAACCGGCTCTGCTCTTCAGCCAACACGAGGCAATGGCGACGACCCCCTGGCGGTCCGCGTCATGTTCAACCTCCCCATCTGGGGCCAAAAGTACAGCGCCGCAGAACGCGAGGCCCAGCACTTAGTCTCGGCAGCTACGCACGCCCTGAGCAACCGCCGCGCCACGTTGCGCACTGACGTTGAGCACGCGGCGTTCCAGCTTGGCGATGCCGACCGGCAGCTATTGCTCTACCGCGAGACCCTTGTGCCGCGCGCCAGAGAAGCACTTGAAGTCACCCGCTCGTCGTATCGCACAGGCCGCTCGGCGCTGCTCGACTTGATCGACAGCGAACGCACCCTGCTCAATTTCGAAACGGGCTACTGGCGCGCTTGCAGGGACCACTACCAAAGCAAAGCACGCCTCGAAGCACTCATTGGAGGGCAACTATGAAAACTTGGCTAACAAGAGTTCTGGCGATCGTCGCGGTCGCACTGGTGTTCGTCATTGGACGGTGGAGCACAAACTTGTGGTCCAATGCCGCTGAGACCGAAGCACAAGCCGAGCATGACCACGCCGCCATGACTAGCGGTGAGGCCGAACCATCGAAGCAGCCCACCCTTTGGACGTGCCCGATGCATCCGGAGATCAGGCTGCCAGAATCTAGCGACTGCCCCAAATGCGGCATGGATCTCGTGCCGATGGCAAAGAGCGACGACACCGGACCGAGACAGCTCGCCATGTCCCCTGCCTCGGTTGCCTTGGCGAACATCCAAACGGCCCAAGTCACACGTCAGTTCCTGACCCTGCCGGTGCGCATGGTCGGCAAAGTCGACTACGACGAAACGCGAGTGCGAACGATCGCGGCACGAGTTGGCGGTCGCCTGGATCGCCTCTACGTCGACTACACCGGCGTCTCGGTGAACAAGGGTGATCACCTGGTCAGGCTCTACAGCCCTGAGCTGCTAACGGCCCAACAAGAACTCATCGAGGCGAAGAAGCGCTTTGATACAACACCCGTTGACGCGAGTGCTTTCCAGAAGGGCAGCAACCGGCGCGGCTACGAATCCGCACGAGACAAGCTGCTGCTCTGGGGCCTAGCCAAAGATCAAGTCGACACGATCGAGCAACGCGGCACCGCCGACGACCACATGATCATCCGTTCTCCGGCGGGCGGAGTGGTGGTTCACAAGGCACTCAACGAAGGCGACTACATCAAGGAAGGCACGGCGATCTACCGCATTGCCGACCTGAGTCACCTCTGGGTGCAGCTCGATGCCTACGAGCAAGACCTGCCGTGGCTTCGCTACGGGCAAGCCGTGTCGTTCCATACCGAAGCATTCCCCGGGCGAGTGTTTGAGGGCTGGATCTCGTTCCTCGACCCGACCGTCAATGAACGCACTCGCACCGTGAAGGTGCGCGTCAACGTTTCCGACACAGATGGGGAGCTCAAACCAGGCATGTTCGTTCGCGCCGTCGTGCAATCCCGTGTCGGCAATGGCGGCCACGTATTGGAACCACGACTGCAGGGCAAATGGATCAGCCCGATGCATCCTGAAGTCGTCAAGGACGGCCCCGGGATATGCGACGTTTGCGGCATGGACCTCGTGCCCGCCGAGAGCCTGATCCAATATTCAACCGTGCTGGAACAGGGTAAGCCGCTAGTCGTGCCTTCATCGGCAGTGCTGGTCACGGGCACTCGAGCCGTCGTCTACGTGCAGGTCCAAGGCAAGAAGAAGCCAACCTTTGAAGGTCGTGAGATCATCCTCGGCCCGCGCGCCGGCGACCACTACATCGTGCTTGCCGGCTTGAGCGAAACAGATCGCGTGGTCGTGAACGGGGCGTTCCGAATCGACAGTTCGATGCAGATCCAGGCAAAGCCCTCGATGATGTCGATGCAAGGTGACGCTCATACGTTTACCGGGCCAACATCGAGCATCTTCCGCCTGTCCCTGACCGCGCTCTACTCTGCCTACACGGCGCTGCAGCAGGCGTTGGCGAGCGACAACCTTGACGCCGCACATATCGCCGTCGCGACCTTGCGTGACAGCCTAGGCAGCGTCAACTCGGGTGGCCTTCCGCCGCAAGCAGTCGTTCGCTGGCAAGAAGAGGAGGCGCTGTTAGCGCTCGCCACCAAGAAGGGAACCGAGGCGGCCACGATCGAACAGTTGCGCAACGCCTTTGAGGCTATCTCTGGCAGCGTCCTGACTCTGGAGAGCACCTTCCGTCACGCCGATGAGGCCCTGCGATTCGAAGCACACTGCCCCATGGCCATGAATGGCAAGGGAGCCAGTTGGCTGCAGCGTGAACGCCCGATCCTGAATCCTTACTTCGGCGCCTCCATGCTTACGTGTGGCGAGATCCGCACCGACTTTCCAGGCATCAAGGAGCACATCCGATCCACAACGGAGAACCCGCCCACTAAGACGGAGCCAGCGCCGCTTCCGAGCCCGGACCTTGTGCCAGCAAAAGAGCAGCAAGCAAGCGCTGAAAAACAGACGGTGCCCGAAGTCGTGACACCAGCGCCTGCGCGGCCAATGGTGCACGGCTTTGGCTTCTTGATCGATGCCTACCTTGCGTTGCAAACGGCGCTCGCCGCGGACAACACCAACGATGCCCACGCAGCATTCGGCAAGTTGCGCAAAGCTGTCAGCGCGACCATGGTGCACGGCGAAGGCGACCTTGCGACCAAGACGGCCACAGCTCTCGCGCAACTCAAGGACTCCATCACGGCGCCCGCAGCCAAGGACATCGCAGTCCTACGCACTCGATTCCAACCGATCACGATGCGTCTGATTGCCACGCAGAAACTCGTCGGGAATACGTCCGGCTCCGCGCTCTACGTGATGCACTGCCCGATGGCCTTCGACAACACCGGCGCTGACTGGCTGCAGCGTGACAAGACCCTGGTCAACCCATACTTCGGCGCCAGCATGCTGCACTGCGGCGCAATCAAGATGGAGTTGCCGCCGGTGGAGACGAAGTGATGGACGCCGAGCGAAAACTATCCGTGATCGACCGGCTGATGAGGTTCTCCATGGAGAACAAGCTCATCGTCATCCTACTGATCGTCTTCTTCACGTCGTGGGGCGTGTTGGTCGCGCCGTTTGACTGGCAGATCCAAGGTGTACCGCGCGACCCAGTCCCGGTCGACGCCATCCCAGACACCGGCGAGAACCAGCAGATCGTCTTCACGGAATGGCCCGGTCGCTCGCCACAGGACGTCGAAGACCAGATCAGCTACCCGCTAACGGTCGCGCTGCTCGGTGTGCCTGGCATTAAGACGATTCGCAGCAACTCGATGTTCGGGTTCTCGACGATCTTCGTAATCTTCGACGACGACACCGAGTTCTATTGGTCGCGGACCCGCATCCTCGAGAAGCTCAGTTCGCTGTCAGCAGGAACCCTGCCGGGCGGCGTGCAGCCAACGCTGGGGCCAGATGCGACGCCACTGGGGCAGGTGTTTTGGTACACGCTCGAAGGTCGTGATCCAGAGGGTAAGCCAACAGGCGGCTGGGACCTGCACGAGTTGCGCACGGCGCAAGACTGGTACCTTCGCTACGGACTCGCCAGCGTCGAAGGCGTTGCCGAAGTCGCATCCATCGGCGGGTTCGTTCAGGAATACCAGATCGACGTCGACCCCGACGCGATGCGCGCCCACGGCGTCACTCTGGACCAGGTTTTCACGGCCGTCCGGAAGTCCAACGTCGATGTCGGCGCACGCACGATCGAAGTCAATCGAGTCGAATACGTGATCCGAGGCCTAGGTCTCCTGAAGAGCCTCAGCGACATCGAGAGCATCTCCGTCGGGGGCAAGGCCAACGTTCCGATCACGCTCAAACAGATCGCGCATGTTGGCCTCGGCCCGGCACAACGACGAGGGGCGCTCGACAAAGGCGGCGCCGAAGCGGTCGGCGGCGTCGTGGTCGTGCGCTACGGCGCGAACCCACTGGCCGTCATCAAACGCCTTAAAGAGAAGCTCGTCGAACTGGCGCCAGGCCTACCGCGCAAGACCCTCGAGGATGGCACCGTTTCTCAGGTGACGGTCGTTCCGTTCTATGACCGCACCGGCCTCATCTACGAAACCCTTGGCACGCTAAACGACGCGTTATGGGCCGAGATCCTGGTCACGATCATCGTGATTCTGGTGATGGTCGCGCACCTGCGCAGTGCCCTGATGATCTCGGGACTGTTGCCACTGGCGGTGCTGATGTGCTTCATCGCCATGAAGTACTTTGGCATCGACGCCAACATCGTCGCGCTGTCCGGCATCGCCATCGCTATCGGCACGATGGTCGACATGGGAGTGATCATTTCAGAGAACATCCTCAAGCACATCGACCCCGCAGACACTGCCAAACGCAGATTCGAGGCCATCTTCGCAGGCGCCTCCGAGGTCGGCGGCGCCGTGCTTACGGCCGTACTGACGACGATCGTCAGCTTCCTGCCAGTGTTCACCATGGAAGGCGCGGAAGGCAAACTGTTCAAGCCACTCGCCTTCACCAAGACCTTCGCACTGCTCGCTTCGGTGCTGGTCGCACTGGTGATCATCCCGCCAGTGGCGCACATGCTGCTGCGAGCGAAGAGTCGACCTCGATTGATCATTCGCCGGTTGATGAACACCGGCTTGATCGCGCTTGGCGTCGGCATGGCTGTGTTTCTCGCGTGGTGGGCAGGTGCCGTGGTGCTCGGCATCGCTGGCTGGCGATTGCTCGAACCGCGTCTGGAGCAATACATGTCGGCAACCGCCGGCGCCATGCTGCGGCGACTGTTCTGCTATGCGTTGGCGATCGGCGTTGCCATCCTCCTGGCCGGAACGTGGCAACCGCTGGGCCCCGCGAAGGATCTCGCGAACATCGTGGTGACGATCGGCCTGCTGGGCGGACTACTGGCTGCGTTCCAACTGTTTTTGCGAGCCTATGAGCCCATCCTGCGATGGTGCCTCAACCACAAGTTGCTGTTCGGCCTGGTGCCGCTGCTGTTGTGTGTCATCGGCGCGATCTCCTGGCTCGGCTTCACGCCGGTCTTCGGATTCGTCCCAGGCATGACCGAGACGATCACCGGCGGCTACGTATCGGCGCAGACAGTGCGCACGAGCAAACCGTGGAGTGGCATGACGCACGCCTTCCCCGGCCTTGGTAAGGAGTTCATGCCACCTCTCGACGAGGGCTCCTACTTGCTCATGCCGATCACGATGTATCACGCATCCATCGGCGAAGCGATGGATCTACTGCAGCTGCAGGACATGGCCATCCGGGCGATCCCGGAAGTCGAAACCGTCGTCGGCAAGATCGGCCGCGCCGATAGCGCGCTTGATCCGGCCCCGGTCGGCATGGTCGAGACGATCATCACCTACAAGTCAGAGTTCAAAGTCGACAAGGACGGTCGTCCAGAACGGTTCACCTACGACCAGACCGCTGGACAGTTCGCACTCGACGAGAACAACGACCTGATCGCCGACCCAGACGGGCGACCGTTCCGTCAATGGCGCGACCACATCCACGAGCCGAGCGATATCTGGGCTGAGATCGCGACAGCAGCCACCGTTCCCGGCATGACGACTGCGTCGGACCTGCAGCCAATCGAAGCGCGCCGGATCATGTTGCAAACCGGCATGCGCGCACGCATCGGCATCAAGGTCTATGGACCAGACCTCGCAACCATCGAAAAGGTCGGGCTCGACTTCGAGCGCCTGCTCAAAGAAGTGCCGTCGGTCAACGCCGCAACGGTGACCGCCGACCGCATCGTGGGCAAGCCATACCTAGAGATCGACATCGACCGCGACGCCATCGCACGCTACGGACTGCACGTTCAGGATGTGCAAGACGTCATCGAAGTGGCGATCGGCGGCAAGAAGCTCACCACCACCATTGAAGGGCGAGAGCGCTATCCAGTGCGCGTTCGCTACATGAGTGAGCTTCGCGATCAGATCAACAGCCTCGATCACGTGCTCGTGGCAACCCGCAGTGGCGCTCAAGTCCCGTTGGGACAACTGGCCGAACTGCGCTACACGCCAGGTCCACAGAACATCCGCAGTGAGGACACGTTCCTAACCAGCTATGTGATCTTCAACAACAAGCGCGGCACGGCGGAAGTGGACACCGTGGAAGAGTGCAAGCGGTTCCTCGATGCGAAACTCGCGAGTGGCGAACTGATCCTACCACCCGGCGTCAGCTACAAGTTCGCCGGCAACTACGAGAACCAAGTGCGCGCGACCGAGAAGCTGCGCGTCGTCTTGCCGCTCGCCCTGTTTGTCATCTTCCTGATTCTCTACATGCAGTTTCGCTCGGTGCTGACCACGTTCATCGTGTTCTCCGGAGTGTTCGTCGCGTGGTCGGGTGGGTTCTTGATGCTCTGGCTCTACGGCCAAGACTGGTTCCTCAACTTTGGCGTGCTCGGCGAGAACATGCGCGACCTGTTTCAGGTGCACCCAATCAACGTCAGCGTCGCCGTCTGGGTTGGCTTCTTAGCGCTGTTCGGCATCGCGACGGATGACGGCGTGGTGATGAGCACCTACCTAAAACAGTCCTTCGATAAGACCCCTCCAGTTGGACGCGACGCGATTCGCGAAGCCGTCGTAGAGGCCGGCAAACGCCGTATTCGACCGTGTCTGATGACGACCGCAACCACCGTCTTGGCGCTGATTCCGATCCTGACATCTTCAGGGCGTGGTTCCGACGTGATGGTTCCCATGGCGATCCCGTCGTTCGGCGGCATGACCGTGGTGCTGGTCTCCGTGTTTGTCGTGCCGGTGCTGTTCTGCGCCGTCGAAGAGCTGAAGGCTCGGTGGAAGACTCCAGAAGACGATTCGGTTGCCATCGCATCCGCATGACCAAAGCAATGATCATCAAGTCCGCACCAACTTCGGCATCCAACTCGCCCTGGCACGCGGCCGCGATATGGCTTCTGTTGGCAACCTGTGTTGCCGGCCAGAGCCAGTCGCCAACGATGGATGTCACGCCGACATCCCGAGATGTCCGCTACGAACTGATCATCAGCGAAACGGAGGCGCAACCAGCGGGCAGCCCCGCGGCCCTGCTGGTCGTGAACGGCACATCGCCTGGTCCGGTGCTGCGATTCACGGAAGGCGACACCGCGCACATCACCGTCAAGAATCGGCTCGTCGACGAAGACACCTCCATCCATTGGCACGGCCTGCTCGTGCCCAACAACATGGATGGTGTTCCATATCTGACAACGCCCCCCATTGCTCCTGGCGGCGAACGCACGTTCGAGTTCACGCTACGTCAGTCTGGCACCTACTGGTACCACTCGCACACCGGTTTGCAGGAACAGCGTGGCGTGCAAGGTGCGATCGTCATTGAGCCACGCAAGCCGGACGTTGCCTTCGATCGCGAACACGTCGTGGTTCTCGGCGACTGGACCAACGAAAGCCCCACCACCGTGATGCGTTGGCTGATGCGCGGCAGCGAGTGGTATTCCATCAAGAAGGGCACCCAGCAATCTCTTTGGGGTGCGTATCAACTGGACGCACTCGGCGACTACTTCAAACGCGAAGGTGACCGCATGCCGCCGATGGACCTATCGGACGTCGGCTACGATGCGTTCCTGGTCAACGGCAAGCGCGAGCTACCGCTAGCAGCCAAACCAGGCGAACGAGTGCTGCTGCGATTCGTCAACGCCGGCGCCTCCAGCTACTTCTTCCTCGCCGCCGGTAACGGCAATCTTACGATCGTCGGCTCGGACGGCCAACGGGTCGAGCCAGTCGAGGTGCGTCGACTGCTCATCGGCATGGCCGAGACCTATGATGTGATCGTCATCATGCCAGCAGATGCGGCGACCGTCGAAGTGCGCGCCACCGCGCAGGACGGCAGCGGCCATGCATCGCTACTACTAGGCTCCGGGCCACGACAAGCAATCACCGACCCACCACGCGCCAATCTCTACGTCATGGACGAGATGCTGCAGGCAGGACTCGCCAGCATGATCCCGAAGCGAGCCCTGGAATCGGCAACGTCCGATCGCCCGTTTGCACCCTACGCCCTGCTGCGTTCCACACGCGACACAAGCATCGCCGCGGCCCCTACAACCGCCCGCAAGTTGACCATGCGACTTACTGGCGACATGCGTCGGTATCTATGGGGATTCGATAACGAGACGCTCAGCGAGAACTCGACCATCCGGGTCAAGAAGGGCGAGGTGCTACGCATTGAACTGATCAACGACACGATGATGCACCACCCGCTGCATCTGCACGGTCACTTCTTCCGACTGCTCAATGGGCAAGGCGAACGCGCGCCGCTGAAGCACACCGTCGATGTACCACCGATGGGCAAACGAACGATCGAGTGGCTTGCCGACGAAGAAGGTGGCGACTGGTTCTTCCACTGCCATCTGCTCTACCACATGGATGCGGGCATGGCGCGCGTGTTCAGCTACTCGCAAGACCCGCAGCACGAAGTGCAGCTCGACCCCAAGTTGCTCGACCCAGCCTACGTCTTCCTGGATGCGACGATTCAGAACCATATGACCATGGGACGAGCGATGGTCATGCAGGGGCGCAACAACTACTTCGCGCGCTGGGATGCCGGGTTGCCGACGTCCCTGGGAGCGACCCAACACGATCACGGCAACCACAATGACCCCGACATAGAAGTCGACTTCGGCTGGTCAAGATACCTCGATCGAAACTGGGCAACCGAACTCGGCTACCGGTACGCCGACGTCGATGGCGCTACCAGCCGCGCCTTCGCTGGCGTGCGCTACCGACTGCCATACATGGTCATGTCGAACCTCAGTGTCGACAGCCGCGGCGACTTCCGGCTCACCTTGAACAAGGCATACCAACTCACCGATCGCATGTCTGTCTTCGGCTCCACCCAATACGACACCAACACCGACCTCGAATGGATGGCCGGCTTCGAATACGTCGTGAGCCAAAGCGTTGGTCTCTCGGCGTCTTATCACTCAGACCACGGCTACGGCCTCGGCATTGTTCTCACTTTCTAACCCCATGATGAAAACCTCCCTCAAGCGAACCCTCGGCATCGCCTTGCTCGCTCTCTCGACTTCCTGCGCAGCATCCCCCGGCTCCAGCAACGTCATCCCCTACACCAGCGACATCTGCATCGTGACCGACAACAAGCTCGGCTCGATGGGAGATCCAGTCGTCAAAGTCTACGGCAACCAAGAAGTGAAGTTCTGTTGCCGGCCGTGTGTGAAGGAGTTCGAGGCGGACCAAGAACGCTTCCTCGCCAAACTTCGCAAGTAGTCACAGACACCCAGAATCACCCCTTTGGCTCAGCACTTCGCTGAGCCATGCAAGTCCGGCGTAGCGTTTCACGCTTGCCATTCCCGTTACTAGTTTTGACCATGAAAAGAATCGCCATTCCAAGCGCCGCGGCGCTCCTGATGGTGTTCGCAGGTTGCAGTTCCATGCAGCCCGCCGCGAACACTACCGACATCGAACTTGTTCTCGAGACGCCACCGTCTTGAGGCGGTTGTGCTGCCACCGTGCGTGGTATGTTGACCAAAATGCCCGGCGTCGCGGGTGCCAAGGTTGAGGCTCAGAACACCGACATTGTCGTCACGTTCGACCCGACCATCACCAATGCCCAAGCCGTCATTGACGGTTTGAAGGCTGGCGGACAGCCGGCCAAGAAGAAGTCCTAGCGGACCTCGCTTCGATGTGCTGCACCGGGCAAGTCCTGGTGCAGCGCGTCACTACGCGTTCGCTTCCCCGCTCGTATCCATCCCGTTCGTATCCATCCCGTTCGTATCCATCTCTGGCCGCCACACGCCAGACGAGATCTATCGCGCAAGTTCGCAGCCAAATTAGCCGGACCATGCCGATCCGTGCGTTCAGCACGCGCCTGCGGCATGAAGGACCTGACTCATTCAGTATCAGCAGGACCAGCAGGACCAGCATCCTTGAGCTCGTCGAACTTGGCCGCCATCGTCGGGTTGCCCCGCGCCAACTTCTTGATCGTCACCTTGTTCGCCTTGTCGTTCGCTAGGCGAAGGTTGCGATCAGTGCCTTGCAGGGCCTCCTTCGTATTCTGCAGGTGAAGGATCGACTTGTCGATCTCAGCGATCGCCGTATCGAAGCGCCTGGAGGCAAGGTCGTAGTTCTTCGCGAACGCGTCCTTGAACGTATTGAGGTTGGTTTCGAAGTTCGTGATGTCGATGTTTTGCGCTTTAACGATCGCCAGCTCGGCCTTGTATTTGAGCGAGTTCATCGCCGCATTCCGTAGCAGCGTGATGATCGGCAGAAAGAACTGCGGTCGTACGATGTACATCTTCGGGAAGCGGTGAAACACATCGACGATGCCAGTGTTGTAGAGCTCACTGTCGGACTCGAGCAGAGATACCAGCACTGCATACTCGCAGCTCTTCTCAGTTCGATCCTTGTCGAGCTGCTTCAGGAAGTCCTCGTTCTTCTGCTTCTTCGCCGTGCCATCGCTCTCGTTCTTCATTTCGAACATGATCGAAACGATCTCGGTGCCAGCCTCATCCGTGTCGCGGAAGATGTAGTCGCCCTTGCTGCCAGCCCGCACGTCGTTGTCCTTCTCGAAGTAGGCCCTCGGAAAGGCCAACGATCGAATCCGGTTGAACTCGTTCTCGCAGTGCAGCTCGAGAGTTTCGCCAACCATCTTGGTCGACAGGCGAGCCTTCATTTCCTGAATGCGCTTGATCTCGTCATCGCGATCCTTGATCTGTGTTTCGTATTTGTCCTTGAGCGAAGTCTCCGCGAGCTGCTTCTCAAGCTGCGATCGCTCAAGGCCACTTTTTAGGTTATCGCGCTCTTTCTCGACCACACTGACGGCCTCACTGATCGCGAGCTTCTGCCGAACCTCGATCCCTTCGAGCCTGGCGTTTAGACCCTGGATCTCCGCGTCCTTGATAGCGGCCGCAGTCTGCAGTTGGTTCGCGAGCCTTTCGTCAGCTAGCTTGGTTGCGGTTTGCACGTCACGCTTGGCCTGCGCAAGTTCGTTCGCGATGGTGTCGCGATCTTTCTCCACGGCGCTGAGAGCCTCGGTGACCGCGAGCTGCCGCGCGACTTGACCGGCCTCGAGCTTGGCCTTGAGGTCCTGGATCTCGGCGTCCTTGGCTACGGCAGCCTGCTGCGATTCGCTTGTAACCTTGGTCGTGGCGAGCTCGACGGCAGTGCGCTTGTCCTTCTCAGCAAGCTCGAGTCGATCATGCAACTGCTGTTCGAACTCGCCATCGCGAACCTGCTTCAGGATGTCCGCGTAGCCGGCCTCGTCAATCTTGAATGCTTTGGCACAGTGCGGACAGATGATCTCATGCATGACTAATTTCCTTCTGCCTTCGCCAGGATCTGCATCAGCATCTCGGGCACCGTTCCTACGGCCTCGAGTTAAGCTGTTCGGCACGCGAGTGGATTCGTCGCGAGACAGACACCTGTAGCAGCACCGAGACTATCGCAAGACGCGATGCATTCCGACCAGTTGAGCAATCAGAAGGCTTCTAGATCATCTTCAAAGATCGCTATGCCGTCGGCAACACTGCCTTCGGCAATGTCTTCGTCAATGTCTTCGTCAATGTCTTCGGCAACCGCCCGCAGGAGCAGTGCTTCTCGATCCGTGAAGCGGGATTGCGGTTAAAGTCTTAGGCATGTGCGCATCGCTGTGGCGGCGGGCAAGTTGAACCGCGCCCATGATGCAACGTTGCCTGCCGAGCAAAGCCAGACACTAACGGCCAGACACTGCATCTTCAGCCGAACACGGAAGGCATCGGGCCTTCACCAGGCTGGGACGCTAAGACGAACTTTGAGCACTTGCTCGGCCGCAAGCCGACAGTCTGAAGCCAGCTCTCAATCGTCTCACGGTGATCCGCCGAGGCCTTAACCTCGACGATCAACAAGGCTGGTAGCGGCGTCGCTCGATCGCACGACAAGACGTAGTCAAACCTCTGATCGAACGCACACAGTTCTCGATCGACGGTAATGCGCAGATCGCCATCCGCCGAGCCATAGTAGTCGCGTCGGTAGCGAATCCACTGCGCTGGCACCCGACCGCGCAGCCGCTGTTGCCACACCGGTGGCACGCCGCCGTGCAAGGCTTGCGCAAACGAACGTCGGGTCGCGCCACCGACTTGCATCGGTTCAAGCCGCACTACGTCCTTGCTGCCAAGGCTATTGTTGCGCCACTTCCATTCGAGCTGGCCCTCGACGTGCTCGCTGCCTTCTCCATACCACCGGAACCGGAGCTTCTGACGAGACGAGATGCCCGACAGATTATCACGCATCGCCAAGCCATCATCGGTATCCAGATACACACTCTGCACCACCCGAGTCGGGTGCAGCGGCCGCAACAACGACGACAGCAACCGCAACTCGGCATTCACGCGCGGCAAGTCAGCCTCGGCACCGACCAGCTTGACCTCGTAGCGCATCACTTACCGAGCACCTTCTGGCGATAGAGCGCGTCAACATCGAGGTCTTGAGTGATGACTTTCTGGTTGTCAACGAGGACCTCACAACCGGTCTGGGCAAGATGTTTGGCGGCGCCATCGCCGTTCCAATGCAGATCCGTCGCCGTTAGCTGGGACACACCGAACTCCGCCTTTTTGACGTAGGCAGCGAAGACGAACTGCTCAACGGCATCCACGGTAAACTCCGCAAGCGTCACCTTGGAACGATCCTTGGCCGCAACTGCAATCGAAGCCGACACGACGTGGCACGACTGCACGGTAACGTCGGAGCCTTCACCGATCGAAAACGCCTTATCGCCGATGGCTTCAAAGTAGCAGCCACTGACGGTCATCTGCGAGCCACTGACATCGATCGCATCCTCACCAGAACGCAGGAAGCGACAGTCGACGATCCTG
>JBNMNW010000137.1:0-14488 GCA_051278165.1 Planctomycetota bacterium | reverse complement strand
CGCGTGAGCGTGGCGTTGACCTGCGGGTTAGGATCGACGCACCGACCGACCTTTGGCTGCTGATGGATGCCGATCGCGTCCGCCAGATCGTGTCTAACTTGCTCGGGAACGCGCTGAAGTTCACGCCGAAAGGTCATGTCGAGTTGCACGTGCAGCTGCTAACCACCGACGAACTCACGATTGATGTGCGCGACACTGGCATCGGTGTTGGAAGCGAGAATCAACAGCGCCTGTTCGAGCCGTTCGTGCAGGAGGACGCGTCGACCACGCGCCGATTTGGCGGCACGGGCCTGGGTCTCAGCATCTCGCGGCAGCTTGCTCTGGCGATGGGAGGCGACGTCGAACTAGTTCATAGTGATCATGCGGGCAGCCACTTCCGCATGTGCATCAAGATCGAAGCGAGCAGTGCCCCGGTCGCGCGGCGGGACGGCCGACGCGAAGCCGCCTGGGTTGATTCCTTTGAGGGCCATACGGTCCTTGTCGCCGAAGACGATCCGACCAATCAGCTCATTGCCAAGAAGATGCTCCAGAAACTCGGTATCACTGCAACCGTCGTTGCGGACGGCCTGGGTGCGGTCGACGTCGCCCAATCGACGCACTTTGACTTGATCCTGATGGACCTGATGATGCCTAATCTCAATGGTATCGAAGCTGCCAATCGCATTCGTGCCGGTAAGGGTCCCTGCAGTAACGTGCCGATCGTCGCGTTCAGCGCGGCCGCGTTCGGGGCCGATCGTGATGCAGCGATCGCCGCTGGCATGAGTGGGTTCCTCGAGAAGCCGGCCAGACTCGACGGCTTGCGCGCCGTACTGGCCAAGTATCTCACCTGCTAAGGCGACCCTTGTCGAGAGCTACGCACCGTTGACAGGCGGTATGCAACAACCAGCGCCGGGCCCGTGGTATCCAGAAACTAGGCGGAGCTGATTTGGCGTCAAATTGGCCAGTTCACTCAGGCCGGTGATCACTAGGCAGTTGTCGATCTGCGCTGAGATCACATACCGGTGGCGCGATCGTGGACGGTAGCCAGCCCGTCAGCGAGGAACTGGGCCGTTAGGCCGCGCGGCGGTAGCTGCGCAGTAGCCCGCCGAGTCGCTCATCAACGACCACCCTGCCGCCATTTGGCAGTTCGCCGTTGCTCGGCGCGATCAGCTTGTTGCCGATGCCCTGATGCGGTCGCTGTTCGTGATAGTGGTGAACGAACTCACTGAGCGCGCGCCGCAGATGTTCTTGGCCGAACAGGATCAGCTTGCTCAGGCACTTTCGCTTCACGGTCTGCACCCATCGTGCCGCGAACGCGTTCATGCCAGGTGGTCGGGCGATCGGGGCTTGGCGGAATGCCGTTGTTCTTCGGCCTTGTCGCGATCGTTGTCTTTGCTACGCGTCGCCAGCCAGATCCGGTAGTCTCTCGGTCCAGACCGCGACACCATGCGCCTCGCAACCCTTGTCCCGTTACTGCTGACCCTTGCCGCCGCCTTGCCCGGCACGGCAACCGCTGCGTCTCAATCACCTCAGCTTGCGTTCTTCGAGAACCGCATCCGTCCGGTGCTCGCCGAACACTGCTACCGTTGCCACAACAGTTCAGGCACCAAGAAGGCGCGCCTCGCCCTCGACTACCGCGCTGGGCTGCGTCGCGGCGGCGCGTCGGGTCCCGCCATGGTTGTCGGGAACGCTGCCGAGAGCCTGCTGATTCGCGCAATCCGGCACCAGCACCCGAAGTTGCGGATGCCGAAAGAGGGCCCGAAACTCAGCGATGCCGTTGTTCGGGATTTTGAGCATTGGATCGATAGCGGCGCCGCGGACCCGCGCGACGAACCGCCAGCCGCGACCAAACTCGCGGCAACGCTCAACTGGGACGCAATGCTCCGGCGACGCCAGCAGTGGTGGAGCTTTCAGCCGATTGCGAGCACAAAGCCTCCCGCGCTCACCAGCGTCGGGCAATCACCACACCCCGTCGACCGCTTCGTCGTCGATAGTTTGCGCCGTGCGGGGCTCGAACTGGCGCCACGCGCCGATCGGCGCACGCTACTGCGCCGTGTGACCTTCGCACTTACCGGCTTGCCGCCAACAGCAACAGAGGTCATGGCGTTTGTCGCCGATGACTCCGACAACGCCTACGAGACCGTTGTCGATCGACTGCTCAACCGCCCAGCGTTCGGCGAACGCTGGGCGCGCCATTGGATGGACTGGCTGCGCTATGCCGATTCGCACGGCAGTGAAGGCGATCCCAACATCCCCCACGCGTGGCGATACCGCGACTACCTGATTCGGGCACTAAATGCCGACGTGCCGTTCGACCGACTCGTCAAGGAACACCTCGCAGGCGACCTGCTTGCCGAGCCTCGCATAGACCGTGAGCGAGGCATCAACCAGTCACGCATCGGCACCGCTCAGTTTCGCATGGTGCAACACGGCTACGCGCCGACCGACGCCCTCGAAGAGCAGGTGCGATTCACGGACAATCAGATCGACGTGGTGTTCAAGGCATTCATGGGACTGACGGTGTCCTGCGCGCGCTGCCACGATCACAAGTTCGACGCCATCGGCCAAGACGACTTCTATGCCATCTACGGCATCTTCGCGAGTTGCCGCCCCGCGATGGTCACGATCGACACGCCGGCACGGTTGGCGACCAACAAGACGGAGCTTGTGGCCAGCAAGGGTCGCATCCAAAAGGGCCTCGCCAAGGCCTGGCTGGCGACGACAGAACACGTCATCAACAGGCTGCTCGCGCCAGACGCCGTGATGCAGGGCCTGCTCGACAAGGCCAGCGAGGACGATAAGAATCCACTGCACGCGTGGGCCCGCCTCGCGCCCGTCAAGCCCGCGACGTTCGCAGGCGACTGGCGACAACTGGTGCACACCTGGCGCGAGAGCCGCGTGCGACGGAACCGGCTGCAGGCGAACGCCGTCGGCTGGGATCTTGGCGGAGAGGATTACGCGAAATGGTATCCTTACGGTGCGGGACTCACCGGTAAGCCGACGCCAGCCGGTGGCTTTCGAGTTCTTCCCGACGGAGACCGAGTCATCGACACGCTGTTGCCAGCCGGAGTCTACTCACACTTGCTGTCGAGCAAACACAACGGCGTATTGACCTCGCCGCGGTTCTCGTTCGACATGAAAGAGATCTACGTGCGCGTTGTCGGCGACGGCGGCGCGCGGGCGCGCTACGTCGTGCAGAACTATCCGCGTGGCGGAACGGTGTACCCAATCCACCACATGGACGACGGCAAGTCGCGCTGGGTACGCTGGGACACGAGCTATTGGCATGGCGACCACGGCTACCTCGAGTTGTCGACGGCAGCGGACCAGGCCGTCGAAGCCAACACTGGTGCGACGCGGTCGTGGTTCGGAATCACGCAAGCCATCATGGTTTCGGCCGAGCAACAGCAACGTGGCGAGCGGCCGGTCGATGAAGCGGCCGACTTTGTAACGCCGCTGTTCCTGGCACTGGCGGAGACACCGCCAACGAGCATGGCCATGCTCGCACGTGGCTACGCCGAGAGCCTGCGCACCTGCATCCGCGCCTGGCAGCGCGCTACGCTCTCGAACGAACAGGCGCGGTTCTTGGGGTTCTTCGTCCGCGACGGACTGTTACCAGTGACGTTGCGCGAACTCGAACCACTCGCTGACGAAGTTGCCAACTACCGCCACCTCGAAGAGCAGGTGCCGATTCCACGGCGCGCGCCGGGCATCCTCGAGACCGAGCCGTTCGATCAACCGCTGTTCCACAAGGGCGACCACAAGCAACCGGGCAAGCCGGTGCGTCGGCGGTTCCTGGCGGCCATCGATGAAAGCCCCTACGAGACGACGAACAGTGGCCGCCTCGACCTCGCCAACGACTTCGTGCGCGCGGACAACCCACTCACGGCCCGCGTCGCGGTCAACCGGCTTTGGCACCACTTGTTCGGCCGAGGCATCGTCGCGACGACCGACAACTTCGGCCGACTCGGTGACCAACCAACGCATCCGGAGTTGCTCGACTACTTGGCGAAAACCCTTGTCGACTCCGGCTGGTCGAGCAAACAGATGATCCGGCTGCTCGTCACATCGCAGACGTTCCAGGCGAACAGCAGCGCGTCGAATCGCGCAACCGAAGTCGATCCTGCGAATCGACTGGGCTCACATTTTCGGGTGCAGCGCTTGCAGGCCGAAGCGGTCCGCGACGCGATCATCGCTGTCAGTGGGCAGATCGACCGCAGCATGTATGGGCCGGCCGTCGCCGGCGACTCGCGCCGCCGCAGTGTCTACGTCGGCGTCAAGCGCAACAGCCTCGACCCGTTCCTGTCGACCTTTGACGCACCGGCACCGCACACCACTCACGGCCGTCGAGAATCGACCAATGTGCCGGCGCAATCGCTGACCTTGCTCAATGACCCGTTCGTGATCGCCCAGGCCAGAAACTGGGCTGACGCAATCTTGTCTGATCGCTCGCTCGACGACGACACGGCCAGGATCCAGCGCATGTTCCTGACCGCGTTCGGGCGCGAGGCCAGTATAAGCGAACAGCAACGCTGCGCCGACTTCCTGACCGCAATCACGAGCCAAGCCGCGACCACGGCGCGAGAGTTTACCCGTTTGCAGACCGAAGTTAGCGGGGCCCGACGTCAACAAGCAGCGCTCATGGCACCAACTCAGAAGCGCCTACTGGCATCGATCGAGCAGCACGCAGAGGCTAAGCCCGACGGTCCGAAGCCGATTGCAAACTGGGAATTCGACGGCGACTTGAAGGACTCCATTGGCTCCTTGCACGGCCAGATGCGCGGCAAGGTGCAACTACAAGACGGCGCCCTCGTTCTGACGGGACAGGGACACGTCGAGACGGCCCGACTGACTAGGGACCTGCGCGAGAAGACCCTGGAGGCATGGGTCGTTCTCGACAACCTTGAGCAGCGCGGTGGTGGCGTGATCAGCGTCGAGTCAGTTGGCGGCAACGTCTTCGATGCGATCGTGTTCGGCGAACGTGATGCAATGCAGTGGCTGTCTGGCAGCGACAACTTCCACCGAACCCAGTCGCTCGGTGGAGCGGTCGAGTCCGATGCCAAGAGACGTGCGGTGCACGTAGCGATCAGTTACAGCCGGGATGGCACGATCACCGCCTATCGCGATGGCCGCCGCTACGGCAAGCCCTACCAGTCATCGCCGGCAACCTTCGACGCCGGCCAAAGTGTGGTGCTGTTCGGGTTGCGGCACTCCCCCGCCAATGGCGGCAAGTACCTTCACGGTCGCTTGCTGCGTGCTCGCCTGTACGGGCGCGCGCTCACCCAGATCGAGGTCGAGGCGAGTTTCCGCAAGGAGCGCCAGTGGCTCGGGGATGCACAAGTTCTCGCCGCAATGACGACCAGCCAGCGCAACCAGCACGCGCGCATTGGCGCACGCATCGAAGAATTGGCCCGGCAAATCGCAAAGATCGACGACCCACGGCAACGCGATGAGGGGCCACAGCGAGCCTGGCAAGACCTCGCGCAAAGCCTGTTCAACTTCAAAGAGTTTCTGTACGTGCGATGAGACCAGACTTACCCAGCGGCCTCCCGATCTCACGACGCAGCATGCTGCGCAACTGTTCGACCGGCTTCGGCTTGGTTGCGCTGAACAGCCTGCTCGGTGAGACCGTCAACGCCCAGTCACTGCTTTTGACCGACGGGGCCAAACGGCCGCACTTCACGCCAAAGGCCAAGCACGTGATCTTCTGCTACATGTCGGGCGGCGTGTCGCACGTCGATTCCTTCGATCCCAAGCCACGTCTTGAGAAGGAAGCCGGGCAGCCGATGCCGATGCCCATCGAGCGCACGCAGTTCAACCAAAACGGTAAAATCCAGCCGAGTCACTGGCCGTTTCATCGACACGGCGAAAGCGGCATTGCGGTCAGCGAGTTGTTCCCACACATGGCATCAGTCGTCGACGAGTTGGCGATCGTGCGCTCGATGACGGCAGACTTCAGCGAACACGCGCAAGGCAACTACTTCATGCACACGGGGTTTCCGTTCATGGGTCACCCGAGTGCCGGGGCGTGGGCCAGCTACGGACTCGGCAGCGACGCCAAGGATCTACCGAGCTTCGTGGTGCTGCGCAGCGGCAACGCGGCGATCCCGCATGGTGGTACCGGGTTGTTCAGCAGTGGCTTCCTGCCAGCCAACCACCAGGCCTCGATCATCCGCGCCGACCACGGCGAAGCACTGCGCAACCTGGTGCCTGCCGAGTCGGATCGTTCGCAGCGCGCAAGGCTCGATTTCATCCAACGCATGGATCGTGACTTCGCCACATCGACCGATTCGAATCCGCACATCGAAGCCGCGATTGAGAACTACGAACTCGCATACCGGATGCAGACCGCCGTACCGGAATTCACGGACTTGCGTGGCGAAACGAAGGCGACCAAGAAACTGTACGGCATGCTCGATGCGGATCGTCGCATGGCCGACTACGGCAGGCAGTGCCTATTGGCGCGACGACTGGTAGAGCGCGGCGTGCGCTTCATCGAACTCAGCACTCTTTCGGCCAACATCGGTGGCGGCAATGGCGCCAACCCATGGGACCAGCACAGCCAGCTGAAGCAGGGCCACGGCGCCATGGCACACCAGGTCGACCAGCCAATTGCGGCACTGATCCTGGACTTGAAGCGGCGCGGCCTGCTCGACGACACCCTCGTCGTTTGGGCCGGCGAGTTTGGGCGAACGCCGTTCGCCCAGGGCAGCGATGGTCGTGACCACAACCCGTTGGGCTTCACGATTTGGCTTGCGGGTGGCGGTGTTCGTCCAGGAATGGTCTACGGCGCGACCGATGAGTACGGCTACCACGCCGTGCAAGACAAGTGCACCGTCTACGACCTATGGGCAACGGTGCTGCACCAACTCGGCATCCGCCACATGGACCTGACCTATCGCTATGGCGGCCGCGACTTGCGATTGACCGATGTCCACGGCCACGTGTTACACAAGATCCTGAAGTAGCCATGCCCGACACCTAGGCGAAGCGATCGCCTCCTGATGCTGGTGTCATCACTTCTTTGCCAGCCCCGTTCGAAGCCATACGCCAAGATCCCGCAACGTAGGAATGCCTCGATCTCGCGCCGACAGAACTTCGGCACGTAGCATCCGCCCACGGTGACGAAGTTTCGGTGGCACACCAACACCGATAGGCCGCAGCCCCTTGGGCCGTCTCATCGCCAACGAACGCGCCACCAAGCGGCTCACGTCAAAGCACCTGACAGCTCGCGGGAATGCGCGCACGACGAACCCGTCGAACCCTCGTCATGAGCAACGCCCAACGCACGCGTGGCAGCGACGGCTTCACGCTGATCGAACTGCTGATCGTCACCGCCATCCTCGGCCTGCTCGCGGTCTTCGCGAGCCATGCGTTGGTTGGCATGGCCGACCGTGTCCTCGTCAATAGCGGCGCGGCGTCTTCGCCAGAAATTGGCGCGGATCACAGCCATGGATCTGGCCATCGAACTCGACCGGAAGATGCCCCAAGCCCAGGCCGCGCTCGAAAAAGCCGCCGACAGCCTGCTGTGCCTGCGCGAATTGACCGATCTGCCCGCCGCAACGGCGGCTCCGGGCCACCACTGCTGCGGCTGTGGCCACCCGTCGGACGAGCAATCGCACTATTGCGGTAACTGCGGACGCCCAAGTGCGGAACGCCGCCAATGCCACCGTTGCGCCCATGTGCTGCACCTTCCCAGGCATCTGCTGCAGGCCAACGAGCAGGGACAGGCGCTGGCGACCCACTGTCACTGCTGTGGCGAGCGGCATGCGACTGCAGGATAAGGGAAGAAGAGTCTGCAACCGGCCCTTTCCGCCAGCGGGGTGGCGACCTATCCTGCTCGCCCCACAAAGTCGGCGACCCGACCAGTGGACCCTCCTTCCATGGCCAACGCATCCTCCGCATTTCCCCGCCACGATCAGTTCCAGGACCGCCACATCGGCCCGAGTTCCAGCGAGCTAGATCAGATCCTGCAAGCCCTCGGCTGCCGCACGCTCGAAGACCTGACCGAAAAGGCGGTGCCGAGCAGCATCCGCTGGCAAACTGAGCTGAAGACGACGCCGGCGATGACCGAGCGGGACGCGCTCGCGGAGTTGACTGGGTTCGCCAACGAGAACCGGGTCATGCGCAGCTACATCGGGCTGGGCTACCACGACACCGTGACGCCCGCCGTGATCCAGCGCAACATCCTGGAGAACCCGGGGTGGTATACGCAATACACGCCCTACCAAGCAGAGATTGCGCAAGGTCGCCTCGAGGCGCTGCTCAACTTCCAGACGTTGGTGCTCGACCTGACCGGTCTTGAGGTTGCGAACAGCTCGCTGCTCGACGAAGCGACAGCTGCTGCAGAAGGCATGGCGATGTGCCATCGCATGCACAAGAACAAGAGCGTCAACACGTTCTTCGTCGATGACAACGTGCACCCGCAGACGCTCGCCGTGTTGCGCACGCGCGCCGAACCACTCGGCATCCAGATCGAAGTCGGCGACCACCGCGCCGCCAAGTTCACGGATCAGCACTTCGGCATCCTGCTGCAGTATCCTGGCAGCGATGGCATCATCGATGACCCGAGTTCGACGATCGAACGCATCCACGCGGCCGGTGGCTTCGTGGTTGTCGCCGCCGACCTACTGTCGCTGACCATCCTGAAGTCGCCGGGCAAGCTCGGCGCCGACATCGTCTGCGGCAGCAGCCAACGCTTCGGCGTGCCGCTCGGCTATGGCGGTCCGCACGCTGCGTTCATGACGGCGACCAAGGGCTTCCAGCGGCAACTGCCGGGTCGCATCGTCGGCGTGACGATTGACTCCGACGGCAAGCCGGCCATGCGCCTCGCGCTCGGCACCCGTGAGCAGCACATTCGCCGCGAGAAGGCGACGTCCAACATCTGCACGGCGCAGGTGCTGCTAGCAGTGATGGCCAGCATGTATGCCGTCTACCACGGTCCGGAAGGGCTCAAGGCAATCGCTGAGCGGATCCGCAACCAGACGGAGTGCCTGGCGCACTCACTGACCAAGGCTGGCCACAAGGTGCTCGACGGGGCGCGCTTCGACACCCTGCGTGTTTGGCCGAAGGAAGGCAGCGAAGCGGCGATGACTGCCGCGGTTGCCGCCGGCATCAACCTGCGTAACTTTAACGATGGCAGCGTCGGCGTATCGCTCGACGAAACCGTCGAACTGAGCGACCTGCAGGACCTGTTCGCCGTGTTCGGTGGCAGCCCGCTGCAACTGGCTGTCGACAAGCAGGCCCCAGCACTCGCCGCGATGGCGCGCACCGCGCCCTACCTCGAGCACCCGACGTTCCACAGCTACCGCAGTGAGAGCGAACTGCTGCGCTACATCCATCGCCTGCAAGATAAGGATCTGTCGCTGACGACGTCGATGATCCCACTTGGCTCGTGCACGATGAAGCTCAACGCAACGACCGAGATGTATCCGGTGTCGCTGCCAGGCTTCGGCGCGATCCACCCGTTCGCGCCGCTCGATCAGACCGTCGGCTACCAGAAGATGTTCGACAACCTGTCGAAGTGGCTGTGCGACATCACGGGCTTCCATTCTTGCTCGCTGCAACCGAACGCCGGTTCGCAGGGTGAGTATGCCGGCCTGCTGACAATCCGCGCCTACCACCGCAAGAACGGCCAAGAGCAGCGCAACGTCTGCCTCATTCCGGAGAGCGCCCACGGCACCAACCCGGCCAGCGCAACCATGTGCGGTATGAAGGTCGTCGTCGTCAAGTGCGACAAGGATGGCAACATCGACATGGCTGACCTGCGCCAAAAGACGGAGCAGCACAAAGACGATCTGTCCGCGTTGATGGTCACCTACCCGTCGACACACGGCGTGTTCGAAGAAGGAATCCGCGAGATCTGCAAGCTCATCCACGACAACGGCGGCCAGGTCTACATGGACGGCGCCAACATGAACGCGCAGGTCGGCTTGATGGGCCCGGGTGAACTCGGCGCCGATGTTTGCCACCTCAACCTGCACAAGACGTTCTGCATTCCGCACGGCGGCGGCGGCCCGGGCATGGGGCCGATCTGCGTCGCGAAGCAGCTTGCACCGTTCTTGCCGAGCCACCCACTGATCCCGTGTCAGCCGACCGGTGACGACAGCCTCGCCATCGGCCCGGTCAGCGCCGCACCGTGGGGCAGCGCTTCGATCCTGACCATCAGCTACGCCTACATTGCGATGATGGGCCCGGATGGCCTGCGACGAGCGACTCAGGTTGCGATCGCCAACGCGAACTACATCGCCAAGCAGCTCGAAGGCCACTTCCCGGTGCTCTACACCGGTCAGAACGGCATGGTCGCGCACGAGTGCATCGTCGATGTGCGGCAGCTAAAGGCCACCAGCGGCGTCGAAGTCGTCGACATTGCCAAGCGCCTGATGGACTACGGCTTTCACGCGCCAACGGTCAGCTTCCCGGTCGCCGGCACGATGATGATCGAGCCGACCGAGAGTGAAAGTAAAGCTGAGATCGACCGCTTCTGCAGCGCGTTGGTTGCGATCCGCAACGAGATCCGCGATATCGAGAGCGGCAAGTATCCGAAGGATAACAACCCGCTGAAGAACGCGCCGCACACGGCAGCTTCGATCGCTAGCGACACGTGGGACAAGCCGTATTCCCGTGAGACCGCGGTGTTCCCCGCGGCCTGGACCAAGGTGCACAAGTTCTGGCCGCCAGTGAGCCGCATCAACGACGTGCACGGCGACCGCAACTTGATCTGCGTTTGCCCGCCGATCGAATCGTACATCAGCTAGCACGGGCGCAACTCGCTCATGCTCTTCCGTTTCGAGATCAACTTTGCGGACGTCGATCGCGGCGTCTACGAAGACCACGACTTGCGCGTCGCCCAACACCCATCCGAGGATGGGCCGCGGTTGCTGACGCGCGTGCTCGCCTTCGTGCTAGAACACAAGGAAGGCCTCGCGTTCGGCAAGGGGCTGAGCGATGGCGAGGAAGCGTCGCTCTGGGTCAAGACCTCCGATGGCCGAGTCACCGATTGGATCGACGTTGGCGCACCGGCCCCCGACCGCTTGCATCGCGCCTCCAAACGGGCCGAGCGGGTTGCGGTCTACACACATCGTCGGCCAGATCTTCTACAGCAGCGCTGCCAGAAAGAACGCATCCACAAAGCCGACAAGATCCGGCTAGTAACGGTTCCGGCCGAGCTCATTGCGTTCCTCGAACAACGACTCGATCGCAACAACAGCTGGGACATCTCGGTGACGGAAGGCATGACAACGGTCGTCTGTGGCAATGACGTCTGCGAGTGCGCCTTCACGACGCAACCGCTAGTGCCATAGCAGCAACTACTAAAGCTAATCGAAAAGCTCGACACAAATCCCGCCGCCAAGCCCAACATAGTCGCCCCTCAGTATTGCGTACTGTACCCGGTACAAACCACAGGCTGCGACGCTAACGGTCCTCATCAGCACAGCGAGGGTCAGACGGCGAATGCGTTGTTTCTGTGCCTGGCACCGCACGGGTACCTAGGGCACACTGGCTGCATGGATTTGGCAGGCTTCTTGTCCGACTTGCAGCGTCACTTGCTGCCAACTGAGTGTCGAGCGGCTACGGGGACGGCTGCGGACGCTGATGTTGCGGCGCTGCATGTCGCGCTGGGCAAGCTTGACGAGGCGGTGCGACTTGATCGCCCGGAAGAACTGCCTGAGTTGGATTTGCATGCGGCGGTTTGGGCGACGCAACAGATGCACTCACTTTGGGTCGCTTTGGCCGCGGCTGACGAAGTGCTAGTGGTGCCGACTCACGCTTGTCCCAGCGACACGCAGTTGCCTTCGACGCACTTCTCCGTTGACCTGGTGCTGCGGCATTTGCCACACCTTGCCGAACGTGCGAACATCCTGGCTGCGCACGATGCGCGGCGACAAATGGTGCACGAACTTGCGGTGACCTGGCCGCTGTCGAGCGTTGGCGTCGACGGCGTCAACGCGACGAGCGTTACGACCAACGTGACCACGTTGCTTCGACACGACGGCCTGCGCCGCAGCTACGCCGAACGCATCTTGCGACGCCGCGATACGTCGCGGCAACAAGACGAGAACGTTCGTCTCGCCGTGGCTGACGTGATGGCTGAGCACCGCAGCTTCGCCACCGAAATCTTGGCCGTGCACGACGAACTGATCAAGCAGCGGCCGCAATAGTCGCTACCCTAGCCGGCATGCTGCGTCATACCCTCGCGATGCTCGTGCTGTCGATTGCGGCAGTCCCCGTCCTTGCCCAAGTCCACTACCACTCCGACGGTCGACCTTGGAGTCAAAAGGCTCGCAGTGGTCCTGATAGCGAGGTGTCGGGCTGGTACTACAACCTTGGCGTCAGTGGCCTGCGAGTCGAACTCGTAGAAACTGCGAAGACCCACCTGGTCGTTCGCCACGTCTTCCCAGATTCGCCAGCAGCCAAGCGCGTGAAGGTTGGCGACCACATCGTTGGTGCGTTCGGCAAGAGCTTCCAAGAGCCGCATCGCAATGGCTACGGCATGCAGGTCTTCGGACCGTACGGCCCCATCCTCGACTTTGCGAACGCACTGGAAAAGGCGCTGACCTCAGACGGCAAGGGGCGTCTACCGCTGATGCTCGAGCGCGGCAGCCGCGAGCTGCAGGTCGAGCTGAAGCTTGGCACGAAGCACGGCAGCTACAGCAAGACGTTCCCGGCGAAGTGCAAGAAGACCGAGCAGCTCCTGACCAGCCTGCTTGAGTATTTGGCGGAACAGCAACGCGACGATGGCTCGTGGGGCAGTCCGCCACACAATCTGTTCGCGCCGCTCGCGCTGCTTGCCAGCGGTGACAGCAACTACAAGCAGGCGATCGAACGGTGTGCGCGCTTTCACGCCCGCACGACCAAAGCCAAAGACCACGGCTCTCTGATCAACTGGCGCTACATGGCAGCTGGCATCTTCTTGTCCGAGTATTACCTCGCGACCAAGCAGAAGTGGGTGCTCGCCGAACTCGAAGAGATCAAAGAGTTCTTGCTACACAGCCAATACACGAACGTCTCCCAAATCAACCCGGAGGCGCGCGAGAGCCATCCTGGTTCCGTGCCCAAGAAAGATGGCGAAGCGCACGGTGGCTGGGGACACAATCCGGGCTTCGAAGGCTATGGACCGATCGCGATGATCACTGGCCAGGGCGCGTTGACGCTGGCGATGATCAAGCACTGTGGCATCGACGTCGACCGCAAGCTGCATGACGCGGCCTATGACTTCCTGGCGCGTGCCACCGGCCGCAATGGCTACACGTGGTACGAAGATGACGTTCCCAGCCACAGCAACTACGCCGACATGGGCCGCACCGGCGCGGCAGGCCTCGCCAATTTGATGAGTCCGTATCGCGATGCCATCTACAAACAGCGGGCGCAAAATCATGCGAACTGTATCGGCGAGAATCCGGACAGCTTCCCCGACACGCATGGCTCGCCAACCATGGGCATGGCGTTCACCGCACTCGCGGCCAACGCCAACGCCAAGGACTTCCAACGTCTCATGAACCAAAACCGCTGGTGGTTCACGCTGTCGCACTGCAACGACGGCACGTTCTACTATCAGCCCAACCGCGACAACGCCGGCTACGGGGGCGACTCACGGCTTGCAGCGAGCGCCGTGACGGCGCTGATCTACAGCATCCCAAAGAAGAGTCTGCACCTGACGGGCAAGCCGTTCGGCAAGTAGAACCGGCTACTGCCAAGTCTGCAGACCATCGGCTACCGAAGGCGTCGGATCGCCCGACCACGTGAACGGCGCGCTCTGGCCAAAGTCACCGAGGTGCGCAAAGGTCGACGCACGAAACGGCGGGTTCGGCACGACGAACTCAGCGCGCGGAACGGCCATCACAATGGTATCGCCGCTGAGGATGGCGCGGGCACCGCTGGCGACGGTCGAGATAACGTTGCCAACACCAACCGATTTACACGTCAGCGCCCAGCCGCTGCTCGGGGCGTAGTTGAGCTCGTACCAGCGGTCCGTGCCGCCAAAGAAGTCATCGGGGAACGCCGGTGACGGCACGTAGTTGTTGGCCGGGTTGGCATCGCTGTCGCAAACGAACGCGTACTGAAACAACTCGGTCGTCGACGACAGTGGAATGTCGTCGGACACGGACATCCAGAACGTGATGTATTCCCCTTCAGCCAACGGCACACTCGGACTAGCCGAGACCCTGTAACCGTTCGGTCCTTGGCCTTCCGGAAACTCGGCGATGCCATCCGTGAGTCCGCCGAAGATGGCGATCAGCTGCACGATACCAAGAAACCCAATCACCGCGCCAAGCGCGCGCACGTCCTGCGCCAATTGTGGAATGCGGCGCGGCACGTTGGGATTGCTCTGACGCGTCTCAACGCCGACTGGCGTCAGCACGGCACTCGCCGCCCACAAGATGGCAAACACCGGTAGAGAGATCAAAGCCAGGGTTCGAAACGCAGCACTTTGGAAGCCCACGTTGTGCCAGGCAATCGCGAACGCTCGCTCGGCTGTGCCGGCGACGTAGCGGGCGAACACGTCGAT